>DASUVS010000072.1:0-5500 GCA_036378835.1 Binatia bacterium | reverse complement strand
GGTAACTTTCCGGTTGTTCTGGTCGCGCCGCACGGCGGCCGTGAGGCCATTCCAGGAATCGGCATTCGCCAGGGCGCGAATGTGCTGCAGTTCAAAACCCGGCGTGATCATCATACCGCGGAATTAGCCGCAGCTATTGCGCTAAAGCTTGGCGAGTTATCCGGAGCCAAGCCGTTTCTCGTCGTTGCCCGGTTCGATCGAAAATATGTCGACGCCAATCGTCCTTCGTCCGGAGCCTATGAAGCTCTTGAAGCGCAGCCCTATTATGCGGCTTTTCACCGGGCAGTTGACGAAGCCTGCAAGCAAATACGGAAGGTATGGGGACGCGGCTTGCTGCTCGACATCCACGGGCAAGCGGCCGAAGGAAACGTGATCTTCCGTGGCACCAGGCACGGTAAAAGTGTCGCGGACCTGATCCACAGATTCGGCGTACAAGCACTGAGCGGGCGCCGAAGTATCCTCGGCCAGTTAGCTCTAAGCGGGTACAACATCCTGCCCGACCCGAGAGTTAATGATCGCGAGTCGCGTTATAGCGGCGGCCATACTGTTCGAACTTATGGCAGTGACCGCGCTAACGGCATCGATGCTATGCAGTTGGAATTTGGAACCCGGCTTCGCGCGAGCGATAACCTCGATCGAACCGCCGCCGATGTCGCCGCTGCAATTACCGTGTTCGCTAAAGAATACTTGCCGATTACTTCAAAAAGCATTGAACCAGCTATTGGCACGCAGCCTTGATTGTAGTTGACGATTGAGTTTACTCTGAACTCGGTTTCGGCATTTAGGGGTCTTGCTAGTCGTGCTCCAATTCTCACAGTGTCGAGGATCCACTTAAAGCTAATTGCTAAGGTGAAAGGGGACTGCTCAAACGCGCTGGTTAACTACGTTCTGATCTAGAAGAGGTGCGCTATGACTAACGATCCTCCAACCACTCCGTTTAGCCAAGCAAAGGCTGACGATTTTGCCAATCGTCTCCTGTCGATGCTGAATCATAGCTCGCTATGCGTGATGATTTCCATCGGACACCGTACCGGGCTTTTTGACACCATGAGCAAGCTTCATCCGACCTCGTCCGGCGAGATTGCTTCTAAAGCCGGTCTTAACGAGCGCTACGTTCGCGAATGGCTTGGCGCCATGGTAACCGGCGGCGTTGTCGAGTTGGATCCGAATACCTACAAGTTTTCCTTGCCGTCAGAACACGCAGCAGCGCTCACTCGCGCAGCGGGTGCCAATAATATGTCCGTGTTCGCGCAGTACATCGGTGTTATGGGCAGCGTCGAAGATGAGATTGTCGAATGCTTTTATAAAGGCGGTGGCGTTCCCTATTCCGGGTTTCCGCGCTTCCATGAGGTTATGGCCGAGGACAGCGGTCAATCGGTTCTTTCTTCTTTAGAGAGTCATATCCTTCCTCTGGTTCCCGGCTTGTCGGATCAGTTGGCAAACGGCATTCAAATGCTCGATGCCGGCTGCGGTCGCGGACTCATCATGATTCGGCTAGCTGAACTCTTTCCCAAAAGCAGATTCACCGGCATCGATCTCTCAAGCGAAGCGGTCATGTTCGCTTGGAAGACCGCAGCGGAGAAGAAACTCAGGAACGTGGAATTTATCGTTGCCGATCTGAGTAATTTCGATCAAACCGCAGAAGTCGAAGCATTCGATCTGATAACCACGTTCGACGCGGTTCACGATCAAAAATTTCCATTGAATGTTCTTAAAGGCGTTTATCGCGCCCTTCGACCCAACGGAGTCTACCTGATGCAGGATATCAAAGGGTCCAGTCACGTTCACAAGAATCTAGATCATCCGATCGGCCCGTTTTTGTATACCGTTTCATGCATGCACTGCATGACGGTTTCCCTGGCGCAGGGCGGTGAAGGCGTCGGAGCGATGTGGGGCGAAGAGATGACCCGCGATTATCTTCAAAAAGCCGGATTTAGATCAGTGGAGAAACGTGAGTTGGCGCATGATATTCAAAACAACTGGTACGTCGTTCGAAAGTAACGTGGCAGGCTGATAAAAAAGGCTCATCTGCTGCGTTGCGCTTGTCCGAGTCGCTCGACGTACTGCCGAGTACGCCTTCGCTCGTCGATCATCGCGCGCCTTGCATCTGAACCTTTTTGATCAGCCTGATAGGTCTTCACTACAACATACGCGAGTGTAATTGTTTCTAAACCCAAAACTCCGCCACTCCGCTACTCCAGCACCCCAGTTCCTCTACGCGTCGATGGTTTGACCGCCATCGATGACCAGCGCATGGCCCGTTACAAACGAAGCCTCATCGGAGACCAGGAACAGTACGCCATAGGCAATCTCTTCCGGACGGCCCATGCGCAGCAAGGCCTTATTGCTGGAGCCCATCGCCTTGCGCTGTTCCTCGGTGATACCGCTCAAGGTCGGTTTGGGCGGAAATCCCCGGAAGCGCGGAGTCTCGATGGCGCCGGGGCAGACACAGTTCACTCGTATCCCGAGCGGACCATAGTCCAATGCCATCTCACGCGTGAGATTAACGATGGCCGCCTTAGTGGCGCAGTAACCCGGATACTCCGCTGAAGCCAAAAGGCCGAAGGTGGAAGCGGTGGTGACGATGTTACCGCTGCCTTTTTTGATGAAATGCGGCAGCACAGCGCGGGCGCCGCGAAACATTGCGTTCAAGTTGGTATTGAGAACGAAGTTCCACTCGTCATCGGTATGCTCATGAAGTTTTTTGCGAATGCCGGCGCCGGCGTTGTTATAAAGAATATCCAAGTCGCCAAAGGCTTCGATGGCGGCGCTGAGCAGGCGCTCGCAGTCCTCCTGCCTGGTCACATCGATCTTGTTAAAAACCGCTTCACCGCCTTCCCGTGTGATCAGCTCGTCGATTCGCGGAGTGATCGTTTCCTGAATGTCGCAGCAGAGGACTTTAGCGCCTTCGCGCCCGAAGAGCCGAGCGGTGGCCCTGCCGATTCCACTATTTGCTCCGGTGATCACCGCAATCTTGCCACGTAGGCGGCCCATTCCTTGGCGCATCAGTGGATGTTCGTCTGGGAGTACTTCTGGTTCTGCTGCCATGATTCAACCTCCGTGGTTTATTTCTTATAAAGCTGCTTGATTAAACCAGAGGTCTCCACCTCTTTGACCAGACTCATATCGACGAATGTCTTGGGGTCTGCCGCGGCGGCCTTGGGGTTGCGCGGCGCAAGGTCGTCGAGCATGGTCTTCACGCCCTCGGGATTCGGGTAGGGGATCTCCGGAAATACATTTGAATAGTCCTGGTAAGCACGTTCAAGGCCTTCAGGATCGGCGACGCCTAAATTCTTTTTGAAGAGACCTTTGGCATATTCCTTCTCGGTCTTGATAATGTGGATGGCCTCTACCATGGCCCGGGTGAGCTTGAGCAGAAGCGGCCGATTTTTCTTAACGATCGCTTCTCGGCTGAGAATGCCATTCCACCAGAAGGGAATTTTGAGATCGGTCACATTAAAGAGGTTGCGGAATCCGAGCTTCTCTGCCTGGGTCAAGAAAGGCTCCGGCATAATAGTAAATTGCACCAGTCCTTTGCTGAGCGCCGCGAATCGCTCGGGATTGCCTCCTGCAGGGATAATCTTGACGTCTTTTTCCGGATCCACTCCAAGTTTCCTCAAGGCAAGACGAAGACCTAGGTCAGATGTGCTTCCTAAACGATTGACCGCGCCGGTTTTTCCCTTGAGTTGTTCTACCTTGGTTATGCTGGAGAGTGAAACGATGTGGTCGACAAAGGTGGGCACTACCCCGACAATCATTACGGTGTCGGCACCCTGAAGGCGGGAGCTGGTCAGCGTGGTAACAGAGATGCTGGCTGCATCGATCTCATTTGCCAGAAGCGCTTGGAGTACCGTGGGGCTGGCGTTGATTGCGATGATTTCCGGTTCAACACCCATCTTTTGTAGAAGCTTTCTATCCTCCATGACCCAGATCGGACTATTGGTCGGGCTGAAACCGGCCCATGCAAGCCTGAGCCTTTCCTGTGCATTCGCGGGGGAAGTCGCGATCAGGAATGAGATCAATCCGGCTAATGCCAAAGCGACTTTAGTTGCCATCAACAAATCCTCCTTGGAAACCGCCGCATAACTACCATTTTGCTCTTCATGAAATCAAGCAAACACTCATCTTCGTCAGACCAAAGTCTTAGCAATGGCGTCACCGGCTAGCCTTCGGTAACTTTGAATCGGTAAAACTCGTACAAAGGGCGTTGAAATAGATAAAAATGACTACGTTGACTCAATAGACGGTTTACGATACTAGAGGCAGTTCCTGGAGGAGCCAAGATGGCCAAGGGAATTCTTGTCACCGGCGGCTCGGGGCTCGTCGGCGCCTATGCCGTGGGCATGCTATTGGAACGAGGCGAACGGCCGGTTGTTTTCGATTTGGCAATCAACGAGCGGCTGCTTGCGGCGGTCGGTGTCGACGGAAAACAAGTCACTTTGGTTCGCGGCGACATGGCGGACCTGCCGGCCCTGATATCAACGCTGCGCGAGTATGACTGCGATCGGATTATTCATCTTGCAGCATTTCTGGGCGAGGAAGTTCAGCGCCGTCCGTATAGCGGTGTGCGTCTGAATTTTATGGGAACGGTCAACGTCTTCGAAGCGGCTCGCCTGGAAAAAGTTTCCCGGATCATTTTTCCAAGTTCGGGAACAGTCTACCTAGGATCTATCGGCGAGGGTTTAGCGAAAATAGATGAATCCATTCCGGTAAACCCGCCTTCGATCTATGCCGCTACCAAAGCCAGTTGCGAGTTCATGGGCCGGGCTTATGCCAAACGTTACGGTTTTGAGTTCATTTGCCTCCGTTATGTCGGCGGCCTCTACGGTCCGTCGCCAGTGGCGCTCAAAGCGACCCGGGAAGTCGCGATCCAGCAAATGATCCGCGCCGCTATCAAAGGTGAACCGGCAAAAATCAAATGGCCTTATGGCGCTGCCGAAATCTTGTACGGCAAGGATGCCGCGAAAGGAACCGTCCTCGCCGTATTGCACGAAAAATTCAAGGATAATCTGTTTCATATTGGTAATGGCCAGATGGTCGGCGGTGAGGAGATCATTGCTGCCATTCGACAGAATTTTCCCGAATCGAAGATCGACTTGATCAAAGGCGACAATCCGATGCCTTACCCCGAGTCTCGTCTTGCGAGTGATTTCTCGCGCTCAAAAGAACAGCTCGGATATCAACCCGACTATCCGATCGATAAAGCCGTTGCTGATTACGCCGCAACCCTCACACAGCTCGAGCACCTATAGCCGTGGATCAACATCAGCCGAGGATCCACATCCGGTTTTAACGAGGAGCCTTGGTTAATACACGTGGACCAGGGAGGGAGATTTGAATTCAAAGTACTCCTAAAGGCGGCCGCTTAACAATCAGGCAGAGCTCGCCAAGCACAAGCTGAAGCGCAGATTCCATGATATCGTCTAATCACTGAAGCTACGAACTATCTAAGGCTTAAAATTATAAGGAGGCTGCAGAAAATAACATGAGTTTCGCCAAA
>DASUVS010000071.1:0-14202 GCA_036378835.1 Binatia bacterium | reverse complement strand
CCGAGAAAGCCGAGTAAAGCCCTCGGGCTTGCCAGTGATCACAGCCAGGCACACACTTAGATCCCAAGATCTGGGAGTTTAATTTTTTCGTCCCGGATAAAAACCCAAGATTTGCAAGGGGTTCAAACGCGTGCTAGAAATTGCCACACCGGAGGCGTTAATGGATTTTGGCAAACTCGCTGATAAATCGCTTCAAGGAGAGCTCTTGGAACGGGATGAGATGAAGGCAGTGCTCAACGCTTCCGATGAACAGATTCCAGAGCTTGTCAGCGCCGCCTTCAAGGTGCGTCATCATTACTTCGGCAAGCGGGTGCAGATCCACATGCTACAAAATGCCAAAAGCGGTCTATGCCCGGAGGACTGCCACTACTGCTCCCAGTCGTCCGTTTCTGAGGCTCCCATCGAGCGCTATCCGTTCCTTTCCAAAGAACAGCTGGTCGAAGGCGCCAAGCGCGCCAAAGAAGCCGGCGCAGTGCGCTACTGCATCGTCAACAGCGGCCGCGGGCCGACCCCTAAAGAGATCGAACAGATCGCCGAAGCGGTAAAAGAAATTCGCGCAAAGGTCGGCATCAACATCTGCTGCTCACTGGGTTTGATGAGCGAGGACAAGATTCGCAGCCTCAAAGAGGTCGGCGTCGGACGAATCAATCACAACCTCAATACCAGCCGCGAACACCATCCGGAAATCGTCACGACTCACACCTACGACGACCGGGTGGCGACCGTGGAAAACGTCAAGTCGGCAGGTGTCGGCACGTGCTCCGGCGGCATCATCGGCATGGGTGAAAGCGACGACGACATCATCAATCTTGCGGTTACCCTTCGAGCTATGGATATCGAATCCATCCCGGTGAACTTTCTGCATTCCATTCCCAAGACTCCTTTCGAAGCCAAGAGACAGCTGACTCCACAAAAATGTTTGAAGACGCTTTGCCTGTTCCGATTCGTCAATCCAAGCAAAGAAATTCGCGTGGCTGGAGGACGAGAGGTCAACCTGCGCTCGCTTCAGCCGCTGAGCCTCTACCCGGCCAATTCAATCTTCGTCAACGGTTATCTGACGACCCCAGGTCAACAAGCGTCCGACGCGCACCGCATGATCGAAGATCTCGGCTTCGAGCTCGATCAACCGGCGTCAATCTGACGACGACGTATGATCTAGGTGCTGCTGCCGCTCGATTCGATCGTTGAATTGAGCATCCCTAAACACCGAGTTACTTACTGATCATCCTCGGCGCGATCGAGACGCCCTGAACTCCAGCTTTCTCGAGCGCCTGGGCAACAAACCCGGAAGCCTTTACGTCTTCGATAAATTCACGGAGGTAGCTTAAGCCCGCCTGGCGCCCTTTTAGAATGCCGAGTGCCTGCTGAATCGCCATGAAGCGCCCGTCGAGCACACGCGCTCCGGGAAGCTTCACGCTGTTTGCCACGAGGTGCTGTCTGACCCCTCCGAGCACGTCCACCTTGCCAGCGACGATCAACTCGAACGCAGCCTCGGGGGTGGACGCCCGGACCAGTTGAGCCTGTTTTAGATTCCGGCTCAAAAACAGATCGTACGCGCTCTTACTTGACACACCAACGCGAACATTCTCACGATCAACATCCGCGATGGCGCTAAGCGCCGACCCTGGCGGCACAAGATAGGTGCCTTCAATTTCTATGTACGGCGCGGTGAAACTGATTTCGTGTTCACGCCCAGAATCGACAGCAAGGAATGCGACATCCCAGGCACCGGCTTGTACTCCTTCAACCATTTTGCCGGCCGATTCAAAACCAACCAGCTCGACCGGCAAGTCAGTCCGTCTGCCGAGTTCGCGAGCGAGCTCGACCGCTATGCCGCCGAGCTGTCCGCTGGTCGGGTCTCTCCTCGCCAGCACGGGATTTCCATAGTTGATGCCGGCACGCAGTTTCCCTGTCGGCGCGAGATCAAGCTGGAAAGCGGATGAAATCATAGAATGACCGCCTATCTTCAGGGGATTTGTTGCACGAGGTTACTGTTTAGCGGGAAGGGGATCAAGCTCGATCATACTGTTTGATGGATTGTCTCATCGAAGTAATAACTTAAAAGGGCGACGCTCGAATGCGCCGGTGGCGCCCAACGGGAAATTCACCCGTGCGCGATGCCGGATGACAGGCGCATCGGGCTGGTGGGTATTGGCAGCTACGAACCTGGATGTGCCGCCTCGCGTGCTGGTACTGATCTCCAACATTGAGTTCAGTCACTTCAACTTATAAGCTGGTTGCGGTGCGCCACAGCAGTAATTTTGATGAGGTAGCTTGATGCAGCTGGAACAATTTGCCGCGCAAATACGAAGCTATCGTGACATTGTTTTTTTTACTGGCGCGGGGATCAGCACTGAGTCCGGAGTTCCTGATTTTCGCAGCCCGGGTGGGGTCTGGACCCAATACCAACCGGTTTATTTTCAGGATTTCCTAGCCAGCGAAGCGGCGCGCATTCAGCATTGGCGCTTGAAGAAAGCGACTTACGAACTCTTCAAGAGCGTCAAGCCGAATATCGGCCACTATGCGATCCGAGACTTCGAGCAGCGCGGCCAACTGCTTGGCCTGATCACGCAAAACATCGACGGGCTGCACAAGCTCGCTGGCGTTTGCGACGAAAAGCTGGTTGAACTCCACGGAACCGATCGCCTGGTCACCTGCCTGAAGTGCGGCAAGCGCTTTGAACCCGCCGACGTTTACGAAGGCTTGGCAGAAGAGTTCTCGGCCCCTACCTGCGATGCCTGCGGCGGCTTTCTCAAATCAGCAAATATATCTTTCGGTCAACAGATGCCCGCGGAACCCATGCGCCGCGCGCAAATTTGGACCGAGGCGGCTGATGTTTTCATCGTCGTCGGCTCCTCGCTCCAGGTCCAACCCGCCGCCTCTTTTCCGGTTATAGCCAAGCGCAACGGCGCCCTTCTGGCGATCGTTAATCGCGATGAGACTCCGTTGGATGATATTGCCGACTACGTTTATCACGGCGGCATCGGCGTTTGGTTCGAACAACTCAGCCCTTTGCTAACCGACGCCTGAAGGCGATATATTCGATACAGTTTATGCGAATGATAGTTCTTCTTGCCCTTTCCTTTAGTTTGGCCGGTTGCGCAACCGAGCGAACCATTCTGGTGAACAGTCAAGGCGACCTGCTTACCTGCGAAACCAGCGGTTCGGGCTTCTTCGGCGCTATCTCGGTTCGCAATCAGCAAAAACAGTGCATCTCCGAGGCTGAAACGCGCGGCTATCGGGTCAAGGATTAGAGATCTCGCATCCTCGCGGCCTGGCCGAATGCTTCAGGCATAAAATAGTCTCCTGCAAAATTCCGGGCGGTTTTTCGAAGCGTCTCGAGCTTGCGGCGCAGTTGCGCAATTCGACGGGTGCGATCTTGATTGTTGCTGCGCCGGCAGATGCCATTCGAACTTCGATGAGAGAGTAATCATCTTGAACCACTGGCAGGGCAGATATATTCTTTCTTGTGAACGCGGGTATCTTCTAGTCGATCGCAAAGCTTGCGTGAGAATCAGCGAGAGCCGCCATCGAGATTTCGAAGGGGATTTTCTTGGCCGAAAGCTTCGCTTTCAGCCTGCGACGACAATCGTAGGGTGCGATCGCATGAGAGAGCCCGAAGGAAGATCAGATTCGATTGCGCGCCGAAAAACTTTTGTCTCCAGGCTTACACGTTCGCCAGGGATTATTTTGGGAGGTACCATGATGCAATCGCTGAGAGCGATAGAAGGGGGCTGCCTCTGCGGCGCGATCCGATATCGCGCGTCGGGGAACGGCTACGGGATAACCCATTGCCACTGCCGGACGTGCCGGCGCGCCAGTGGCGCGCCATTAGTAACGTGGGCGGGATTCGATTCGGATAAGTTCAACTTCACACAAGGCCAACCTGTTTGTTATGCCTCGTCGAAGAACGTAGTGCGCACTTTTTGCGGCCGGTGCGGCACCGCGCTCACCTACCGTCGTCTAGATCTGCCGGAGTCGGTCGATTTAACTCTGGGAAGCATGGACGATCCAGAGCAACTCGAGCCGCAAAATCATACCTGGACCGAGAGTAAGCTCTCATGGATTCGCCTTGGCGATGACCTGCCGGCGTATCCACAGGAGAAAAAAGCCAACTAAGAGAAATGGCTTCTCGGTCTTTGTAATGATTGCCGGGATACAAACGTGCCGGAGATTTTGCAAATCAGTACAAACTCATCCGCTCGATCGCGAGCTTCATGCAGGATTACAATCCTGTGGCCGAGGCGCTGATCGCAGTTGCAGGGTTCGCTGAAAACTTGGGCTCCGAAACGAAGCCGAACAGCAAGGTGGAGAAACTTATCTGTTCGAGCATTCAGCCGCATCGGCGGCTTCCCTTGAGGGTCCTATTTCGGGCTTAAAGCTCACCCGACCAACGCGAGACAAACTTCGCCTGTCCTGCAAGCCAAGGCTCATTCGTCGTATTGATGAAACGCAACAACCATTTAAGATAGTCATCGAGATCAACCATCGAAAAGCGCCAACTAAACGGACGAGGAGGTGAAATCATGAAACTGTACTACAATCCCAAGAGCCGCGCCGTTATCGCGAAGTGGATGCTCGATGAGTGCGGCGCTAAATACGAGATCGTGCCCATCGAATTTGAGAAGGGCGAGCACAAGACACCGGAGTTTCTCAAGATCAACCCGGCCGGGAAGTTGCCGGCGCTGCACGACGGTGAGTCGAAGGTCTTCGAAACAGCGGCGATCTGTTTGTACCTGGGCGACAAGTTTGGGGAAGTTAAACTTGCTCCGAAGATCGGCGCCCCCGAGCGCGGGCGATATCTTTCGTTGATGGTTTATTCGACAGCGCAGCTCGAACCCGCCTTGGGTGACGTCATGTTGGGCGGCCAGACCACGCCGCAGCGCGGCTGGTCGGATTTCGAGACCGTGCGCAATCTTATCGAGGGCGAACTCGGCAGCGGTCCTTACCTGTTTGGCGAGTGGTTTACCGCCGCCGACGTGATGATCGGTTCCATGTTCATGTGGAGGCGGATGCTCGGTGGCAAGCCCGATCGACCCAAGCTCGAGGCCTATGTCGATCGCCTGATCGCGCGCCCGGCCGCGCCGAAGCTGGGCGCCTAGCCTCTGCGGTATCTCGGGAACAAGCAATGTTCGTGATTGTGTTGCCGCCAGGCGTGCCCGAATCCGCACATGATTGTTTTTGCGCCGAGTTTCAAGCACGCAACAGTTCAGGGAGAAAACCATGAGTAAAGTTAGTGTCCGATACATCGTCGACGATGTCGACGCGGCAATTCCTTTCTACACCAGCATGCTTGGTTTCAAGCTCGAGATGCATCCCGCGCCAGGTTTCGCGAGCTTGTCGCGAGGAGATTTGCAGTTGCTGCTTAATCGACCGGGCGCGGGAGGAGCCGGACAAGCAATGCCCGACCGCGAGCTTCCCAGCGCCGGTGGTTGGAACCGAATACAGATTGAAGTCGATGATCTCGAAGCCACTGTAGAGAAACTGAGGGAAGCCGGAGCGCGATTTCGGAACGAGATCGTCACCGGCAACGGAGGCAAACAAATTCTCGTGGAGGATCCTTCGGGAAATCCGATCGAGCTGTTTCAACCGTTCTGACTTCGATTAACGCGAGTCTGAGGTGCGTGACGGTTGGAAGAGCATCATCCGATAATTAACTTATATAGGAGAACCGTATGCCAATCGTTCTTGATCACACCATCGTCCCGGCAAAGGATAAACTCGCCTCGGCACAATTCTTTGCCGAGATTTTCGGATTGAACGTCAAGCCCGGCGACGGATATTTTGCGCAAGTGCAGGTCAACGACAATCTCACCTTTGATTTTGCCGACGAGACGGAACCTCAGAGTCATCACTATGCCTTCCACATCAGCGATGCGGAGTTCGACGCGATATATCAGCGGGTGAAGTCCAAAGGACTGCCGTACGGCAGCGGGCCCTACAATCATACCGATGGCAAGATCTACACTCGTCGCGGCGGGCGCGGCTTTTACTTCGAAGACCCTAACGGCCATCTGCTCGAAGTGATGACAGTGCCGGAGACCGGCAGTTGAGTTGAACCGAGCGGAACGAATTAGCCGCTGAGTGAAGAGATTATGGCGACTATCCAGAAAGAAATCGCAATCGAGCGGAGTAAAGAATTCGTCTGGGACGCGATTCGCGATCTCGGCGCGATCCACAAACGTTTGGTACCTGGCTTCGTAGTAGACTGTAAATTAGAAGGCGGCTGGCGAACCGTAACGTTTGCCAACGGCATGGTCGTGCGAGAACTCATCGTCGCTATCGATGATAAAACCTGCCGCCACGCTTGGTCGGCTCGCGGCGCGCCTCTCACTCACCATAACGCATCCGTGCAGGTATTCGCGGACGGCGACGACAAGTGTCGCGTCGTTTGGATAGCGGATTTGATGCCCAATGAAGTGGCCGATACTATCGGGAAAATGATCCAGCAGGCATTAAACAGAATGAAACAAACGCTCGAAGGCATTACAACTGCTCACTGACTTTGCCCAAGGAAGGCTGTACAAGGCACCAGTACATCGGGTAAATCTTGTGTTTCAACAGCCGAAATCGGGTGGGTTCGGTATATCAACGGCCGTTCCCGCTGCTGGATAATTCGTCGACCAAGACGTTGAATCCGCCGTAGACCATGCGCTCAACGTCGAACGGCATCGACTTCGGGTCCATCGAATCTGCCAAACGCGGATCTTTCATAACCTTTGCATTGACCCGATCCCGATCGCTTCGTGATTTAAATACGATCCAGGCAAACACCACCGTCTCACCGCGCTTAAGCTTGATCGTTCGCGGAAACGATACCAGGCCCTTCACATTAAGATCGTCACCGGCACATTCGCGATACTCAAGCGCGCCGTGCTCGCGCCAGATCTTTCCAGCCTTTTCGGCCATGCGGCGATATGCCTGCAGATTTTTCTTGGGCACCGGCAATAGAAAACCATCAACGTAGCGCATTTATCGTCCTCCGTCGTGATTGGATCATTCATTAAGCCAGATCCGCTATCGAAATCATGCTTTCTGCCTTGAGACAGCGTTCCAGCAGACGAGAGTCTCCGAGACGCTCCACCCAGGCGGCAAATCCCTTGCTAGGTCCCCGCCAGCGCAACTCTTCGATGTCGCGGAACAGACACGCATCCGTCCTGAGCGTCGCTAGATTCTTGAACAACAGCGCCAACTCGCGATTATTTCCCAGTACGGTAGATGGAAAATTTTCTATCATGCCGTGCCGATTAAGTAGCCGTGCAGCCGTGACCGGCCCGATTCCGGGAACGCCCGGAAAGCCATCCGCCGCATCGCCGATCAGAGCAAGTAAGTCGGGGATCAAAACCGGATCTACCCCGAACTTCTCGCGAACTCCTTCGGCATCGCGCATCTTCTGCGTTCGACGCTCCACCTGCACGATCCGGTCGCCGCGGACGCACTGCGCCAAATCTTTGTCGGGCGTCCAGATGCAAATTTTCTCCACGGCCGCGTTTCCGGAGGCAATCTGCGCAGCGGAGGCAAGCGCGTCGTCAGCCTCCAACTCAATCATCGGCCAGACAGCTACTCCCATCGCCGCCAGTGCTTCTTCGAGCGGATGGAACTGGGCAAGAAGCGCCGGCTCAATACCGTCACCGGTCTTATAATCAGGCCAGAGACGATTTCGAAAGGATTCGATCACATGATCGGTCGCCACACCCACGTGAGTCGCTCCACTCTCGATCATCTGCAGTACCGTATTGAGGACGCCAATGACGGCACCGAACGGCCGGTCCCGACCCTTGTTGAAACGGCGCAGGCCATAGAAGTGGCGGAACAGCTCATATGTGCCGTCTATGAGATGAACGATCATGGTGAAGTGGCTTCTTGCACCGCTGACGTAATAGAAGCGTAAAGTGTAGCTCGTATTCCTTGGCTTACTCCTCGACCGGCTGAATGCACTGTGGAACTCAGTAGCGAAGATCTCCCGGAATCGGGACTCTTGGTTGAAGTGCCCCTGCTCAATCGTCGCGATGTTCCATCGGGACTTGGCGGTCGAATCTTCGCACAGCACTCGCCTTTCTTTTGGCAGCCTCGTCTTGGCGATTCTTCGGTGATGCCGTCGATTCGAGCGAAGCCAGAAGCGTGGCCGAGATCCGGGCCACCTCATCGACAGCGGCAGAGAAGGCCTTTTGATTGACTTTCGAAGGCGTGTTGAAGCCGCTGATTTTTCTAACGAACTGCAGCGCGGCGGCGCGAATCTCTGCCTCGGTGACAGGCGGTTCGAAATTATGAAGGACCTTAATGTTTCTACACATACTTTGCAGCGTACCGGGCAATCGAATGTGCCCTCTCTCCAGTTGATTTAAAAAGTTACAGATAAGTGTGGCACCGGAATCAGAAGCGATCCTCAGCGGCCCGGCTGGAGCACCGATCCGCAAGTCGACTCGCGGTGCGCCGTCAGGCGCCAGCGGCCATAGGCGACGAACACCGCTAGGAGTCCCACCACAAGTGGAATCAACGCCATCGCAATATTGACGATCATCACGGTGACCACCGTCGCGCCGATCATAATGATCACCAGCCCGGCAGCGGCCAAGGGTGTCAGACCTGGCCGAATTCCGGTCAGCCACGGGAGAATTACACCGAGCCCACCGAGGACTTCAACAACGCCGATAAATCGCACGAACAAACCCGGCATCGGCATCTGCGCCGTTAACTCCTCGATGGGCATCACCAGCTTCATGCCCCCGGCGAATAGAAAAATGACCGCAAGCAACACTTGAGCGATCCATAAAGCAACGTTCATGATTGACCTCCTCCATCTCGATTGACAGCCCTAGGCATAGGCCGCCGCTGACGACCGGTAGCTTCGGTTGAAATTCCGTCACACGGAATCTGCGATCGCGTCATAGCCGCGCCCAACAAACTGCACGAAGCAAAATCCGTGGCCAAACGGATCAGCCATAAGGGCGAGCTTGCCCCACTCGAATACTTGAACAGGCTTTTCCAGCAACGCTCCCGCTAGCACAGCTCGCTTAATCGCCGGTTCGATTTCATCAACGACAAAATCGAGATGCACCGGCGTCCAATGCCGTCGGTAAGTTCGCACCTGCGAAGTTGTCTCTGCAGGCAGAGTTGCTGATTTCACCAGAAGATAAATTGGTGACGAACAGCCAAGCATCTCCAATCCTGCGGCGCCGAGGCTGCGGCCGACTCTTAACCCGAATACAGAGCTGTAAAAGCGCACCGCCTTGTCGAGATCATCAACGTCCAAATTCACCAGGAGATCGATCACGCCGTGAGTCGCCTCCGCGCCGCTCGTGTGAGTTATAAAGATGCTCCGTCGAAGTTCTGAACCGGAATGCTTTTCAGGTCAATCCCTTCAACGCACCGAAGATTGATTGCCGCAATCTTGTTTCCCTTGGGATCAACGCCTTCGCCGTATGGATGAATGCCGCATGTCTGACAAAAGTGGTGCTTGATGACCTGCTTGTTGAACGTGTAAGTGCCGGCGGCCTCTTCCGCCGTGAGCACAGTCAACTTTTCGCGGGGCACAAACCACAAGAGCGATCCTTTGCGCGAACAGATAGAGCAATTGCATGCCGTCGCTCCTTTGATTTCTCCTTCAGCCTCGAACACGATCCTGCCGCAGTGACAGCTACCCTTGTATTTCACGTGAGACCTCCCCATCCGACCTTGAGTTCATGACTCTCTTTATATTTCCTGAAAACAACTTTCAGAAACTCGGCGCCATTTACTATTCTGTTCATCGTTTCGGCAATCGATTCAATCGTTGAATGTCATCTCGCTCGTGTTCGATGCCGCTTCCACAACTGATTTCATTTGCGCTAATCCCCGCTCGAAGGGTCCGCCGATCATTTGATCCATGTTCATGAACAGGTGGATGCCCTTGGCGATAAATTTATTTTTACCGCTCATGCTCCACGTGACGGCTGTCTGATCGCCCTCAGGTCTAAATGTGAACTCCGCGAGGTTTGTGGCTGCAAAAGGTTTGAAGAACTCGAGATTGATCCGGATCAGATCATTGGGACGGCTCTCGATGATAGTCATGCGCCCTTCGCCTACCTCTTTGTTACCAGCCCAGGTGTAGACTGCGCCAGTTCCCGCGGGCGCGCCTTGATATGTTTGCTGCATCGCCGGATCCAATTTTCCCCACGGGTTCCATGCTTTCCAATTATGGAAATCATTGACCTGCGCAAAGACCGCCGGCACAGTCGCGCTCATCTTAAGCGTCCGCGCGACATGAAATATGGAAGGTCGCAGAGCCACGATGCCGGCAAACATGATGACAACGACTGGCATAATCATGAGAATTTTAATCATAATCAATCCTTCGCGCTGCGCACCTGCGCAACAGTTGGATACACGTTTAGGTCCTGGTACGCTGATTAATCGCCCTTATGCGGCTCTTTTACCGCGGTCGGCTCCATGTAAATCAGCTCCCAAATGTGGCCATCCAGATCCTGAAATCCGTGGGCATACATGAAACCATGGTCTTGCGGATCATTGTAGGTCGAGCCTCCGCCAGCGACCGCCTTTGCAGCCATTTCGTTCACTTTCGCACGGCTCTCCAGAGATAAGCACAGCAGCACTTCGGTAAATTTAGCCGCGTCGCAAATCTGTTTGGGAGTGAAGGTCTGAAACTTTTCTTCAGTCAACAACATGACAAAGATTTCCTCACTGACGACCATGCACGTGGCGGTCTCATCGGTATATTGCTTGTCAAAACTGAAGCCAAGTTTGCTGAAAAACTCCACTGACCTGTTTAGGTTCTTGACCGGTAGATTCACAAAAATTTTCATTGCCATGTTTTCTCCTTTTACGGCTTATGCGCTGCCGACAGCAAACGGCATGAACCGATTCGACCGGACAGCGCGGTTCCAAGCGCCGAGGCGCATTGGCGTAATAATCATAATCCCGAGCCCCGCTCGGGGGCTCAGCTAACCGCCCGCTATGGCGCCAAGGATCATAAAAGGCTGTGCCCCGGTTGCGATCGCGTCCGGCAGCGGCGTATCCGGCAATTCGTGAGAAAGGTCCTCGCCGCAGGCGAAGAATCTCACGAAAGCGCGGCGCTTACCTTTGACGTGGTCTCGAATAGTGCCACGTAACATCGGGTACCGCGCTTCGAGCGCGTCGAGAATTGACTGTTGCGTGATCTGACCCGCGATCTCGAGCGAGACTTCGCCGTCGATGTGGGCGAGCTTGCGGAGATGCGCTGGGAGCGTGACTCGAATCATGACTTTACTCTCCTAAAGCTAAGGGCACGGCTCTCGCGAGTACTCAAACCCCTTCGCCAGGCACAGTCAAACAAAGCGCCTGAGGCGCAGTGCTGAACTACATTGAAGACGTTTTCGATGCCAGAACACCGCCGGAGGTTATCTTCATTGCCCGCTTCATGGCAGTGTCTGAACCTCGACTGAGAGTACCGGCGGCAGATCTCGGACGATCGGCGCCCAGCTGTCACCCGCGTTAGACGATGCATATACCTGCCCGCCGGTGGTGCCGAAATAAACGCCGCAGGAATCGAGTGAGTCGACCGCCATGGCATCGCGCAGCACGTTGACGTAACAATCACTCTGCGGCAATCCTTTGGTCAGAGCCTCCCACTCGTTGCCGCCTGTACGGCTGCGGTACACGCGCAGTTTACCGTCAGGCGGGAAGTGCTCCGAGTCGCTCTTGATCGGCACAACGTAGACGGTATCCGGCTCGTGCGCATGCACGTCGATGGGGAAGCCGAAGTCGGTTGGCAGGTTGCCGCTGATTTCGCGCCATGACTCACCGGCATCGTCGCTGCGCATCACATCCCAATGTTTCTGCATGAACAACACCCCGGGGCGCGACGGGTTCATCGCAATTCGGTGGACACAGTGGCCTATCTCCGCCGTCGGCTCGGGGATATAGAGCGAATGAAGCCCGCGATTGATCGGCTGCCAAGTCTTGCCCGCATCATTGGTTCGAAACGCGCCCGCAGACGATATCGCTATGTAGATCCGATTAGGATCGCTCGGATCAAGAAGGATCGTGTGCAGGCACATTCCACCGGCGCCGGGCTGCCAGGCTGAACCTGTGCCATGGCCGCGCAATCCGGCAAGCTCGTGCCACGTCTGACCGCCATTGATCGAGCGAAATAAGGCGGCATCTTCAACCCCCGCGTAGATGACCTCTGGATCGTTTAGCGAAGGCTCAAGATGCCACACGCGCTTGAACTCCCAGGGTTTTGGTGTGCCGTCGTACCATTGGTGTGTCGTAAGCGGTTTGCCGGTTTCAGGGGACGAGTCATAAACGAATTTGTTGCTCTCGCCCTTGGGCATGCCGTCCGGAGTGGTGGTCGGCTCGCCCGGCGGCGTTCCGGGTTGATGCCAGGTCTTGCCGCCGTCATCCGAGCGTTGAATGATTTGACCGAACCAACTGCTGCACTGCGATGCAAACAATCGGTCCGGATCAGCCGGAGATCCCTTGATGTGATAGATCTCCCAGCCGGCAAAATGCGGGCCGCTGACATTCCAACTCTCGCGCTTTGCGTCCGCCGTCAGAAGAAACGCCCCTTTCCTTGTACCAACCAGCACTCGTACCTTGCTCATCCCTTACTCCTTTTCAGTTAATCTAGTTTAACTCGTAGTTTCTTCCCAACTATTGTCAACCCTATACGGGCGATTCTGATCGCTATTCAGAGTAATCGATCGTTGATTGCTTCAATACTACGACGAACCGACCGAGGAATTCAGGACATCGGCGCAAGAAAATTTTTAAATTTAGATGAGTTCTCCGCAAGCGGAGATACCAGAAAACTCAGGCGCTAGGGTACGATTTCATCGGAACATTGGCACTTTTTGCCTCTTTCCATTCCAGCTCCGCACATTCAGCGCAGAGCTGATCCAATGCGGATCCGCCGCGCTGCTGATCTCGTCGAAATCCTTGTCCGGCCATTCTTTGCAGTTCATACAGAAATGCCAAAATCTGCTATTTCGTTCTTTCCGGTAAGTGGCTTGCGTGGGCACACGAATTGTTGCCTCCCATTTCAAGAAATCTGTGCCTACGCCAGGGTTGTTACTAGGCTCCTGATCTCTTCGTAAAATACACTTGACCGGCTTCACGATCGCGTCTATTGGAAAGCAGTAGAGATACGCCAGCTAAAGTTAATGGAGGAGTCGAACATGGTAAGAATTTCATGGCTCGCGTCGGCGATCCTATTCAACTTCTTCATGCATGTAAGCGCGATGGCGCAGACGCTTGAAGTCAAGCGTTATAACGATGCCGAGTGGACCAAGGGCCGTTTCACTGAAGTGGTAACCGTCACCGGCCCGGGAAAAATGATCTTCCTAGCCGGAGTCGGAGCCGAGGATGAAGACAAGCCTCAAGGCGCAATCCGCCACCTTGGCGATCCCTACCTTCAGTGCAAATACGCCTACGATAAAATGAAGCGTCACTTGGCCAAGCATGGCGGCACGCTCGCCGACGTCGTAAAACAGGTAGTCTATGTCACCGATATCAGATACCAGGCCGATGTCGGCAAATGCCGGCGCGAAGAGTACGGTGAAAAGGGCCCGATTCCCGCCAACACTTTTCTCGTCATCTCCGGACTTGCGATTCCGGGAATGCTATTAGAGATCGACATTACCGCAGTGGTGCCGTAGTAAAGGGAACCGTTCGTATCACGCCGCGCTTCAAAGGCCAGGAGCCTCTTTGAAGAAACATGAGTACAGGACTAAGCTGCGGCTGATCCGGGCGAGTTTTACGAACGTCGGACTCCGCAGGTCCCAGGCAACCGATTCCATCTACTTCCCGTTCCGACTTGTTTCACTTCTCGAGGAAAAATTTTTATGCAGCACCAGCCGCGGCTCTCGCTTTGGCGATCTCCTCTGCACTGTATCTGTAGGCGCGGAATACTCGATTGTGTTGCGCGTTTGACGGTCCGCCAAAATAGGGATTCACATATTCCCAAACCACCTCTCCACCTGCGGTCACCTCGAACAACCGACCGAAATCGCCTTCGCAGATCAGCGTGTTGCCGTTGGGCAAGCGCTGCGCATTGGAAATCCTCGGACTGAAAAAATCGCTTTCTCGCTTTTCCCGATATTCCCAGACGATTTGCTTGGTTCCCGGCTCGACCTCGATGACCCGGGAAAAAGGCAGCGCATGATCCAGCCGATGCGGACCGTTGTCGAAAATAAGCAGGTTGCCGTTCGGCAAGGGTGCAGGCGC
>DASUVS010000070.1:0-8419 GCA_036378835.1 Binatia bacterium | reverse complement strand
AGAACTTTCAGGAATCAAACTGGATGGGGATCCGCGTCTCAATTCGAACTTGAACGTATTTTTTAGCTGCCCTGAATTCGTTTCGATGCAACACGGCCGACCGGCGCAGATGCATCGGGTTGTCGGCGCCGAAGGCATGTGGGGCAACATGCATGCCTTGGACGGCAAGGGTCTGTGGCGTATGACCGTGCAATTGAAAGGCGACTCTCAACCACCTATCGAATCTATCATTCGGAGGGTGGCCGGTCGGGATGTGCAGTTTCAGGTGCTGGCCGTCTATAAGTGGGATCGCCGCAAGATGATCGCCGAGCAGTATAGAAACGGCCGCGTGTTTTTGGCCGGAGATGCCGCGCACCAGATGTCGACCACCGGCGGTTTTGGCATGAACACCGGCATCGGCGATGCGGTCGATCTCGCATGGAAGCTCCAGGCGATGCTGCAAGGGTGGGCTGGGCCGGCGCTGCTGGATAGCTACGAGGCCGAGCGAAAACCGGTCGCGCTCTACAATCTCGACGAGGCCACCGACATGTTTTGGAAAACCAAAGCGCTGCTGCCGGGCGATGAAACCATCTCGGAGGATTCATCGAAAGGCGAGCGCTTGCGCGAGCTATTCGCGAAAACGCTCATCGAGAGCAATGTCAAGCGGCAATTCGATGTCGAAGGCGTAGCGCTGGGTTACCGCTACGATCCGTCTCCGATCATTGTGCCGGACGGCACGCTGCCGCCGCCCGACGACGTACAGGTCTATACGCCAACGGCTCGTCCGGGTTCGCGCGCGCCGCACGCGTGGCTGAAGGACGGGCGATCGACGTTGGATCTTTTCGGAAATGGATTTACGCTTTTGCGATTTGGCGGCGGTTCTTCCGACGTCTCCAACGTCGTTGGAGACGCGCGGGCCGGCCGCGTGCCATTAACCCTTTACGATATCGATGAAGCACCCGTCGCAGCTCTCTACGAGCGCAAGTTAGTCCTGGTTCGCTCCGACGGTCACGTCGCGTGGCGTTCCAATTCTCCGCCCGAGAACGCGCGGAGATTGATCGATCAGGTGCGCGGCGCGCACGCCTGATAAAAAGGATCAATGCCGGCTAGAACGTATGACTCAACGAGCAATCATCTAATTAGAGTAGCTGCGGCCGGATTCGAGACACACCAATTACTGCTTTTTTAATCGTCCGTTACCTGGAATTATCCAAATAAAAGTGCAGGTACCAACATGATAACAAAATCATTGCGATATGCCGCAATTTGCTTCGGAGCAATGCTGACGGCCGTATCTTCAATCGAGGCTCGAACCATCCATGTTGCGATACCGTGTTATTGTTTCCAATATGTGCCTTTCTTTGTCGCCAAGGACAGAGGATATTATCGAGAAGAAGATTTAGACGTGCAATTGGTTGTAATGGGTGGTGGTATCGGACTGCGAGCCCTTATCGGTGGAAATGTAGAGTTCGCGGCAACCGGTGAGCCTGCCGTACTGTCCGCACACCTCAGCGGCGCGCGACTCCAGATTCTTTTCAGCAGCTACTATAAGCCGTTACTCTGGCTGTACTCTGATCCAAAGATCAGGTCCATCACCGACCTGAAGGGAAAAAAGATTGGAGTCTCGGGAATCGGGGCTGCGACCGACACATTAATGCGCGACATCCTGAAGAAGCATGGCATCGAGGGAGGCCGCGAAGTGGCGATGCTTGCGCTCGGATCTCCAGAAGCGCGCTTTCTCGCGCTCAAGACGGGTAACGTCGATGCCGCCGTTCTTCCAGAAGGGTTGAAGTTTGTCGCCGAGGAAGCGGGGTTGCGTGAGTTGGTCTCCTTCCTCAATGAGGATATCTTCTTGTTGTCGGGAAGCGTCGGCGCTCGAGAAAATTTGATCACGAGCGATCGAAGTCTAGTGGAAAAATTCCTTCGCGGAACAGTAAAAGGATTACTCTATACGCAATCCAAGCGGTCGGCTGCTCTGCCGTACGTCGTGCGTACCCTGAAGGTAAAAGAAAGTCATGCAGAGAAAATCTTTGATTTGTCGTTACCGGGGTTTACCCGCGGCGGATTTGTCGATGAGAACCTTCAAAAGGAAGCGTACCGCCAAGCCGTCGAGCGTCTAACCATAAAAGACCCTCCTCCCTTAGACAGAGTCTTCAACTACAACATAACAAAAAATATTTTGACTGATATTGAATCGAAAGGCTGGACACCGTGATTACCGACATCCAGCAAGCCCCCACGCTGTTCCACAAGAAAACGGTCGATCGAACAGTTTTCATCCGTTCAATGATCGGCGCACCCATACCGGCAACCGGCTACCCTGCTCGCTCGACCAAGCTGGATGAGCATTGTCAGTTGCGCGCCGAGTTCGAGGCGCGGCATCTTTCTGCGCCGGATCCTTGTGTCAGTTAACAACGCCGCAACCCCCGTCTGGGTCGAACAACTTTCGGCAACGCCGATTTCCCTAGCCGCCTTTGTAGGGCTGGGGCTGCTGGGGCGTCACGGTATCGGTCAGCGTCTTTAAGTATGCCACAAGCGCTGCCTCTTCGTCCGCTGTCAGTCCAAGATTTCCCAGCAGGCCGAAATTTCCAGCTTGATTGGGGGTATCAAATTCTGGAACTGGCCAGCAGTTTCTTGCGATTGCCTGCTCTGCCGCCGTACCGGCGGGACAAGCCACGGGATCGCGTAACAAGGTGGCCGTGTTGTAAAAGTGCACTACTTGCTCTAGTGACTTGAAGTAGCCGTTGTGCATGTACGCCTTAGGGAAGCCGTTGCCGCGGCGCTTGTCGACATTGCGCAGCGTCGGGGTTTTGACGTGTCCCGCAAATGGAGTTGCGTCAGGGTTTGCAGAGTTGAACACGGCACTTGGATCTGTATGCCTGAGCATGCCTGCGTCTAAATTGTTCGGATCGAAGTTTTCTATTTCGAAGTTCGCCGGCAACCCGATATGGTGGTACGCAAAGTCGGAATAAATCTGTGTTAGCTCATTGCCTACAGAACCGGCGCCATGGCTGTTGTGGCAGCCGGCACAGCCTGCGTTTTTTGGGATAAGGGCACCGCTACCGTTGTCGACGAGTCTATTCAGCCCTGAATCATTTTTGCCATAGAATAAGTCTCGCCCCAGATTCTCTCGACTGGTCAAATTGGGGAGAGGGAAAACTCCGCCGTTTCTGATTCCTTGATCGCGCTTAGAGCTGAACGAGTTGACTTCATCGGAATGCTGCCAGGCAGCGATCGCCAGAGCGATGCGCTTGAAGCTGATAACCACATTCGCGGCGCCGCAGTCCATCGGCTCGTTCCAAGCTTTCGTGAACAGCTCGGCGTACTTGGCCGAATTGACATGCCGACAGACAGCTCCGGCACCGGGTAATCCACCATCGTTTCCGTCAGGAACGTTCTGTTCGACATCGTTCGGGAACGGCCCGAGCGCCTGGTCCGCCACAGGCCCGATAAAACCACCGTAAGCGGACTTTTGCGCCTCGCTATCGAAGATCTCAACTCCGACGTGCGGAATTGCTCCTGCTCCGGTCACGTTCGGCGGAGCAACCAAGGCATTCGCGTTGCCTTCCGCGCGCCCGTCCCAGAAAATCCCGCCGAAACACGCAAATCCTAAACCTTGCCTACAAGAGTCGAGCGGGTCGGGAATATTTGGGTTGGTCGCAGGCCGGGTACCGAACGGTGGACTGAAGCTCGCGTACGCATTGCTGGGCGGCTTACGTCCGCCGACGGTGTGAGGGTTGGCGCCGGGTATCGCCACACCCTTCTTATTGATGCCGGCGACGCCGCCTGTCCAGCCGTTTTCCGCCTCGTGACAAGTGGAACATGACTGGCGCGGTGGATTAGAGATATTGTCGAAAAAAATACGCTTGCCTAGTTCTTGTAGAGCAGGGACGTCCTGGGCCATGGCAGACCCGATCAATAGCAGTGATAACACACTGGCAGAAACGCATAGTATCGCACCTTTCATGCGAGCTGTGCTTCGGTACCTTGTTGCTTGATTTTCAGGGTTTTCGATTCGCATTATCACTCCCGGGGATCTCGCCCCCTGTTTATTTAGTCGATCCATTTCCACATGGCTCCAGCGCACGCTCGGCACATCGATAAACTCGCGCCGAGAATCTCGCGCTGCTGCAGAATCAATCTCTGTTCTTTTGAATGGAAATTTTTACCAGAACCGCGCCCTGCGTCTCGAGCAATCCCCATACCATGGCATGTGAAAAAAAAGACTTCTTGATCATACTGCGCTGACTATCATCGAGCGCTCGACGGCATTCATACTTTTACAAAGGTCGGTGACAAGCTCGATCACCGGGCGAGTGATCAAGAGATCGGCGTAAAATTATATTTATGAATCCGCTCCGACGAAGATGATTCAACGATGAAAATTTTTTAAAGTGGTGAATGAAACGAGGATTTTAGATCTTTGGCTTAGCACCGTCTGACTGAAATTCGAGTCATCGTATGTTTGGAATACCCTGCGCTTGCTTATAGGCAATTTTACTTACCGATAGGATTCGCGGAAAATGAATTGTCCACATGATAACAACGATCAACGAACAGATGAACCTAATGAAACCAGGGAGTAATTTCTTAACGGAAGTTCGGGAAGCGCGCGGTTATCCCGACGATCACTTCACGACCAGCGGTAGCAATTCGCCGGTATCGTTGCAGGTTTCCAGCCGGTCCACAGCATCGATCAATCTGTCGATCCGATCTTCGGGTAATACCGCGCGCGCCATCTTGCGAAACTTGGTGCGCAACACGTCACGGCTGACCATGTTGAGCGGCGAGCCAGGCGGATAAGGCTCGAACGCTTTGTAGCTCTTGCCATCGGTGAGCTTCACTTCCATCGTCGTGTTGTAATTCTGGTCCTTCTTTGCGTTCGGGTCGGCATAGCTTTTCACTTTCTTGGCTAGAGCCAGAACTTTCGGATCGTTCCACAGCTTGGGATCCATGTAAAAGCTCAGATCGTTGTCCTTCTTCAACAGGCGGATGGCCAATGAGAACGGCAGGCTGAACTGCGCGCTCGCGGTATCGTGCGGCTCGTAAATCGCGCCGCCGTGCGACAGCGAAGTCTCGGAGATGCCGACGCGAATTTCTTCGACGTCGTCCGCCCCGAAGCCATGCTCTTCGATCAATTTGCTAAGGGTGTAGATGACTCCCTGGACAGTGGCGACGCATGGATAAAGCTTGAACCAGATGCGCATGATCTTGAACTCAACGCCGAGACCGCGGGTGATTTCCTCGGGCTCTACCAGATCGGCGAAGACTCTAAGAAATCCGCGTTTGCCCTCGATGATGGTCGGCGGTCCGGTGAGCCCGAGTTGGGCTAGCATCGCCGACTGGATGCCGCTGCGCGCGCCGACACCGGCAATCACCCGCTTCACTTCACCGCCGGTTTGATCGTATTCCATGGTGCCGCTCGAGTGCATGCCGGCGATGCCGAATGCATGCAGCATCTGCCCCTCTTTCAATCCTAGCAGTCTCGCTGCCGTTGCCATCGCGCCGAAGGGCGCGCCGATGCCGTGGCTGTGAAACCCGCGCTTGCCCGACGAAGGTCGCACCGCCGCCAGCAGCCGGTACATGACGTCGCAGCCAACAACCACGGCGGCGAGAAAATCTTTGCCCGTGCTGCGTTGCTTTTCACCTAGGGCCAGCGCCACGGGCACCGTAGCGGCGCTGGGGTGGCCACCCGCGGCGAAGCCGACGTCATCGAGCTCGCAGCCCTGACCGAAGGTGGCGTTGACGAATGCGGCGTCGAGGGTTGGCACTTTGATGCCGTAATTGACGACGGTGCTTTCGCCGCGCCCGCCCATTTCGGCGACGTAGCGGTAAGCAATCTTATTCCACTCGAGGGTGGAACCGATCAGCTCGACCCCAATCTGGTCGAGGATGCAATCTTTGGCTTTTGCGATTGCCTCGGGAGGAATGTCTTCGTAGCGCACTCTTGCCGTGTGGATCGCCAGTTGTTCGGTTATTCCGCTTGTCATTTTTCCCTCTCGTGTATGCCGGATGATTCTATTGTATCGTCGAGTGAATCGCTGCGTGACGCGCAACCTTGATCATTTTAAATCGAAAATCTCCTTGAACTCTTTGTCGTAGCGCGCGTAATCCTTCGCCAGGCTGATGTCGCTGACGTAAAGCCTGATGCCTTTTCTCTGCAGGTCGTCCGGCTCGATGCCTTTGCGTGCCGAGCTGCGGCCGAAGCTACGAAGAATTTTCTGGCCTTCCTCGGAAAGGGAAAAGTCGATAAATAGCTTGCCGATGTTGGGATGCGGCGCATAGCGTCCGAGCCCGATCGGGGTAACCCGGCTGACGACCGGCGTCAGCGGCAAAGACTCCACGGGTGCGCCGCGCTTCTTGGCCGACTGCACGAGATGGTCGTAATTATTGACCGCCAGCGGCGCCTCGCCGGAGGCCAATACCTGGGTGATCAGCGTGCGTCCCGGGCGAAAGCTTAACTCTTGTTTGGCGAAACCGCGCATCAGGCGCAGGCCTTTTTCTCTGCCGAGAATTTGCAGGATGCTCGCGTACCATTCGGTCTCGCGGCTGTCCATGAGCATTTTGCCTTTCCACTTGGGATCGAGCAGATCATCGTAGCTTTTGGGGAGTTCCTGCGGCTTCACCAGATTGGTGTTATACGACACCACGCTGGCATTGTGGTAAGCGCTGACCCAATAGCCTTCCTTGTCTTTGAAATCGTCGGCAAATGCGGGCCGCTCCGGCGAGTTGTACATTTGAAACAGGCCTTCTTTGAAGATCTCATAGAACTGAAAACTGGTCGCGGAGATGACGTCGAACAAGTGGACGCCGCCGCGGTGCTCCTGCAGCACCTTGACGACGACCTGCGTGCTGCCGAGACGCAGCAGCTTTGGCTCGACGAACGGATATTTCTTTTGGAACGCATGGATCATCGCCGTCCCGTCCCGGATATCCGTAGTGCTGTAATACACGAACACTTTTTCTTCCTTGGCCTTGGCGATGATCGCATCGCGATCCTGCGCCGGGACAGATTGGGCGAAGAAAACCACGAAGATTGCTATTGCGATGAAGCTTATGAGATTACGCCGGGAATTCACGCTCGACTCCTCCTTGCAAATTATTGCGCCATTCGCCGAAAGGCGCGTCTACATCGTGCTCGCGTCCGTGAAAACGTAGTCGTGATCCGGACGAGCATGAAGACGTATCACGAACGCGAATTCCGCAGGCGATTGAGCGCATGAACCATATCAGTTTTTTCAGCAGCCCGCCTAAACTCGGTTCGCCTTGGCATAGGCAGCAGCGCTGGTGCCCGCAAGACGGCCGAACACGGCGCCCTTCATCAAGCCGGAACCGCCGGGGTAATTGTTGAAAAACGAGCCGCCGGTAATTTCCCCCGCGGCGAACAGGCCGCCAATCACATTACCGCTCGTGTCCTTGACCTCGCCGTTCTCGGTGATGCCGACGCCGCCGAACGTGAACGTGATACCGCAGGTCACCGGGAACGCATAGTAGGGTGGGCTGTCCAGGCGCTGCGCCCAATTGGACTTCACCGGACTGATGCCGCTCGTCGATTTGCCATCGTGCTTCGACGGGTCGAACGGCGCGTCGTTGACCGCGTCGTTGAACGCGTTGACCGTTTTCACGACGTTCTCCCAATCCAAACCCGGCAACTTCTTCGCCAACGCTTCGATCGTATCGGCGCTGACATGAAAGCCGCGGTTGTATTCGGAGCGGAGCAGCGGCCGGGTCTTGCTATCGAAAATTTGATAGGCCGTCCGCCAAGGCAGGCGCAGTACTTCGCGGCCGCACTTGGCGTAGGTGTAGCTGAAAAAATCCTCGCCTTCGTCGACGAAGCGGCTGCCGTTGATGTCGACCATGATGCCGTAGGGGTAGGAGTAGCGGTGCTCATAGGCGCATTCGACGTCGGGCGCTTCGGCATCGACCAGCACGGCGTGACAGCCGCTCCAATGGCCGACTGCCTGTGCGCCGAAACTCAGCGCCAAACTGAGCACCTCGCCGGTGTTGTAGCGCGAGCCGCGGACTTTCACCAAGTCCCAACCGGTGCCAAGATAACGCGCGCGCATTTCCGGATTGGCCTCGAACCCGCCGGCAGCCAGCACCACGGCGCGGCTCTGGAAATCCATCAGCCCGTCTGCCGTTTGCACCCGCACACCGGAAACCCTTCCCCTGGGATCGACGATCAAAGCCGTCGCCTTCGCCTCGTAAATAATTTCGATGCCGTTTTTCTCCGCGGTCGGAAACAGCATCTCCACGAGACCGAGGCCGCCGTCGTTCACCGAAATCACCCGACCCGAGGGAAACTTAATCTTCCCGCCCATCTTTACCGCATGAGTACTGGTGGAAAGAATCCATTTGACGTTCATGTCGGTCAGCCAACGCGCGGTGTCGTAAGATCGATCGACGAGAATGTTGGTGAGTTTTTTGTCGGCGGCATACT
>DASUVS010000069.1:0-31573 GCA_036378835.1 Binatia bacterium | reverse complement strand
CTCGCCGGCTACCTGCAGCACGTCGGTAAGACGCGGGTCGAACATGCGGCGAAAATGCAAATTGCTGGTCATCCCGCCCGTGGCGACGACGATCGCCTTCTTGGCGCGAATGTTCACGTTCGGCTTGGTGCTGTTAATATTGCCGTCGCTGCGGAAGCTTTTCAGCGGCGCCGATTCACCCGGCATAATCCGCGGCCTGTAGTAGGCTGTCATCCCGACCACACGGCGCGCGCCCTGCGTCTCCCGAATCAAGCTTGTCATCTTATAGTTCAACAGGAACTTTACGCCCTTCTTGCGCGCGCTTGCCTCGAGCGGCCGGATGAGACCGGTTCCCGGGCGGGCATTGGGGCTTTCCGGTCCCGCGCCCTTTTTCCAGAACGCATGATTTTCCCGCGGCGCCGAGTTGCCCGTGGTGTGCGCGCCTTGATTGTCCGGCGCGATGTCCTTGAATTCTACGCCGTTGGCAACGAGAAACTCGTACGTCGGCGCGCAGTGATCCGCGAAAGCGCGCATCACCTCACGATCGTTATAGCGATAGTCCGGCCAGCCGTTCGGCTGCACGATCGACCAGTCCGTCAAATCGCTAAAAACCACGTCGGGAGAATCTTCGATGCCGAATTTTCTCTGGGCGCTGGTGCCGCCGCCGAGTGGAACATTGCCGCCGCTCAAAATGGCGTGCCCGCCGACATCGTAATTCGCTTCCACTACAATCACTGAAGCGCCCGACTCGACCGCGCGAATGGCCGCGGGAAGACCGGCCGCGCCCGAGCCGATCACGACCACGTCGGCTTCAAAATCCCAGCTCTGCGGCACATTCCCATAGCGGGCGCCCAACGTGCCGGGTCCGAAGCTCTCATCGGTGTCATCTGCGGTTGCCGTGGTGGTGACCAAATCACGTCGTGAGAGATCGCTCTTTCTTCCGCCTATTTCCATCCGTGCCTCTCCTTTCAAACGGTCGGCTAATAAATTATCGATTTACAAGTTAAATAAAAACTACAAAGATCTGTGCATGCACGGGCAACTCCTACTAGGACGGAATTCTAGCGGATGATCATCCGGTCGATCGAGAACGCCCCGGCGCCGCCAAACAGAACCGCCAATGCCATGAGCAGCAGCGCAAGAGTATATTCGATACCGCTTCCTCCCCCTTTTTGCTGTAGAAAAAAACCGTGACCCCAGTGGCTTTTGAACATAGCCGTAGCGATGAAAATCGCCAGAAAAAAAGCCGCAGGCCGCACCAGGAAACCAAGGGCCATGGCGAAAACAGTAAACAGTTCGACGAATGTGCCGAACATGCCGATAGCAACAGGAATGTGATATTTGTTATGCCAGTTAGCAATCTGCTCTTTCATGCCTTTGCCGCCGTGCCAGCCGAACGCATGCTGGGTGCCGTGAAAAAAAAACGTCACCGCCAAGCCAAAACGTAAGAACACATAGGCCAACGAGTCAGTCGTTTGAAGTAACCAGTCCACTCTCCCTCCTCTGTATCTGTCGATGTCGTAATCGAGCGTGCATCGCAGTTGCTCCTTGGATACCGGTCCAATTAGCATATCCGTCTCTCTTATTTCAATTTTGTCGCTCCCGTCAATCCGAAAGTTCACACGCATCTTCATAGCGAACAATCAGGAGCGAACTGAGGGTCGATCGGTTAGAACTTCTCACCAAGTGATGAGAGCCAGGAGAAGACAGCGACGTGTTTGCTGGGCATCGGCAATGTTTCTTGATCCGAGACAGCGTCGAAGAAAGCACCTGTCGGCCGGTTCGCTTGAAACTACGTTCCCTCGCTCAACCATTCCGCGGCACTTGTGGTGTCATCAAATACGGCCACTCTGAAGCCCCGGCTACATAACAGATCGCGCACGTGCTGCAGCCGCCCGCAACGGTCCAACTCCGAGGAGACGACCACCATCTTACCAAGACGGGATTTTGAATGAAGTTCGAGCTGAGTGACGATCGCGTGAACAGCTTCACGTCGCACGTTGAGGCGTGCCTCTTCAAGATCGATAAAGACCTTGCAATCCGGAAGTGGCTCGGTGATCTTTTCAACTTCAGCAAACAACCGCTTCAACGCCGCGCTACCGACTTTCCCCTGGGCGATGACAATGAGATAGTACGATTCCTCGAATGCCTCGAGTAACTTAATCTTTAATTCCATATAAATTCACCAGACATCTGGAAGAATTGTCCGTAGCGATATTCGAAGACCATCGCTATTCCGACGGTCGGGGAATGGCGTATTCTCGTTTTTCGTTTCCGCCGCAACGTACAAAAGAGATACGGGCGCGGAGAACTCTTCTATGTTTGCCGAGGGGGGAATCACAGGGGATAAGCTAGCTGAAGAGCCATCCCATCCCCTGGGTTGTTCCGGGAAGAGCGGATTGCAGTATTATCCGACGTTGCGGGACAAAGCGGCATAAGACGTGCCGCCATCGGCGCGTCTCAACAGTAGCAGCAGCGGCTTGTCTCCTTTGCTCTTGGCGATTTCATCTTTCATCTGTTGCACCGAAGTAACCGAAGCGCGGTTAACCTGTAGGATCACATCGCCGGCGTTGATGTTTGCGCGGGCGGCTGGACTGCCGGGAACGACCGATGCTACCAGCACCCCCTCATTGCCGGTAAGGTTCATTGCCGTTCGCTCTTCAGGTTTTATGTTCTGCAGCGTCAATCCCCACTCGCCCTTCTCCTGCTCCGGCTCCAGCGTCGCGATTTGATCGTCGAGTTTAGCGATCGCGACCTTGAGCGTATGCGTTTTGCCATCGCGCAGGATCTCGACAGGCACGGTCTTGCCCACCGGGGTGGAAGCCACTAGAGCCGGCAGGGTTGCCGTGTCGCCGATCTTCGTGCCGTTGAAGCCAACGATTACGTCGCCGCGTTTGATGCCGGCTTTTTCAGCCGGGCTTTGCGCCATTACGTCACCCACGAGCGCGCCGTACTCTTTATCTAAACCGAAGGAGCGAGCCAGTTCCGGCGTCATCGGTTGTACCGTAACCCCGAGCCAGCCACGCGTGACGGTGCCCTTGGTCTCCAGTTCCGGAACCAGATTCTTCACCAGATTTACCGGGATGGCAAAGCCGATTCCAATATTGCCGCCGCCCTGGCTGAAAATTGCCGTGTTGATGCCAACCACCTCGCCAGCCATGTTGAAAAGAGGCCCGCCGGAGTTGCCCGGATTGATCGATGCATCGGTCTGAATGAAATCATCGTACGGTCCGGCGCCGATCGTTCTTCCCTTGGCGCTGACGATTCCCGAGGTTACCGTGTTGCTCAAGCCGAACGGATTGCCGATTGCCATCACCCAGTCGCCGACTCTAAGCTCATCAGAGTTCCCGAGAGACGCGGTGATCAGCGCCGCTTTTGGATCGATCTTGATCACGGCCAGGTCGGTCTTCGGATCTCGTCCCAGGATCTTGGCTTTGTATTGCTGTTTGCCGCTCAAAGTCACCGTAATCTCCAGAGCTTTTTCTACGACATGATTATTGGTCAGAATCAGCCCATCCTTGCGGATGATGAACCCCGACCCACTCCCTTCTCGCCTGAACTCACGGGGCTGTTGGGGAATAGGACTGCGAAACCCAGGAAACGGAAACTCTTCGCCAAAAGAGTCGTCCTGCACACCGGCCCTCGCAACCGCGGTCACCTTGATATTGACCACCGCCGGAGAGACGCGCTCAGCAAGATCGGCAAACGCCGGCAAAGAAGCACGGGACGCGGTCCCGGGTTCAGTTGCGCCCGCTTGGACCGGCACGCTGCTGTTCTGGATTGCTCCGCCAATTGCAAACCCACCGCCCGCCAGCGCGGCGGCCCACGCAGTCGCAATAATTTTTTTCTTGGATACCATTTCTTCTCCTCCTTCGTTTTAGCAACGATAAAACGCTAGTACCTTTACGAGCGTAGTTTAAGTCGCAACGATTAGAGGTTAATGAGGAAAGGATTAGAATTTTCTAATCTTGTGGCGCCGAAGATAAAGGTGCGGCCGTACGCGGCAGAACCACGCGAAAACAGCTGCCCTGGCCAAGCGTGCTGGAGACGCTGATTTGACCATGGTGGAGTTCGGCGATGGAGCGGACCAGGGCCAATCCAAGTCCGGTACCATTGCCTTCTCTGGACGGATCTCCGCGGTAGAAACGATCGAAAATGTGCTGCTGCGCTTCTGCAGCGATGCCTGCGCCATTGTCTTTGACCTGCAAAACGGCCGCGCTACCCTGCTGCTCAAGGGTGACATCAATGGTCCCGCGGCGGGGCGTATACTTGATCGCGTTCTCGGCCAGATTGAAAACGAGCCGGAACAACAGGGACTCGTAACCGTGTACCCATAGCGGTGCAGTCGCAACAACCGTGCAATGGTTTCCCGCACGAATCGCCAGCTCGGTCAATGCCGGAGCGGCCTCCTGCACCACGTCAGTGAGATTGACCAGGCTCGCCGGCGCGCTTAACGCCTTTGCATCCATGCGAGCCATCAAGAGCAAGTCCTCCATGAGCGCGTTTAATCGGTCCACCTCCTCGAGGCAACTTCTCAGCGCCTGGCGAATTTCCGCTGGATCTTGAGATGATCGCAGAGCGACCTCGATTTCACCTTTGATAATCGTCAGCGGCGTGCGCAGTTCATGCGCCGCATCAGCGCTAAACCGCCGCACAGCGCCAAACGACTGCTCGAGTCGCGCCAGCATATCATTGAGTACCGTTGCCAGCCGGCCCAATTCATCATCACTGGGCAGCGCCGGCAGTCGATTGGACAAATCTTCCGCTTCGATCCGGCGGGCTGCGTCCACCATCACATCCACGGGTTTGAGCGCGCGGCGCGCCAGAAACCAGCCGCCGAGTGCGGATGCGGCCAGAGCCACTGGAGCGAGGATGAGCAGAATGAGGAGGAACCTGGAACGGGCGGCATCGACATTTTCCAAGGACATCGCCACTTGAACGATATTCACCGTCGCGCCATTCCTGACCACCGGCAAAGTCAGCAGTCTGAATGGCTTGTTGGATCCGGGGCGGATCACCACGGTTTCCCAAGTTGGCTGTCCTCGCTCGGCATTTTGATGAGCCGTTGGGCTGAGAGGCAAACGTGATCTTCCCGGCGGCGCTACCCGCGGATCGAGCCGCCCAAAAGGATCCAACAGTTGGAAAAAACGTTCCGCCAACTCGGGACCAAGCAGCCCTTGCAGCGAATCTTCGATATCGCCGAAAGATGCCGGACGCCGCACCGATTCGGCGATTGTCCGAGCAACTGAGTTGAGCGAGTCATCGATGTTATTTCTCAGGCCGCGGTCGAGCAGGACAACCGAAATCGCGCCCAGCAAGGCAAGCGTCGCAGTGAGAATCCCCGTGTACCAAAGGGTCAGACGACCGCGTAACGTGCTAGGATGCCCAATCATACGGACGAATCTGCCTTCAGCACGTAGCCGACACCGCGGACGCTATGGATCAACTTAATTTGAAAACCGTTGTCGATTTTATTGCGCAGGTAATTGACGTAGACATCGATCACGTTAGTGAAAGTATCATAGTTGACGCCCCAAACATGCTGGGCGATGACCGCCCGGCTTAGAACCTGATCGTGCCGGCGCAACAGGAACTCGAGCAACGCAAACTCTTTGGGAGTCAAATCGATCCGCTTGCCGCCGCGGGTCACCTCGCGCGTGGCGGGATCGAGTCGGAGGTCGGCGGCAGCAAGCAGCGCTGGCGCGCTAGTGCTGCGGCGCAAGAGCGCACGCACGCGCGCCAGCAGTTCCTCGAAGATAAACGGTTTGGTGAGATAGTCGTCGGCGCCGAGATCCAGCCCCATCACTTTGTCGGCTATGGTGACCCGTGCCGTTAACAAAAGCACCGGAATGTTGATCTGCCTTTGACGAATTTCCTTCATCAGGCTGAGACCGTCGAGTCTCGGCAGCATGACGTCAAGAATGATCAGGTCGTAGTCATGCTCGAGAAGACGCTTTAGCCCAGCAGCGCCGTCGTGCTCCACATCGACTGAATAACTGGACGCCTCGAGTCCGCGCCTGATAAAACTCGCAACCTTTGTTTCGTCTTCGACAACCAAGATGTGCATGCTCAATCCTCAATAACCATACCCCCGCGAGCGCAAATGCCAAGCATGATCGAGATAGCGCCCACATCGCTTCCGCTTCGATGGATTCAGCTTCCGCTTCCAAGTCATTGAGTGCTCATGTCCGTTGACAGCTTTGAATCGATTGACCGCTCTGGCATCAGCGAGCTTTTTGCAACAGTTTCAATGACTGCATTCGGTGAACGCTCGAACTGACGGATGGACCTCCCTTTGGGTCTGCCCAGGCCTGAGATCACTTAAACCGCCGCTGTTGAGGCGGGGGCCACGCCACGGCATTGGAGCGCCGGGAGGGAGAAAAATCCTTGGCGGAACTCCGGCAGAACGCTGCAACAGACTTCTACAGGATTACGCAGCAACGATACTAAATCTTTGGCGCAAAGAAATTGTAGAGCCAACCAAGGAGAAGGCCGGCAAGCGCTCCGCTAAGCAGTGAATAGAAAGTTCCGACGACAAGTCCTAAAGGCACGCTGACTGGATCGTAGCCGGGATAGATTGAAATTAACAAAGCGAGGTAGGCTCCGCCGTAAGGACGAAAGACGAGATTCATTAGTGAGACGAACAGAAACCCGGTGGCTTTAAACAGAGCGCCGGCAATGGCCATGGCCGTGAGCGACAATTTCAGCATGATCGGAGATTAGGTCTCAAGTACTTTGTTTCCCGCTCGAGTCGATGACAGCTTGATGAGGATTGATCCAGTAAACCCTCTGCCAGCATCCCAGCAATTTAGCTTGTCACCGCTTGAGGGCATGCTTATCAATGGTAGGGCCGAATTTCAGATCCAGCGCGAGTAGCAGAACCTTGCGTTTATTTTTCTGTGCCAGGCCGCCCCGGAACTCCGTTGCGGCTTAGCCCGGATAAGCCACCCGACTGGGCTTAATGGGAAGTAGTCTCCCAATGCTCTAGAAGGCGGCAACGCCATTATATGAAGAGTATTAGCAAGCGGTAAATCACCGGCGTTCCGAGAACCCATTTATGACTTGGGTCAGAACCGATAATTTAGCCCGATACGGACGATATGAGCGTTGAACTTAACGTCATCGACTCCGGTGGCAGTGCATGAAAAGCCGCAATTGAATTTGCCGAGATCGACATAGAGATATTCCATTTTTGCACTGAGTCCGCGAACTATCCCCGCCTCCAGTCCGCCGCCTACAGTCCAGCCCACTTCGGCTTCCCTCGAGCTTCCAAAATCAGGAATTTCGGTGTGGACATCGCCGAAGGCCGCGCCCGTAGTGATATAGGGCAGGAATCGATCAAGTGCATATCCGACACGGCCCCGAGCCGTGGCAAGCCACTTGTTTCGGGTTCGACAGGTAAAATTCACGTTGGGGCAGGAATCACTGCCGCCAATGTCGGACCAATTCATATCTCCTTCAAGGCCGAGGAGAAGCCCGCCTGCCTGTAGATTGGCTCCGAGCGTACCGCCTACGGTTGCGCCCCGGATCCTGTAGTCTCCGGTTGTGGTGCCCGCCGCCTCGAAATCATGACGCGAGTGACCCCAACCGCCGCCGCCATTGACGCCGAGATAAAATCCGGTCCAATTGTACGCGGGCGAACTGTCGGCCCCAAGGGCAGCGAACCCCGTTAGCGTTACACCCATCAGCCATGCGAATCCGACCAAAAAACCTTTCATATCTTACCCCCGTACGAGACACCGTTTTTGATTATTAGAATGAACGAGCACCAGGCAAAACGACACGTTTATCTAGCCAGATAGTTACCTGATCACGGATATTTTTGTCAATATTTTTCTAATGTAAAACGTTAACTTTATAAAGCCGCCATCGCCTGAGCCGGCAGAATGCGCCTGGTTCATCTGATTAGCTATTAGCCATGGTTGCGCCGGTCGCAGACCGCATCGATCAGCGCGGGCTTGCCCTGTTTGACTTGCTCGATCGCGCGTTTCAGCGCCGGCTTCAGATCATCGCCGGTTTCAAACGGTCCTTCGGCGTACCAGCCCATTGACCGAGCGAGACCAGCAAAGTCGGGATCAGGGTCGTAAAGATCCATACCGATATGCGCCCGCGACGGATCGGTGCCGCGATTTTTTGCCATGACAATTTGGTGGTTCCAATCGTTGTAATAGGCGCGATTGTTGAACATGACGATGAGCATGGGAATCTTGTATTTTGCCGCGATCCACAGAGCTCCGGCATCGAACATCAGATCGCCGTCCGGCTGCAAATCGACAACCAGGCGCCCGGTTCCCTTGTTGGCCAGCGCTACCCCAAGTGACAGGCCGATTTGCGTGCCGGTACCGAGCTCACGGCCGCCATGACGATACGACCGGTCAAAATCCCAAAGCTTCTTTCCCCAGCTGCCCAAATCTCCGGTAGTCAAAACCCAGTCCTCGCCTTTGATCGCATCCCATACCTCGAGCGCCAAGCGCGGCACAGTCATCGGCTTGGCATCCCAATGCTCTTGCGCCTGCTTGCTCCACTTGGCGCGATTCTCAGCATGACGTTTGCCGATCGCTTCTTTGCGCCTGGCAATCTTTTCATTAAGCCCTTTGGAATTGGCGATACGCGCCTTGAGAAGCTTGGTCAGAAGCGGCACCGTGGTAACCGGGTCGGCAGTCATGCGCTGTTGCGCATAGAACGGACGCGCGTAATCCATCGACCATTTACTGATTTCGATGTCAGTAAAGCCGATATCAATCCAGGTCGCCTTCTCCTGAACCTTGCTGACGACGGTACGAGTCGAGATGTCACGTGTATGAGTCGGCTTCTCGAAGTCGGCGATATCGAGGGTTAGCACGACATCGACATCCTTATAGCAACCTTCAGGATCCATGGTGAGATTGAGCGGATGATTGGTCGGGAAATTGAGCCTCGAGCCCACATCCCAGACGGAGGCGCCCAAAGTTTCCACTAGTTCGACAACATGATTCCAGCCGTGTGGCGGGCGGGCAGCGAAATCGGCGATAATCGCCACTCGATTGGCAGCAGCCAAAGTATCGGCGGCTTTCTCGAGCGCGGCGGGATCGGCCGAGGGCGCGGTCGGGACGTCGATTGCTCCGGGAGGCGGCATCTGGACGTCATGATCCAGTTGCGCTTCCTGGAGCCCGGCGTCGTAACACATATAAACCGGACCCTGTCGCGCGCTCATCATGACTGAATACGCGCGCGCGAACGCGCCCGGCACACCATCGACGGTGCTGGGCTGGTAGTCCCATTTGACAAAATTGCGAATAGCTTCCCCTTGAACATTGGCGGTGTGGATCCAATCGATAAACGGGCGGCGCTTGGGCTCCGCCAACGGCCCGGTGGCCCCTATGAGAAACACCGGAGCCCGATCCAGGTAGGCGTAGTAGACACCCATCGGCGTGTGCAGTAATCCAACTAGATTATGGGCGATGGCAATCATCGGCTTACCCTTGACGCGGGCATAGCCATGGGCGATTTGCACGGCGATTTTTTCGTGCTGGCAAAGCAGCATCGGCGGGTCATTCTCGCCGTAGTTGACCAGCGAGTCATGCAGCCCGCGGTAGCTGGCGCCGGGATTCAGTGCGATGTACTCGAAATCGTAGCGCTTGATCATGTCGACGATAACGTCGGACTGCCAACGCTTGTCGGACTTTTTGATGGTCTCTGCTTTCGGAGCAGGCTTTGCCATGGAAGTTTCCTCCTTGCGATCAACTAAGTTTTTTCACCACGAAGGTCACGAAGAAATTCTCTCGTCAAAGAATTCTTTCCCTTGGTGCTCTTCGTGACCTTCGTGGTTAGATTGTCTTTTCCTACGCGTTCTCGCCACGACGCCAGACAATCGTGTCCACCAAGGCCGGCTTGCCGGCCTTCACCTGTGCGATTGCGCGCTTTACCGCCGGGCCGACTTCGGCCGGATCTTCGATGGGACCCTCGGCGTGCCAGCCAATGCCTTTGGCTATATGCGCGAAATCGGGCGGCGGGCCTTCGAGATCCATGCCGATGTAGGCGCGCGCGGGGTCGGTGCCGCGTTGATGCGCCATGTGAATCTGATGCGCCCAATCGTTGTAATACGCGCGGTTGTTATACATCACGATCAGCATTGGAATCTGGTACTTGATCGGCATCCAAAGCGCGCCAAGATCGAACATCAAATCGCCGTCAGGTTGCAGGTCGATGACGAGTTTGCCCGAGCCCTTGTGCGCCAGAGCAACACCGATGGACATGCCGATTTGAGTGCCAGTGCCAAGCTCGCGGCCGACGTGGCGATACGAGCGGTCGAAGTTCCATATTTTGTGGACCCATTCCTTGAGGGTATTGGCGGTCAGCACCCAGTCCTCATTCTGGATTACTTGCCAGACCTCATGCGCCAGGCGCGATTCGGTCATGGGCCGCTCGTTCCACTCCTGCTTTACCTGTTCCTGCCATTTTTGCCATTGGCGCGCGTGCCTCTCGCCAACGGCTTTTTTGCGCTCGTCGATCTTTGCAGTCATGGATTTATTGCCGTCAATCCGCTTCCGGCAAGCGGTTGTCAATGCCGGCAGCGAGAGGGCGCTGTCGCCGAGCACTCGTAGATCCCAGTTGTGGTGCTTGTTGTAATCGGTCGCCCACTTGCTGATCTCAATATCGGCGAAGCCAACGTCGATCCATTTGCAATCCGGTGCGGTGACTACGCTGATTTCACGTGTCTGAGTGTTAAGCTTGTGCGAGCCGCGCGTCCAGTCGATGACATCGAGCGCGGCGACGACATCGACGCCTTTGAAGGCATCGCCGTGAAAGCTCACGCTCAGTGGATGCTGGTTGGGAAAGCCGAGGCGCTTGTTGATATCGAACACCGAAGCGCCCAGGGTTTCCGCCAGTTCCACCGTCGAATCAAACCCAATGGGCATGCGCGCGGCGTACTCCGTGAGCAGTAAGGGATTCTCCGCCGCCATGAGCATGTCCGCGGCTTCTTCGATGACCGCCGGCTCGGGAGCGACTCGCGATGGCACCTTTACTTTGAATTTCGGCAGCGCCATCTCCTCTTTCATCGGGCTTTCCTGCATCGCCGAATCGTAAACCATGTAGACCGGCCCCTGAGGCTCGCTCATCATGATCGAATAGGCGCGCGCAAACGAATCCGGCACCCCATGAATGCTGCCGGGCTGGTAATCCCATTTGGTAAATCCGCGGACGACGTCTCCCTGGGCGAACGCTGTGTGAATCCAGTCGATAAACGGGCGGCGGAGTTTCTCATCCATTGGCCCGGTGGCGCCGACGATGAAGACCGGACACCGGTCGATATAGGCATAGTAAATTCCCATCGGCGCATGCAAAAGACCGACGACATTGTGCACGATGGCCATCATCGGTTTGCCGGTTGCTTTGGCATAACCGTGGGCGATCTGCACGGCGATTTTTTCATGATTGCAGAGCAGCATCGGCGGATCGTTCTCGCCATAATTTACCAACGAATCATGCAAGCCGCGGTAACTCGCGCCCGGATTGAGCGCGATATAGGGGAAATCGTACTGTTTGATCAGATCGACGATGACGTCGGATTGCCAGCGCTGGGTAGATTTTTTGATAGCGCTCTTGTCTGTTTTCGATGCTTCACTCATGCATGATTCTCCTTCTGCTCAATCTGAAAAGTCTTCTAAGAAGCTGCAGTTTCATCTCACCGTGGCTGTGCCTTGCAGATCTGCCTTTTCGCCAGTGACCGGAAAATTCTTTGTTATCTGGGAATCGAGGAACCTGCAAGTCCATTTCGGCCTTTGGGAATATCCGCGGGTTAGAATCCGATGCAGGCGCCGGAAGCTATCTTCCAACTTGCTGATTGCAGCTGGCGGTCTTGGGGCCGCTCAATCGACAACTTCGGAAATATAGTAGTCGAGAAAGCGCCGCTGGGCATCGCGTCCGTCATGCCCCTGGATCATCTGCTCGCATTCGTCATCGCTGTGGGTTTTGAGCGGGCCGAGAGTAGACGCCATGATCTGGAGCTTCGCCGAGCGAACCAGGTCGAGCCCGCGGCGCACCAGCTGATCGAGATTTTTTGCCACCACCGTGCCGCCATGGCCGCGTAACAACACGGCGCTGCGGTCGCTCAGGGTCGCCGCCACTTTGTCGCCCAGTTGATGATTGCGGATCAGCAGCGGCGAATCATAGATCGGCGTGCCGCGATAAAAGTGCACGCCGGCATTGGACAAGACCTTGATCCCCTGGCCGCTGGCCGCCACCGCAATGAGTTCATCGGCATGATAATGAAGAATGGACTGGACATCCGGCCGAGCCTTATAGATCGAAGTATGCATCGAGGTCTCACCGTTGGGTTCGCCGGCGCCTTCGAGTTTATTTCCTTGACCATCGATGATGATCAGATCGCGCACGGCGACTTTTCCCGGCGGCATATGCGGCGTGCTCAAGATACGCCCATCCGGCAGACGTGCCGTGACATGACCGTACCCGTCGATGACTCTTTGCTTTTGTAGAATCTTGCAGACCATAATCATCTTTTCTTTGATTGCTTCAATCGGGTCGATCATAGTTTCTCCTTAATCCGTCTTTGGACCACCAGCCCTGCACCGACCTATCGTTCAAGGCAGCTTGTTGATAATCTCCATCAAGCGCGCGGCATCCTTTATCTTGCCGATCGACCACGCCGCATCGATCAAAGTCGTCTGACTCTTTTCATCCAGAACACCTTCACAGCAGGAGCGCACTTTCACTTCCAGATCGGCATCGCTCAATGGGTTTTCCGGTCCGCCGCGATAGCGCTCATCGGCCCACCCTTCGATCTTACCTCCATCTTTGAGATCGATCCTGATGCGGGAGCGCATTTTATCAAATCCTCGCTTTTCGATTTCAGGATCAAACTCGGTCGATATGCGCCGCTGCATTGCCTCCATGGCCGGAGAGCCCACGAACTCGTCGGAAAATTCCCGTTTGCCGGCTTTGCGAGCCAAGGCGATCATGGCCAGAGCAGCCGGCAGCGAGAACTTCGCTTCAAGGTGATTTGCGGCGATCGGATATCGAATGGGCTTTAGGATATTTGTTCCCGCATAAACCGTAACCGCTTCGATGCCATCCGGCTTGATCTCGTGCTCGGTCACCAGCTTCAACATCAAATCGATAGTCGGATGAGTCAGCACACCGCAGGGATAAGGCTTGACTGACACTCCGGGCTCAACGATCGTCCAAATTTTGCCGAAGTCCTGTGAAATTTTTTCAGCGCTAACGCCGCCTCCGTGCACCGCGTAAAAGCCCCAGGCCCCATCCAGAGCATCCGGATCGGCTGTGAAACCGCGCGCGGCGAGCAGTGCCGCGGTGACGCCGTTTTCCGCCGCCCTGCCGACGTGCAGCGGTTTGGTCATGGTGCCAAAGTTACAACGAATGCCCGCGGCGAAACTGGCGGCGATGCCGAAGCCGCTGCGCAGACTTCCACCTTTCAAGCCCAGGAGCTTTGCCGCGGTGGCATAGGCGCCGAAGGTTCCGACGGTGCCGCTAGAGTGGAATCCTCTCAGATAATGCTGCGGCAACATCCACTCCGAAATCTTACATTCGACCTCGAATCCGGCAAGAAACGCGAGCATAAAGGCCTGACCGTCGATGTTGCCCGACCGCTGACTCATGACTACCGCGCTGGTCAGCGGCGGAATCGTCGGATGAGTCAGTAGCCCGTACACATGCGTAGGATCAGAGCTCACCTGACTATCGTCCCAGTCGTGCGCATGGCCGGCGGTTCCGAGAACACGGGCCGCCGTCGACGCCGGAACCTTGGTCTTGCCACGGCCCAACAGCATCGCCTCCGCGCGACCGCCGACGTGCTCGGCTTCTTCGATGAGAAGCTCAACCGAATGCTCTTGCGAACCAGCCACGTAAAGACCCAGCCCGTCGAGCAGGCAGCGGGTGCCGATGCGCACCGCTTCGCTCGGCAGATCACCGGCCGTAACCTGCTCAATGAAAGTAGCTGCCGCAGCTGTCGTCTTCAGTCCTTCGGCAGCTGGAGCAAAAGTGTTTTGATCCGCGCTCATGAATAACCTCTGGCCCAAAGCCTGACACTCAGATGTATTTCTCGCTTCAACAAGTCCACGTTCGTAAGAACCTAAAACACCCGGCATTGCGGCGCCGTCCCACTGCTTTATTTCGAAGGCGGGGTTGACTGCGCTAGCGATTATTGTCTAGCAACTGCATTGCAGGGCTAACTTCAGTCGCTTCGTCGAGGCGCCACCAAGAGTCGAGAGCCGCGCGGCAACGTGTCTTGCCCAGCGCCGGCTCGACCAAAGCAATAAATTTTTCTTCGACGTGGCTGTCTTGCATCGGGTTGTCCGGATGGCCCAGTGGATTGGCAATCTCGACAACATGCTGGCGTCCGTCCAGGGTCGTCGCGACCACCCGCATAAAGGTCTTCTGCGGCAACAGGGCCTCGATGCGATCGTCCGCTATCACCTTGATCTTCGACATAAGGGATCGCAATCCGGGATCACGCACAGCATCATCTGCAAACGATGTGATCTTGATCGGTCCATCGGCCAGGGTTCTAGCGAATATGTAAGGCAGGCTGTGATCGGCGGTCTCGCGTGTCTGCGGGTCCCATTTCTCGGGCTCACTGCCGATCTCAAACCAGGTGAACTTGGAGGTAAAAACCTCGATCTCTTTGAGCTCGTGGATCTGAGCTTTTTCACGGAGCTCCAGCGCCGCCCAAACCGCGGGCTGGCCGTTGGTTTCGATGGGCCAGTACTTCAATTGAACTCTCGGCGTAAGATAGGCGCCGCCGCAATTTGGAAATGGCGCGAGCTCGAACGGTCCGGTTACCTTTTCAAAGAGGCCATTGCGTCCTTCGAACGCGTTGGCCGGCCCGCTCATTCCTTCGGCGGCGAGCAATGCGGCAAAAACGCCGTTGCGCGTGGCGTAAGCCGTGGCCGCGTTCTTCCAGGGGGTGAGCTCGCCTGATCGCGTCACCCGTAATGGCAAGTTGGAAGCGGCGGCGATTTCCACGGCATGCGCGGTTGCCGCGGGCGAGATTTTTAGCAAGTTGCAGACTCCCGCCGCAGTCGCGATGCCGATGGCGTAGCCTTGATCCCAGCCGCGCCGGCTGAGCATCGTGGCATCGCTCAATCGAGCAAAAATTTCGTAGGCCACGATCATGCTGGCGAGAAAACGCTTGCCGTCGATATCCATGGCGCCGGCCATCGCCAACAGGGCGCCCAAGCAATCGCTCGGGTGACCACCCGGATAGCGATCGTTGAAATCGAAATGGCGAATCATCGCCGTATTGATGAACGCCGCACTGTCGACCGGTAGCCGGTCTCCATAATAGAGCACTCTGCCGGCATGTTTTCCCGGCGTTTGACCGCGCGCCAATCGCCTGCCGATTTGCGCCGGTTGGCAATCGTGCGCGCCTACCGCGCAACCCACCGAATCGATCAGCCGCTGCTTGGCGGCATGGACCGCTTCCAGGGTGAGATGCTCGAACACCGAGATGGAGGCGTATTCGGCGATAACTATTGTAACGCTATCCACGGACCGCTTCGGGTGCGATGATGATTGTAGCCAGAGTCGGTCTCAGCTCCTCAATAAGAATACTTCGCTTCGAGCTCCTTAAGTTCCTGGTTACCGAGATTGGTGTACCACTTGCGGGTGTCGTCGATACCCGGGGTTTCCTTGAAATAGCGTGCTTCCGTGCCGCTTCGCTTCAACTCTTCGAGACACTGGCGCATGCCGTGCAGCGCGGCGACCTGGAGAATCGTCGGGATACAGCCGACCCGGCCGCCCAACTCGCCGTAGCGATCGATGGTCATTAGCTGCCGAGGCGGAACCCCGACGAGCGGCTTGCCAAGTTTAGCGAACGCCTTGATCTCGTCCTCAGTGCGCGCGCTCAACCAGACTGCGTCCGCTCCCGCTTCGCAACAAGCGCCGACCCGGTCGAGCCGCTCCTGTAATGAATCCTTGGCCTCGGAGCGCGCGATAATGACGAGATTTTCATCTCGACGTGTATCCAGCGCCGCCTTAATCTTGGCCACGAACTCGCCTTTGGAAACCAGGCCAACATCAAAACCTTCGTGACCTGCGCGTTTCGGCGTCATCTGGTCTTCGATGTGTATGGCAGCAACGCCGGCTCGCTCGAATTCCCGCATAGCTCGGACAACGTTTACCGCGTTGCCATAACCGGTTTCACCGTCGCTGACGATCGGCAGGTCGACGGCATCGACGATCTCGCGCGCGCGATTGATCATCTCGGTGAGCGTGAGCATCCCGGCATCGGCAAAACCGAGAGCGCGATGTTGGCCGCTGCCCGAAATATGGACCAGTGGAAAACCCAACCACGCAACCAGCCGCGCTTGTATGCCATCGTTACAGCTCGGCGCAATCGAGCATCCCGGCCCCTGCAGCAATGCGCGCAGCGTCTTACGTTTCTCATTCGCTGTTTTTTCCATGTGGCTACCTTTCTTTTGGATTAAAAGTTCCTCAGCGCTCCGGTTTCAGAGATGCCGAGAATTCGCGCCCGATCGTGTCATAAGACGGCGAAGCGCGTCAAATGCGTGCGATGCCCAATTCTATGACGATGCCGGAGAGCGTGGATAATTATGTTTGCGTTTCGCTCGATTGTAAGGCGTCGAGCGCTTTTTGCACGAGCCTGCGGCGCAAATCTTTTTCATCCTCCGGCGACAGTTTGGCGTCGCCGGTGACGTGCACAATGCCATTTCCCAACACTATGCGGTTCGATCCGATCATCTTGGCAATCGGCAGGGCCGAGGTAATTTGCACGACGGGAATCCCGGCTTTTTCCAGCTCCGTTGTAATCGCAGCGCCGCTGCGCGTGCTCGTCCCTCACGTCGAAGTCAGAATCACGGCGTCAACGCCGTCCCTCTTGATCTTCTGCGCCATTTCGCGACCCAGACGGCGGGTATTCGAAAGCGGATTGACGCGGCCCGAAGTCGAAATAAATTCGTTGTGCAGCTTGCCGATAACACCGCGCTTTTCCATTTCACGCATGGCATCCAGCGGCACCAGGCGATCGGGATCCTCTTGGACAAAGCGGGCGTCATAACCGCCGTGGGAAATTTCGTAATCTTGGCCGCGCAGGTCATCGCGTCCTTCTAAGCTGTAAGCACCCCAGCGGGTCGCGGCCGTGCCCTGGATTTTGTCCGGATTGCCTTTGGGCACGAGCCCGCCATCGGTAATGAGCATCACCCGCGCTTGTGAAAGGTTCTTGATCGGCGCAGGCATTGGCGTCGGTTGGAATGCCACAGGCAGCATCTCGGACTCAAAGGGCGTGCCGTTAAGTTTCGCTACCAGCATGTCTGCCAGCCGGCGGGCAGCGGTGTGTTTCACCACCTGGTCGCGCAGAAGCCCGCGGCGAAGGTAACCTTCCTCGGCGGGCAAACCCACGGCGCGTTTTTGCACCAGTTTTCGTCCCAGGCCGGCCATTTTTCCTAAGACCTCGCGCATGTTGGCGGGATTGCTGCCGGAGTCGATGATGTAGAGCGCATCGCGATACAGATCGGCGCCGGGATTCTCTTCATTCATCCCGGTGATAGCGGGAATGTTTAACTCCGCTTGCACCGCTGCGCACAGCGCGCCCGCGGCCATGCCGTAGCGGCCGGCATCGAAGCAGGGTCCGGCGACGAACAGATCGGCTCTCAGCGGACGCATCTTCTCTACCACGGAGGCGGTAACTGCCTGCTGATTTTCGACGGCATAATTATCGCCACAAACCAGGGTCATCACGATGCGGGTTTGATCACCCAGCAGCGCCTCCAGCAACCTGCCGGGCCCCACCGCACCGTCGCGAGCTTGGAGCGGTGCGCCGGCATGCTCCTCGGCGCCGATGCCGCCAAAAAACTGATTCAAATAATGCACGACTCTCATTGCATCCTCACTTTCAAACCCCATCCGAGCCCGGAATGATTCTAGTAGACCAGCGACCTCATGCGGGAGGCCCCCTGCTGGTTGGTTACGCCGATAATATTCGCCGCCTCCATCGCCATCGGTCCGGCCAGCAGTTCTGCCAACTCCGGAGTTGCCGCAATCACCCGTTCGACGCGCGGGACTTCCCATTGGGTGCCGTTGCCGCCGTTATAAACAATCGCGTTGACTTCGGGAAAATTGAACAGCAGCGCCGACTCGACCCGGCGATCGCGCGACGAATCGGAAACCATCACCGCCGTTCGAATCCCCATTCCTTCGAGCAATCGCGCTGTTTCGGCCAGATCGGCATGCGGCAAGCCGCCGCCGTATTTGGTCAGCACCGCGCCGTCCGCGCGTAAGTTCCATTTCACTAGATGCGCCGCTGCTTGGCAGTGTCGCTCCCGATCGAACTGGTCCGAGCCGGCGATCGTGGCAATCGTTCCGACGAAATTTATTTCACGCGCCTCATGACGGCGGTAAAGCTCCAGAACGACCGGATGATTTTGATAAAAATAAGTCTCGGTGCCGCCGAACCAGGAGTTGAGCGATGGCACGACAGCGCCATCGAGCCATTCGTCGGGATGCAGCACGACCGGCAGCATCCCCTCCGTGTTGGCGCCATAGAGAATGGGCTCGTCGACACCGGGCTTACGCTGACGCGAAAAAATTTGTCCGGCGTAAGCCACGCGTGAGAGGTCGTCGCGATCTCCCAACGACGGACCCACAGATGGAAAGCTTCGTACCGATGCTGGAGCTCGATCGATTGCGCAACGGGCTATCTGTACAGCAACTTTAAGCGCGGCCAGGCGATACGCCTTCAATACCACCTGGCGGGGCAACTCAGGCTTGGTATGCGGAATGATCAAGATATGCTGTAAAGAGGAATAATCGCTTGCCGAGACCACCGGACCGCTCATCTCCAAAACACGTCCGGTGGCGCTTCTCCCCTCTCCCGGTGACATCTCGGCCAAGACCGATACCGCGGAACCGGCAAGCACGTGGGTCGTCCCCAAACCCGCCGTCGTTGGAGCGCTGAGGATCCCGGGAAAATCGGCACCCGACTCCGGTGCTTTCGCGCGCGGTTCGACGATGTCGTAGATCGGTCCTGCACGGCAACTGTCGCCCGGCCGGACTATGTCGAAATCCACGGCGGCAAGCGCCTCATCCTCAAGCACAAGCCTGCGCAGTTCGCCGGCGTCGACCGCCAGCACCGTGTCATCGAGCCGTGTCCGGGAGCCGAAACGGATTTCGCTGACCGGATGGTATGCGAGGGTGAGTTGCATTCAGTTGTCCTTCGGTGAATAGCTGCGCAAATAGGTCGAGTCGATCTTATGGCTCGGTCAATACGAATGTCAACGCCATCGAACTCTTCTTCAAATTATGTCATTGCTTTTTGTGAGGCCAGTGGTGATAAGAACGTTATCCCTTGATTGAAAACTGCGCGCATGATCCGCTTTTCACCCATTCCAAATAGGGCGCATCTAGTGCATTGGCACGAATGGGGTGAGGACCCCTTCGATCTCGCTCGCAACCAGGACAAGCCGGTGATGCTTCTTCTTACGGCATTCTGGTGCCGCTTCTGCCAGCGCCTGGACGAGGAGGCATTCTCGGACAACGAAAATTTGGCGCTCCTCAACGCTTATTTCATTTCGGTCCGCTGTGACAATGCCCAACGACCCGACATTGACATTCGCTACAATCGTAACGGCTGGCCGACCATTGCTTTCATGACTGCTGATGGGGACCTACTCTCCGTAACTAACTACCTTCCGAGCGAGCAGTTCGGCGATCTCCTGGTTCGCATTTACACGGCTTATCACGAGAAGAAAGATCAAATTCGTTTGCTCCATCGAAACGCGCAAGAGAGCGGCAACATACGACAATCGATGAATGATCCACAGCCGGATCTTGGCGCAATTGCGAACATCGCTAGACAAATACTTGATCTTGCCGACCGGGAATACGGCGGTTATGGTCGCGGCCAGAAATTCATCCAGCCGCAGGTCAACGACTTTTTGCTCGCTCGTTACGAGGCAACCAAAGAATCTCGGTACCTCGACCAAGTGTGCCTGACCTTGGATCGCATGCGCGAGAGCCCGATGCGCGACCCTGAAGCGGGCGGCTATTTCCGCACCTGCTCCGGCCGCGACTGGAGCCGGCCGCATCGCGAGAAACTGCTCGCGGAGCAAGCCGGCGTTCTGGCCAACTGCCTGCGGGCGTTTCAAAACACGCAGCTACCGGTTTATGCGCGCATGGCCGAAGAACTGATAGCCTACTTGAACGCACACCTATTCGACACCGCCACCGGCGGCTTTTTCGGCTGCGAGGATTTTCTGCGAAAAGAGGACGGCGAGCGGTCTTCCGATGAAGAATTTTTTTCGATTCTGGATGATTCTATATACATCGATGCCAATGCCCAAACGGTTATCGCCTATCTCGACGCCGAGGTAATTCTCCCGGAACCGCGCTGCCGTGACCGCGCGCTAGACGCGCTAGAGTTTTTGTGGGAACGTTGCCGGAGCCGCAACGGCGCCATGGCTCACTACTTCGATGGCGCGGCCCAGGTCGCGGGATTACTCGACGACCAAATCCACATGGGAAACGCGCTGCTAAAAGCGTATTCGACTGCCGAAGACACCAAGTATCTCGAGCGCGCGATTGCGCTCGGTCAATTTATTCTAGCGCAGCTGAAAAACCCGCAGGGCGGATACTACGATATCGAAATCCCGGGTCCTGCTCTCGCCGCTTTCCGCATCACGTTGATCGCGCAAAATGGCGCAGCCGCTTCTTTCTTCCTGAGGCTCGCTGAAGCGACACGAGAGAGTCGATATCGAGACGCCGCCGTCTGGGCGCTGGCTGCATTCACCGGCGACTTCGGCCCCTACGGCTTGGATGCCGCGGGCTTCGGTCGAGCGCTCGGCGAGTACGCCGATCTATGCAGTTCTTAAGGTCGATGGATTTCACCGCCGCCATACCGTCTGGGTAAATCGCGATATTAGTAGCAGGTAAAAATTCGGACCCGTAATATAGGCGAACCCGTGGAACGCGTCGACAATGCAAACGATATGAACTACTAATTGACCCGGCTGCTGAGGTACTCCCAAACGCGCTTTGACACCTCTTCTCCGGAGACCTGGGGATAAATGGTTTCGAGCTCCTCGGCGGTGAAGTAACGCGGTTTGCCTGCGGACATCGCTCGCAGTTGGTAGTTTGCCGCTTCCTCCATCCACAAGGTCATGACACACACGCGCCGGACGTCCTTATCCGCTACATTGACACCGTGGCCGCGCAGTAACATGGCGCCGTGATCGCCTAATGTGCTCGCCACCGCATCGCCCAGCTCGCGCGTCCTAATTAGAGTGATTCGATCGAATACCTGGACATCGTTTCGAAAGATCGCACCCGAGGCGTGCAGGGGCCGAATCGTTTCACCCAGTGAGCTCAAGACCACGCAGCTCGGCGGATGAACATGGCAAATCGCCTGAACATCCGGCCTGGCTTTGTAAATCCGCGCATGTATCCAAAATTCAGTGTTGGGACGGCCTTCACCCGAGAGTTGATTGCCTTCCACGTCCAGCTCCAGCAGATTGTCGGCCCGGACGAGAGCCGGGCTCATTCGCGGCGGAAAAATGAAAGTATCGGTTCCCGGAATACGCGCGCTCAGGTGGCCGAAAGCCGCGGCGACACCTTCTCGATGTAGTATGTGGCTGGCCTTCACTACGTCACTCTTGATCAGCTCAAGATCCATGAGTTAACTTCTCGATTTTTGAGAATGACAATCAGCCATGTCATGATCGGTTTGCCTACCGTTTCATTTCATGGCCGATCAGTCGCAATACGTCGTTGAACTGGCGCTGCATGGCGATCATCTGCTCGCGCATGTTCAGGACCACTTCGGCGCCTTCAAGGTTCACCCCCATCTCTTGGATGAGAAGATTGGCAATCCGAATGCGATCCACCTGATCCGGCGGATAGAGTTTGCGTCTTCGTTGCACGACCGGGCAAATGACGCTTTCACGCTCGAGCTGCTGGACAAAATTTTTGTCGACCTTGCAGGTTTTGATCACCTCTGTTATTTGAAAATATTTTCTTGCCATCGCTCGCTCTCGTTATAGTCGGACGTCTTTGCGCACGTCCTCCGCGTAGGCTTGATCGAGTCTGTCGATCACGTCTGCAGAGATCTTATTGTCCTGGGGCACGCGGATCATCAGCCGCAAATACAGGTCTCCAGCAGGGCTTTGCCCGTGCGCGGAAACTCCCTTGCCCTTGAGGCGTAGTTGTTGACCGCTTTGGGCGCCCGCGGGTATTTTCACGTTGAGCTTGCCCATGGGAGTCGGCACTTCCACGCTCGCTCCCCGAACCGCTTCACCGATGGTGATCGGCAAGTCCATCGATAGATCCTTGCCCGATCGTGTGAGCAGCGGGTGGGGTCGAATTCGCGGGATAATGTAGAGGTCGCCCGGCGGCCCGCCTCTCACTCCGGCCTCGCCCTTGCCGCGCAAACGAATCCGTTTCGAAGGCTCGGCTCCGGGAGGAATATTGACCCGAATGGTATCGGCCCGCAGCACTCGGCCCGAACCTCGGCATACCGCGCAAGGATCGCCCGGCAGTTTTCCGCTGCCCCTGCAGCGCGGACAAGTCTGGCGAAACTGGAGCGGTCCCTGCGCCACCGATTTGCTGCCGCTGCCGCCGCATTCCGGGCACTGGATCGGCTTGCTGCCGGGCCTGGTTCCCGAGCCATTGCAGGTATCGCAGGTGATCGGCCGTTGCAGAGTGATCGAGGTTTGAAAACCGCGGACTGCATCGAGAAAATCGATATCCATAGACGACTCGATGTCTTCTCCACGCATCGGCCCTTGGCCGTTGCTCCGACCGCGTCTGCCCAAGCCTCCCAATCCGCCAAAGATCTCGCTCAAATCGTCCATATCGAATTCGTAACCACCACCCGCCCCAGCCGCGGACTGTTGCTGCCATTGTTGATAGCTACGCGCCTTGTCGGCATCGAAACCAGCCGCCAATCCCGCTTCACCGAATTCATCGTACAACTTGCGCTTCTTCTCGTCGCCTAAAACATCGTAAGCGGTGGAGATTTCCTTGAATTTGTTTTCGGCCTCTTTGTTCCCGGGATTGATATCCGGATGGTGTTTGCGGGCGAGCTTGCGATAAGCCTTGCGGATTTCATCATGCGAGGCGCTGCGTTCCACACCGAGAATTTGATAGTAATTACGTTCAGCCATTGTCCACTAGAATATCTTCAGCGTAGCCGGTTGCAAGAGGTTGTACGATCTTGAATTCACACTGAAGTTCCAGACTTCTCTGTAAGCTATTGCAGGCGTAAAAGTACAATGCCGATCACTACAAAAGCGATCCCGGCGGCAGCGCGCCCGGATAATTGCTCACCGAACCAGAGCGTTCCCACTATGATAGCCAGCAGCGCTTCAAGCCCTAACACCACGATGTAGCTTGAGCTGAGCTGTTCGTAGCGCATGCCGCGTGCTTGTATCAAAGCCCCAGCGCTGAACAGCGCAGCGAGACCCAATGTCGGCAAAGCGTGCGTTATTCCCTGCGAATACTTCATCAGCGCGCCGCCAACGACATACATGATTGCGGCAATCGAATAGAGTACAAGTGTCTTCATTCATCTGTCCGGATAACTTCAACTTGACCGCTGGGGACTTATGAGACCCGGCCCGGTTTTAAGCCGCAAACAACAAACAGACCCTCAGGAATGTAACGGACGACTCCACCATCGAAATAGCTCGAACTCGACGGACCTTGTTTAGCGGGCCTTCTTGGCCTGGCGCGATAACGATTTTTTCGAAGCGGCGCGCCGGCCTTCACGGCGCAGCGCCTTTAAAGATGCCCGCGAGCGCTTTTTCGTGGTTACTTTCTTTTTCCGGGCGGCTTTAAGATCGGCCGCAGCTTTCTTTCTGGTCATTGGCGAGGTCTTCCCTGTAGCGGGCGGCGCCAGCTTTACTCCCTCACGCCGCGCCTTGGATAGACCAATCGCGATCGCCTGCTTTGTCGAGCGGGCGCCGTGCTTGCCACCGCGAACGTGCTCAATCTCTTCCCGGACGAACTCCCCTGCTTGGGTGGACGGAGCCTTCCCTTCCTGTTTGGCTTTGCGCGCTCTTCTGAGAGTTTTTTTCTCGGGCATGATGCACCTCCAAGCGATTTAGCTCGAACGAACTATAATTTTCATGAGTAGGTAGCTCATCCAAGCCTCATTCCTCTCTCATCCACACTTGCGTTCGACCTAGTAAAGAAATGCCGATGAAGCCGCGCACGTGCAAGGTTTTGCCGCCGTCTTCCAGCTTCATCTTGGCCCGGTAAATCTTGCCGTTCTCTGGATCCAAAATTTCCCCGCCTTGATACTCCTCGCCCTGCTTGGTAAGACCCCACAAAATCGTCATGCCGATCACCGGCTGATCGCGGCGCGCGCCGCTGCACTTGTCGCACTTTGGATTAGGATCTTCTCCGGGCTGCGGAAATATTTTCTCTAATTTACCCTGGTATTCGCCGCTTACCTGGACGATACGGATTAGTCCCCGCGGCTTGCCGGTGTGATCGTCGACGGTTTTCCACAAGCCAGCGGCTGTTAGTTCGCCGCTCCATGCCGAGTGCGACGAAAGCGTCAGGACGAGCAGAAGCCGAAGGAGCAGAGTCATGGGTAAGTTGAGTTCCGATTATTAGTGAATCTCGTGATCTAGGATGATCCGTTGATCATGTTTACAGAAATACCCCGCAGGCGAAACCAGCTAGCGGAGACACCATCAATTCCATATCATCGAACTGCGCCCGCGGTTCCGTCCTTCGGTTTTCCGGCGGAATAAGCGCGGGAAACTCTGGCTGACTGTCTTTAGAGCCGGCGGCAATTTTCTCTCTAATATCCGCCGGTCCATGGCGTGCGGAATCTGCCGATCTGCTGCTCTCATCGCGAGAACCGCCGGTCCGCAAGGCAGCGCTGTGCTCCTATCCGTACTCCCCTGAGACGTGATTGGCTTTTGTTTAGTTCATTCAAATCCGTTTGTCCACGAAACGGCACAGCTGCAGAGTATCCGGGTCGGGTAGGTGAGACAGAAGTCGGCTGCGTTCGCTTGGATGCTGGCGGAGGATGGTCTGATGCTTCCGTCTCAATCACGCGGCAATTATTTGTTATAAAGAAAGTAACGGGAAACCCATTATGCTGGTCAGAGCCACTGATGGGTGCCCAAGCTTTCATGCAAGTATGAGACTGTGAGGACCGCACACATTCAACGATCCGCGACCGGCTCACGGCGCCGAATATGGATCGCCGGCGGAGTTCTCGTGGCGCTTCTCGGGATGGCGGCGGCATGGCGCTGGACGCCATTGGCCAATCAGGTCGACATCGGCAAAATTACCGCATGGGCGATCGCGCTGCGAACCAACCCATCGCGTGTATCAATCATTCTCGGCGCCTATCTGATCGGCAGTATCATTTCCCTTCCAATCACGATTTTGATTCTAGCTACTGCCTTGGTGTTCGGCCCGCTGGAGGGGATTATTTATTCGTTTATCGGGTGCATGATCGGCGCAGGAGTGACTTACGCCATGGGCTATTTTCTTGGTAGCGATTTTATCCGGCAACTGATCGGAGCTAAATGGAAGGCGCTGGAACGGAAGATCACGCAAACGGGAATTTTGGCGGTGGCAGCGTTGCGCGCCATTCCGATCGCGCCATTCACGGTGATCAATATAATCTCCGGCGCGTTTCAAGTACCCGTTCGGGATTACATCTTTGGATCGCTACTCGGTCTGGCGCCCGGAATAATCGTCACCAACCTGTTCGCGCACCAGTTACAGAGCGCGATCCGTAATCCAGGATTGGGCAGCTTTGTCCTGGTGGCTGCATTGGTGGTCGTCAGCATTTTGGGAACGATCTGGTTAAGACGCAAATTCGCCAGCAAGGACTGAACACGGCAGATGCTTCAGCATAGAACTCTCCCGAATCACGGCCCGGTCAAGCGCATTCCCGCGTCCACCGGCAATATCGCTCCAGTCACATAGGATGCTTCATCCGATGCCAGATACAGCGCCGCATAAGCCACGTCGTCAGGCTCGCCGATGCGTCCAAGCGGCACTCGCGTCTTATAGCGGGCCAATTTCTCTGGCGTCGATGTGTCCACCATCGGCGTCCGCACCGGACCCGGGCAGATGCAGTTCACTCTAATCTTGTCCTTGGCGTGATCCATCGCCATCGCCTCAGTCAACCTGATTAAGCCGCCCTTTGAAGCACAATAGGCGGCTCGCCCTGCTTGGCCGAGCATGCCGGACCGGGCGCCGATATGAAGAATGACGCCACCACCGCGCTTCTTCATTTCCGGTATTGCGAGCCGCGAGACGACAAACGCTCCTTTCAGATTGACGTCCAACGTGCGGTCCCACGCTTGCTCAGATATTTCCGTAATGCTTCCGTTGGTTCTGACTCCGGCACTGTTGACAACGATATCGAGGCCGCCGTACTGCTCGACGGCCGCGGCGATCAACGATTGCATCTGCTCTGAATCACCGACATCTCCGGCGCGAAACAGCGCGTTTCCTCCTCGCTTCTCGATCATCGCAACTGTTTCTTGACCCTTGGATTCGGTCGTCGAGGTTCCAGCTACGGCCGCTCCCTCTTTGGCAAACATCACGGCGATAGCCTGTCCGAGCCCTGAACCAAAACCCGTGATAAAGGCGACTTTGCCGGACAATTTCATAATCGATGTTCCTCCTCACAGATGAGCATACAATCCACCGTTTCTCGCGGTCAACTCGTTTGTTCTTGAGAACGCATATGCCGCCGCACACCAACATCTGTTCTACGGCGAGTTTCGTCTTTGAAACCACCGCCGATTTTTCGAGGATCTTATGTGGCCGGGCACAAATTAAATTCTGCGCCGGAGCGCATACCTACCCAAACCCTGATTTTCGAAAACCTTCAAGGGCTGGGCCGCATCGTTCTGCGGTCCAGCGATCAGGCTCATTTGAGATGAGGCCGCGGTGAGCTTATTTGGCTAAGCCGCCGAAGGCGCAGTTCCAATTGACTGCATGCAACCGCCGTGTTACGAAGCACGGATTAAATTGGCGCAGTAGAAATAGATTGAAAACCCCTGAATTTGAAGAACTCAAGTCATTGGATTTGCGCGAGTGCGCGACCGTCGGCGATATTGTCTCCGGGATGAGATATTGCGCTTTCGGCGCCAGGATGCTGGGAGAAGTGGCCAACACGATCCGCCAGATGATCGGATCGAACGAGAAGCAGATTATCATCTATGATGGCGCCGAAGAATCCCCACTCGGCTCACTCCTGCGCGAGTTTGTGAAAAACAAATGGGCTCAAAAGATTGTCCTGCCCTCTCAATATGCCAAACAAAAAACCAGCGGCGAAAACGTCATCGTCGTCGGCGCGTTTTCCGAAAGATACGCCGATGCCATATATACGAAGGCGGCGCGCGCTATTTTCATCAATCCGTTCGACATGGCTCGCCCCGGGCAGATCAAGGATGGTTACTTTCCCGATGCCGTGTTTGCTGATCCACGCTATGTCATCCCGGTGATTTACTCGGCCTTGGACCAATGGATTAACGGCCGGTCAATCTCCGTAACCGCTCTCATTGCCGAGCTCAACGAATACGGTGGTGTTGCGACCCAAGTCTCCCGGGCGGCAAAAGCGCTGCAAGCCATGGTGAGCGATGACGAATGCGTTCGATTTCTGACCGTGAGCGGCGCCATGACGGTTGGTAAAATGGATCTGCTCATTTGCGATATGATCGAAATGGGTTTCGTTCAAGCGGTTTCATCAACTGGTGCGCTGATGGCTCACGGGCTTGTTTCGTCCATCGGACTGAAGCACTACAAATACAATCCCGCTTACGATGATACCGCTCTAGCGCGCCACAAGCTGAACCGGGTGACGGACACGCTCGAGCCCGAAACCAATCTGGACACGGTGGAGAAGGTGGTCGGCGAAGTCATCAAGCAGTTTAATGGCGTTCGTTCCATCAGCCCGACCCTGCTAAATAAAGCGATAGGCAAATACCTCGCCGAGCATTATCCAAAAGATCGCGGTATTCTCAAATCGGCTTACCTCCACGGTGTGCCGGTGTTCGTGCCCGCTTTCGTCGACTCGGAACTGGGCAACGATCTTTATATTCACAACATCCGGCGCAAGCGCCGCCGAAAGCAACCGATCGTGATGGATTTAGAGCTCGACAGCAAATTGCTAATCGAGCTGGTGACAAAGAATAGACGGTTCGGCATTTTCACGATTGGCGGCGGCGTGCCGCGAAACAACGTGCAAAACGTCGCGCCACTGATCGAGATCATCAACGAGCGCTTGGGCAAGATCTATCCTGAGCGCCGGTTTACTTACGGAGTCAGAGTGTGTCCTGACCGCCCTCATTTTGGCCATCTGTCCGGCTGCACCTATTCGGAAAATGAATCATGGCGTAAAGCGGTAAAGGACGGCATCTATGCCGAGGTTTTAGCGGATGCAACTCAAGTCTGGCCGTTCCTCGTAAAATACCTCATGGAGAGACAGAAGCCGCGCCCTAACGGATAACTATCAGCTGACGTTTACAACAAACTGACAGATGAGAGTTTGCTGGCCCGATGTGGACTAGATCTAGCCGTTCTGAGCTTTTGCAGCCGGAGAGAGATGAGCAGCGCTGTTTGCGTCTCCTCGAGTCTTCGAGATCGTTTCGATGACGGAGATCAGTGGGGTGGATACGTGTGAGAGCGCAATCCCGTTAGCTTCTACGTGTTGGATGCGCGGCACCATATTTCTCAGGGCTTGAGAGGAAACAGAGAACAGGCACGAGGACACGATGGTTGACTCAAGCAAGCGATCGTCAGCAGTCACGATGACCGCCAGGCGATTATTTTTTTATTCCCAAAAGCCTTCGGCCGTATTCTTTAACCAGTTGCTCGCGCTCTTCCGAAGGCGGCAAGGTTTTCAAGCGGTCTTCAATCCTCCCTCGTTGTTCCTGTTTTAGTTCGGTCCAACGATCCAACTCTTTTTGTAGTGTGTCGCGCTCTTCCGGGTTGAGAGGTTGAGCGACAGGCTCGGCCGCCTGGCTGGCATCCGCCAGGATAGGCGCCGGTTCGTCAACTTGAGCTCCTAAAACCACCGCACGGTTAGGTCGCCCATGCTCGTCGTAAATCAGGGCAAAATTCCTAAAGCCAATGTTAGAAAGAAGAGAATACACGGCGGGCTCTAGCGGCGAACGCTCCAACCGAAGGTTCAAGAATTTACTATCCGCTGATGACGGCAGGCTAAACTGAAAGCCGGTCTTCTCTCGGATCGCCTGAACCGCGTCGGCAACGGGAATCCGGTCGAACGCAACGGAAATATGATGGTCACTATATTCAACCCACTGGGCATCGAAAGCTTTTTCAGAGGTTTGCGCGACGACTGCTTGGATGCTGAGACAAGCCATGACCCCGGTTAGGCATGCAATTTTGGAAAGTTTTTTCATCGGTTACCTCGTTTGAGCCCGAGAGAGCAAGTCTTGTGCCCCGAACTTGTGCAATCGAAAATCGTCATAGAATTACTGACGTTGAGAGGCCTTTAACCGCCACTGCTAGGGTCCTGATGGGAGAAAAAGAACAGTTTTGTAGCACAAAGGAGTGACGCACAAAGCTAGCAGGCTGGGAGAAATGTTCTGATGTAACTGGGGCATGGGCCGCCGCGCCGCGGCTTGGTATCGAAGGGAATTGGTGTTTGGTTCCTCCTCGGCTTAATCGAACAAACGTGTTATGTTTTGCGTTTCCTAATCGGAGTCTTTGGCTTCTCAGAAACGTAGTTCGGAGTTCTCAAAAAACTATTTAGATGAACACGCTTGATTCTCACAACGTTGGCTTAGTTCGCTGCCGCGAAGTTTGCTGGCTGTCTAAACCGAAGTTTGCTAATGATGAAGTCGCCTGCATTACAACTTCGATCAGGAAAACCATCTTTGGAAGAACAACTCACAAACCCCGTAGAAGCTCCAACTCAGGCGATCCCTAAGCGTTTCCGTTTCCAAACTTTCTCGTCCCTTGGCTACCTGGATTACCGCTATCTTTGGACCGGGACTCTGATGATGAGCGCCGGCCAATGGGTGCAACAGGTAGCGCTGGGCTGGCTTGTGTATGAACTAACCGGCTCTTCGGTATTGCTGGGATTATTGAATGGGCTGCGCGCCCTGCCGTTTCTAATCACTGGGCCAATGGCTGGTGTGGCGGCGGACCGCATGGATCGGCGCCAGTTGATGCTGCGCACCCAATACGTGCTGATCGGAACAGCGTTCCTCATGGCTGCGCTGGTCGGATCCAGATGGTTAGAGGTCTGGCACATTTTCGTGTTTACCTTGATCACGGGGATAGGCTGGTCCTTTAGTGAACCCGTGCGCCAAAGTCTTATTCCTAGCGTCGTTCCGAAAACCGAACTCGCCAATGCTATTGCGCTCAACTCCGCCGGATTTAATCTCATGAAGGTTCTTGGGCCAGCCTTCGGCGGGGTGATGATCGCCGTCTTCGGCGCGGCGGGCAATTTTTGGGTGCAGGGCGCGGCCTATGTCGTTGTGCTATTCATGATTCAGTTAATGCATGTCCCACCGACCCGCGCGGACGCGCTCCGCGCTTCCGCATTGGCCAATCTCAAAGAGGGCTTCGCTTACGTGAGGTCTACGCGGACTGTGCTGGCGCTGATGATCCTGGCCTATGTTCCTCGCATCTTTGCCGTGCCATATCAAACTTTGATGCCGGTGTTCCAAAAAGATGTGTTGCAAGTGGGCCCGGAAGGTCTCGGTATGCTGATGGCTGCGCCGGGTCTGGGAGCCGTGCTCGCGGTTCTGACGCTTGCATCGTTATCGAGCAGGATGAAACGGCAGGGATTGATGCTCATCACAAGCACGATGATGCTCGGTTTATCGCTTATCTTATTTTCCCAGACGACATCTTTTCCACTGGCGCTGATTATTCTAGTCATTGCCGGCGCATTTCAGATGGTCTTTCTTGCGAGTACCAGCACGATGCTGCAACTCATAGTCCCGGACGAGCTACGGGGCCGCGTAATGAGCCTGTACATGCTGGATCGCGGACTAATGCCGGCAGGCGCATTGTTTGCGGGACTTGTCGCCCACCTGATAGGCGCGCCGTTAGCGGTGACTTGTATGGGATCGATCGTCATCGTTTTGACGATGCTAGTAGCATGGCGCATCCCGCATATCAGAACCCTTGAGAGCTAGACGAGTCATGCTCATTTCCTTGCCAGGGCAGCGACCGGTTGAAGCAGCTCATAAATTCCTACGCGTACGCGCTAACCGCAGCGCAGGTAGATTATGTAAGGGATGCCGGTGGCCAAGTCGTTCAACCTGGAAAGGGTCGCAAGGTTGTCGCTGCTCGCCTCGCGAAGAGATCGCGACAAAGAAGCGGACAAGAATACGCGAGGGACGATATCCATGCGCCGACTCCAAGTTATTTTTCATCAATTTGCTGACACGCTCGTGATTGATACCGCAGTTGCGGGTCATAATATTGAAGCCGACGCAATAGTCGGCATAATCTAAACGTTCGTTCTCTAGGAGCTATATGGACGTTCAAGATCTCGCCAAACGTATTCGAGACACATGCATTGAAGCGGTCCTGCAGGCATACGAGGATGCCGGTGTACAGGGCCTCTGTGCGGAGGGACAGTGGGAAGCGGCTGTCGACGCCC
>DASUVS010000068.1:0-9867 GCA_036378835.1 Binatia bacterium | reverse complement strand
TCGGAGTACGCCTATATCCTTTTCGACCTGGTCAACGCGCAGGAATTTCATGAAGGCAAGCTGGCCGATGCCGGCGAAGTCGGTGTCCGGGCGCTCGATGACGTCACTCTTGAAATCAGCTTACGCCATCCCGCTTCGTATTTTCTCTCGCTCACCACTTTCGAAGTCACATTCCCGCAGCGGCAGGATATCGTTGAAAGATTCCAATCGCGTTGGACCGATCCGGAACACATCGTCACCAACGGTCCCTTCACACTAGCCTCCTGGAAACATGAGAACGAGATTCAGCTGCGCGCCAATCCGAAATATTTCTTGGGCAAGCCGGCGATGGATCAAGTCACGATGTTGATGGTGAGCGAGAAGACCACGGCTTTGGCGATGTACGAGCAGGGACAGTTGGACTTCATCGACAATCGCAGCATCCCGACGTTGGAAAAAAAGCGCATCGCCAAACAACGCGGTTTTCATCACGTGCCGCAACTGCGCGGCTACTACTATGGCTTTGCAACCCATAAAAAGCCGTTTAACGATCCGCGCGTCAGAAAAGCATTCGCGATGGCCATTGATCGCGACACTTTTCCGAAAATTCTTCAGGGCGGCGAAAAGCCGGCTTCCTCTTGGATTCCGCCGGGGATGCTGGCGCACAACTCAAAGATCGGCGTGCATTTCAATCCGCCGGAGGCACGCCGCCTGCTGCGCGAGGCCGGCTATCCGGACGGCAAAGGATTTCCTCAAGTCGTGTTGGCGTACAATACCGAAGAAGATCACAAACTGGTCGCCGAGGCGGTGCAGAGCATGTGGCAGCGCAATCTGGGCGTGATCGTCAGACTCGATAATCAGGAATGGAAAGTTTATTTAAAAAATCTGCAAACCGATCCGCCGCACATTTTTCGTTTAGGATGGGGCGCCGACTACCCGGACCCGGACAATTTCATGAAGCTATTTACCGCCAACAGCGGCAACAATAATACTCGTTGGAAGAATCCGCGCTATGATCAAGTGATCGAGCTCGCTGCCCGCGAGCTGGATAATAACAAACGGGTGAAACTTTACGACGAGGCGCAAAAGATTCTGGTCGAGACCGATCTGCCGATCGTGCCGCTCTTCTGGACCAGCGAAAGTACCCTGCTCAATCCCCGCTTCACCGGCCTCGAGTTCAATTCCATGGCGCGCATCGATCTGCGCCACGTGCGGCCGGCGGAGGCCATCCGTTAGCAGCTACGGAGAGTGCTTCGAGGTCGCGCGTACGACTCGTTTCCGTTCGTGTTCGTGTTACGTGGTCGTGTTCGGTCGGAATTCTCGATCACGTTCTTCACGGACACGATCACGAAAATCTCTGAAGCCGCAACGGATTGTGGCGTTACAATGTCGATGAATGTTTGGCGGAACGAGCGCAGCGATTGAAGCGTCTGGAACGATTGGATCCGGCGCGCAGCGACTATTGTTGCCATGCGCCATAAAATCATGTAGGTGCCATTAGAACCAGCGCTTCCGGAATCCTTCCGCAGTGCAATAAAACACCACCGAGAAAGGTAGACGGTATGGAACTCAGCGAAGACGATGTGCTGCATATATTGAAACTAATCGATGAATCCAAGTTCGATTACTTCCAGCTTGAAGTCGGCGAGCTCAAAATTACCGTAAGCAAAGGAGAACCAATCCCGCTGAACTCCTCGCCGCAGCAGGTCGCTACGGCGCCGGTGCCGTCGCCGGCCCCGATGAGCGCGAAACCAGCCGCAGCTCCGGCAACAGCGGCTGCCGCGCCAGCGGCACAAACTGCGCCCGCCAGCGTGGAAGCGCGCGCCGCCGCCGAAGGCCTGCTCACCGTAACGGCCCCGCTTCTCGGGACCTTTTATGTAGCGCCGGAGCCCGGCGCGCCGCCGTTCACTCAAGTCGGCGCCACTGTCACCGAAGATACAACGGTGGGGCTCATCGAAGTGATGAAAGTTTTTAATAGCGTTCGCGCCGGCGTCAAAGGAACCATTGTCGAAGCTGTCGCTCAAAATGGTCAGTTCGTCGAATACGGTCAGACGCTCTTTCTCGTCAAACCATGAGCGTCAGCCGGGTTCTCGTTGCCAATCGCGGCGAAATCGCCGTCCGTATCATCAAGGCCTGCCAGTCTTTAGGGATCGAAACCGTTGCCGCTGTTTCCGAAGCGGATCGCGAAAGTCTCGCGGCAAAATTATCCAATCGTTCGGTCTGCATCGGCCCGCCGCGTTCGATCGACAGTTACTTAAAAACCGCAACCTTGGTGGCGGCCGCCCAGGCTACCGGTTGCGACGCGCTTCATCCAGGCTACGGGTTTCTCTCCGAGCGCGCCGAGCTCGCGCAAGCCTGCGCCGATAACAAACTGACATTTGTCGGGCCCAGTGTCGAAAACATTACGATCATGGGCGACAAGCTTCAAGCCAGGCAAGTCGCCAGCTCCTCCGGAGTGCCTACCGTGCCGGGATCCGACCATGCCAGAACTCCAGAGGAAGCTGCGCAGCTGGCCGAGAAAGTCGGCTATCCCATCTTGCTCAAGGCATCCGCCGGCGGCGGCGGCCGGGGCATCAAGCTGGTCTCCAATGCCGGGGAAATGGAGATGACCTTCAAAACCGCCGCGGCAGAGGCGCAAGCAGCGTTTGGCAACAACACGCTTTACATGGAACGCTACGTTGGCGATGCACGGCATATCGAAGTCCAGATATTGGGCGACCATCTCGGCAACGTCGTTCACCTGGGTGAACGTGACTGCTCACTGCAGCGCCGTCATCAAAAGATTATCGAAGAGGCGCCGGCCTATGCTCTGGACGCCGAGGTGCGGGCGAAGATTTGTGAAGCCGCGGCGACTTTGGCTCGCAGCATCGGCTATCGCAATGCCGGCACCATCGAATTCATCTACGATAATGAAACGCAGGAATTTTTCTTCCTCGAGATGAATACCAGAATCCAGGTTGAGCATCCGGTCACTGAAATGATCACCGGCGTCGATCTGGTCGCGCAACAACTCTTGATCGCCGGCGGCCAACCGCTTTCCTTAAAACAAACGGATATTACGTTCACCGGCCATGCCATCGAATGCCGCATCAACGCCGAATCGCCGCAACACGGCTTCCGCCCCTGTCCCGGGCGGATCTCCAATTGGCAGGCTCCGGATGGCGCGGGCGTCCGGGTCGACAGCCACTGCTACTCCGGTTACTTCGTGCCGCCCTATTATGATTCGTTATTGGCCAAGCTGATCGTCCACGGCGCCAATCGGGCTGAAGCAATCAATAAAACCCGGCAAGCCCTGGCTTCCTTCCATGTCGCCGGCATCGACACTGGAATCCCGTTTCTGCAAACCGTCATCGACGACCAGGATTATCGCAGCGGTCATGTGAATACCCGCTGGCTTGAAAAAAAATTGGCAGAATACTCTGAAGTGCAAGGATGAAGATGAAAGCTGAATTATGAGAAGAATCCGACCAGAACTTCCCATTTCCGTTTTCAGCTTTCATGTTTCATAACTTTCTTAATAGATATGAGTGAAGTGAAATTCATCGACACCACTCTGCGCGACGGGCAGGCGAGCCTGTGGGCGGAGAACATGCGCACCGGCATGATGTTGGCGGTAGCGGAACGGATCGACAATGCCGGCTTTCAAGCGATTGAGCTGATCGCGTCCAGCCACATCAAAAAATGCGTGCGCGAGCTCAAGGAAGATCCCTTCGAGCGCATTCGCCTGGTTGCCGATAAAATCAGGAAAACTCCGTTGCGCGCCATTGGCGCCGAACGCATCAGCGCCTTCGAGTTGACCCCGGATTCGATCGTTGAGCTCTGGTTTGAGCGCCTGGTCGCCAACGGCATCAAGCAGCTACGAATCTCCGATCCGGCCAATGATCCGACGGGTTGGCGCAAATCCGTCAACCGCGCCAAGCGCAACGGCCTGGGCACGGTGCTGAATTTAATCTTTTCAGTTTCACCGAAACACACCGATGAATACTACCGGCGTAAGGCAGGCGAAGCCGCGGCGCTGAAACCAGACTACATCTGTTTAAAAGATCCCGGCGGATTGCTGACCCCTGAGCGCACTGCCGCTCTGATCCGAGTGATTCAAAAGCAAGCGCCCGGTTTTCCTATCGAGCTCCATGTTCACTGCACCACCGGCTTGGGGCCGCTGTGCGCGCTCGAGGCGGTGAAACTAGGCGTGCAGGTGATCGACACATCCGTTCCGCCCCTGGCCAACGCCTCTTCGAATCCATCCATTTTCAATGTCGCCCAGAATGCCCGCGCTCTGGGTTACTCGCCGGTGATCGATGAAGAAGAGCTCAAGTCGGTGGCCCGTGATCTGACGTTTTTCGCCAAGCAGGAAGAGATGCCCATTGGCGTGCCGGTGGAATACGACTATTCCCAGTATGTTCATCAGGTGCCCGGCGGCATGATCTCTAACTTTCATCATCAGCTGCGCAATCTTGGATTGATCCATCTGTTGCCAAAGATTCTCGAAGAGGCGGTGCAGGTTCGCGCCGATCTCGGTTATCCCATCATGGTCACGCCGTTTTCACAGTTTGTCGGCAGCCAGGCCGCCATCAACGTGATCAAGGGAGAACGTTACGGCCAGGTCACCGATCAAGTAATTCAATATGCGACTGGCTTATGGGGTGAAGAAGCAGCCGCCGAAGTCGATCCCAATATCAAAGACAAACTCCTGAGCGGCCCGCGCGCCAAAGAATTTGCCAATTGGGTGCCGCCCCAACCGACCCTCGAGGAAGTTCGCGACAAATTCGGCGGCTCGAGCGTAAACGATGACCAGTTGCTGATGTATTATGTCGTCGGCAAAGACGATGTCGATGCGTTGCGCCATGTCGGCGGCCCGAAACAGTACATCAGCGCTAGAACACCTCTGCTCATGCTACTGCAACAACTTAGCCGGCGCGAATGCACTCAGATCTATATACGAACCAAAGAGATGACCCTGGCGCTTGAAAAAAGACCGGCCGACGCGCGGTAAACTCTACCTCAAGCGAAGCGATATTCCGCAGCCCGAACTGATCGCAATATTCATGGCGCCGTTTCTGCTGAAACGAATTTTCCACGGCGTTGTCGTACTTTGGGTCGTCGCCACCCTGACATTTGTCCTTTTACGCTTGACGCCGGGCGGGCCTTTTGACCGAGAGCGCAAACTTCCACCGCAAGTCGTTGCCAATCTCGAAGCCAAGTATCATCTGGACGAATCTTTTTTGAAGCAGTATTTCCGCTATCTCACGGGCATCGTCCGCGGCGATCTCGGACCCTCGTATAAGTATTTGGATCGCGGCGTCAACGAGATTGTCCGCGATACTTTGCCGACCTCCGCCCTCCTGGGAGCGCTCGCCATCGCGTTCGCGCTTGCCGCCTCGATTCCCATCGGCTTGTTTGCCGCCTATCGGCGCGGCTCATGGATCGATCGACTGCTGATGATCTCGGCTTCCATCGGAATTTCCGTGCCTCACTTTATTCTCGGCGCACTATTGATATGGGCGCTGGCTCTCCAGCTCAACTGGTTTCACGCCGGTCGCTGGGACGCTCTTAGCAGCGCGGTCCTGCCCACTATTACCCTGGGCGCCGCGCCCGCCGCGTATCTGTCGGCCCTGCTGCGCTCTTCATTGATTGAAACCCTAGGGGAAGATTTTATCCGCACGGCTCGCGCTAAGGGCATCGGCGAGACCGGTGTGCTACTCAAGCATGCGCTCAGCCAGTCGCTGATTCCCATGCTCACGGTCATGGGACCGCTGGCGGCGACGCTTCTAACCGGATCTTTCGTGGTCGAGTACGTCTTTGCGATTCCCGGCATGGGCCGTTTCTTCATCACCGCAGTGACCGATCGAGATTATCCATTGATCATGGGAGTGACGCTGATCTATACGGCTCTCTTGGTCAGCGCTAATCTCATCGTCGACCTGCTTTACGGATTTGTCGATCCGCGAATCCGCAGCCAATGAGGCGCGCATGACCCCAGCTAGAATCGAAATTCGAAAATTCCGCCGCTTTGATAAAGTAGCCGGCGCCAGCGCTGTCTTTATCATGATTGTTTTGCTCAGCGGATTTGCCGTGCCCTGGATCTCGCCGTACGGTTCTGGCGAGCTACAAGCAAACAGCCTTCTCGAAGGACCGTCGTGGACTCACCCGATGGGCACCGACGCGCTCGGTCGCGACCTGTTAACCCGGCTCTTGTACGGCGCGCGAGTATCGATGACGGTGGGAATTGGAACCGCGCTGATCGCCTTGATCATCGGCACAACCTATGGACTGATCTCGGGATTCAAAGGCGGTAGTCTCGACGATTTTATGATGCGGCTTGTCGACATCTTCTATGGATTGCCCGACATGTTGATCTTTATTTTGTTATCGTTGCTGTTCGGCAAGAGCATCGGCGGGCTCTTATTGGCGCTCGGTTTGGTAACCTGGGTGCGCTTCGCGCGCATTACCCGAGGGCAAGTGCTGCAGGCCAAGGAATTCGTCTACGTCGAGGGCGCGCGCGCCATGGGCGCGCCGCGGCGCAGGATTCTGCTGCGCCATATTTTGCCCAATATTCTGGGGCCGATCCTCGTCACCTTGACCTTCAGTATCCCGGCGGCAATTTTGGCGGAGTCCACCTTGAGTTTTATCGGTTTGGGAATCAACGATCCGTATAGCGGCTGGGGCACTAGCTGGGGAACCCTTGCGCAGGACGGCTGGCGCGCGATGCGCGCCTACCCGCACATTATTTTTTTTCCTGCCGCCGCAATTGTTCTGACGATCCTGGCATTCAATACATTGGGTAATGCGTTGCGCGATCTGCTCGATCCGAGGACAAGATGAACCTGGCCCGCTTTGAACCGGCTGTGGTTTGTAGATGAGTCCAGTTTCTCCTCCCTTCCTTGACATTGTTTTTAGCCAGGCTTAACTTAGACCTTCTAGGTCCAAGAAGGAGGAACCCATGGCCAAGACGTTTCAAGAGATTATGGCCGACGCGCGCAAGGAGATCCCGGAGGTCACAGCGCAACAGGTAAACGACCTTTTGACCAACAACGGTAAAGGCCACGTTCTGCTCGATGTCCGAGAAAAAGATGAATGGCGGGAGGGGCATCTCGAAGGAGCGCTTTCGCTGCCACGGGGCTTTCTCGAGATCAAAGTTGAAACCGCAGTTCCAGAGAAGAACACGCCGATCATTGCATACTGCGCCGGCGGAACCCGTTCGCTTCTGGCAGGCAAAATTCTGAAGGAAATGGGTTATCAAAACGTTACCTCGATGTCCGGAGGATACGCCGCGTGGAAGAACGCCGGCTATAGATGGGTGCAAGATTTTCAATATACGCCGGAGCAACTGGTTCGCTACAGCCGGCATTTTCTGCTGCCGGAAGTCGGTGAGGAAGGGCAAGCCAAACTCCTCGGAGCAAAAATCTTATTGGTCGGCGCCGGCGGTTTAGGTTCGCCGGCGGCGTATTATCTGGCGGCGGCAGGAGTCGGTACTTTGGGCATCATCGACAACGACGTCGTCGATATTTCCAATTTGCAGCGCCAGATACTGCACGCCAACGATCGGGTCGGCACACCCAAGGTCGAATCGGCGAAAAAGACGCTTGAAGGTCTCAATCCCGACGTTAAGGTGATCCCCTATCAGGCGAAGCTCACCTCACAGAATATCATGGAGATCCTTAAAGACTACGATTTCGTTCTTGACGGTTGCGATAATTTCCCAACCCGGTATCTGGTCAACGACGCTTGCGTTTTGATGGGCAAGCCAAACGTTCATGGCAGCATCTTTCAGTTCGAAGGCCAGGCAACGGTTTTCTATCCGGGCAAAGGGCCTTGTTACCGGTGCTTGTACCCGGAACCGCCACCGGCCGAGTTGGCGCCGAGTTGCGCCGAAGCGGGAGTGTTGGGCGTACTACCGGGATTGATCGGTGTCATCGAAGCGCTGGAAGCGATCAAGCTCATTCTCGACAAAGGCGACAGCTTGGTCGGTCGGCTGCTGACCTTCAATACTTTGACGATGGAGATCAATACGCTGAGGCTGCGGCGCGATCCCAACTGCCCGATGTGCGGCGATAAGCCGACGATCAAAGAATTGATCGACTACGAAGAGTTCTGCAGTTTGCGACATTGAGTTCAGTTTTCCAATAAATTTAACAGCAGGGGCCGGCGCGAAGCCGGCCCTTTTTTTTGGAGCTTAATGTAAATAGTAACTGTATTTATACTCCCTCATGGTGAAACCGCCTGGAACAAGTTAGGACGGGTTATGGGGCGGAGCCAAGTGCCGCTCGGTGCCGATGGAATCCAACAAATACAAAAGATTGCGCCGCTGGTTGCAACGCTGGAGCTCGATGGCACCTACACCAGCCTGCTCCGCGGGCGGTACAACCGCCAATGTCGCCTCGGCGGGAAACCCGATTTGCAAGAACGTAGGATTGAACGAAATCGCCTTTGGCGATTGGGCATATGGTAGAAGGCTGTGGCCACTGCTTTTTTGAGTTGAACGTTAAGCGCGGCTAACTTGTCGGTTAGGATAGTCGTGAGTTGAAAACACAAGAACCTGTAAATTAGGAAGTATGATCGCTCGATATGAATGAAGTAGTGGGACTTGATTTTGGAACAACTAACAGTGCAATTTCGATCGCAAAGCTCGATGGAACTGTTGAATTGGCGAAATTCAAAGTTGACAACCACATTTCACCAACCTTTAGATCTATTCTTTATTTTGATGCCGAGAATCTTGACAAAGACAACAGTCCACGTGCGGTCGCCGGACCTGAGGCTATAACATCTTATCTCAAAGGTAGAACTCATGGTCGCTTAATTCAATCCATGAAGTCCTATCTGGCAAGTCATCTTTTTAGTCAGACAAATATCTTCAACTATACTTTTTCGTTGGAAGACCTTATCGCCATGATTGTGCGAGAACTCAGAGTTGCAGCGGAGAGTCAGTTCGGGAAGCTCGGCAAAAGCGTGGTAGTAGGAAGACCTGCGCACTTCAGTGGAGCTAAAGAAGACACTGATGATAGCTTCGCTCTTAATCGGCTTCGGTCGGCAATCGAGGCAGCGGGTTTTGAACAAGTTACGTTTGAGTTCGAGCCGGTGGCGGCTGCTTATAAGTATCAGATGCAGCTTGACCATGAGGAACTAGTGCTGATCGCTGATTTTGGTGGTGGAACTAGCGATTTTTCTCTTGTGCAGCTTCGGCCTTGTAATCGGAGCTACGAAGGAAACGACAGCGTTATCATAGGAACAGATGGGGTCGGCATTGCCGGTGATACATTTGATAGCAAAATGATGCGCCATGTGGTCGCACCAAGACTCGGACTAAATTCACGTTATCGATCTCCATTTGGCAAAATACTGGCGGTGCCATTTTGGCTCTACGAACACTTGGAAAAGTGGCACTATCTTTCCTTCTTGAAGACTAAGCGAACTATGGAACAGCTTAAAGAACTAAGTTTTCAAGCGTTAGAACCAGACAAGATAAATGCGTTAATCCATGTTGTTGAGAATGATCGTGGATATCAGCTTTACAGGTCGGTGGAGAATACAAAGTGTGAGCTTTCTCAAAACGCCGCCGCTTCATTCAGTTTCGAGGACGTCCCAGTACAGATTACCGAGCTGATGACACGTCACGACTTTGAAGGATGGATCGCACCAGAGACTCAGCAAATTGCTGACTGCATCGATCGTCTACTTAAGCAGTGTCATCTATCGCCTAAGGATGTCGACACAGTTTTTATGACAGGGGGCTCCTCGTTTGTCCCTGCAATAAGAAGCCTTTTTGAACAGAGATTTGGAGGCGCCGCCCGGCTGCGGGCAGGTGAAGAACTCACATCCGTTGCAACGGGACTGGCCGTTAGTGCTCTACGCAGATTTTCGTAATTCTTTGTTGATGCGGTCTGTTCA
>DASUVS010000067.1:0-6902 GCA_036378835.1 Binatia bacterium | reverse complement strand
CCCTGACAAAAAGAGCTTGACAGTCTACCAGATTTACGGCTAGCGAATGTGATAGCGCTAACCAAACGAGGAACCAACCATGGCACGCAATGGCTATAAGATCTTCGATGCGGACACACATGTTCGGCCCGATGCGGAACTGCTGGAACCGTATATGGCGAGTTCCGCTCGCGATAAGCTGGCGCCTTATGAAAAGTATCGGGCCAAGAATAAAGACGGCGCCGTGACCTATTTGATGGGCGAGCGCTCGTATAAGCGACGCTTGGGTTTGAGCGGCGACGCGGCCCCGCAGAAAGACGAATACATGAGCGGCTATAAGCGACATCAGCACGGCAAGCCCGATCCGCTCTGTGAGCGCGACCCCGCCGTTCGCATAAAGGACATGGACATCGAGGGGATCGATGTCCATCTCATGCTGCCTTCGGGTTGGTTCGGTTGCTGGACCACCATCGATGACGTTGCGCTCGAGTGCGCGGTTTACGAAGCCTATCACCGCTGGATGGCCGATTATTGCGCGGTTTTTCCCGAACGCTTGAAGGGAGTCATCCTGGTATCCGCGCGCGACGTGACAACTTCGCTCGCCGAATTGCGTCGCGCCGCGAAGGAGAGCTGGCCGCTTGCCATATTTGTCTATGCGCCGTATCAGTTCCCGCTCGATCATCCCGAGCTCGAACCGATCTGGCAAGCCGCGGCGGAATACGACTTGAGCATCGCTCTACACACCTTCACAGTCATGCCTCCCTACGCGCCAGGCGGTCTCGATTCCTGGGATAATCTATGGCTGCAGCGGTCGGCCGCGCACCCCTGGTGTGGGCAGCGCAATATGGCCGCGATTATCGGTGCCGGGATCATGGACCGCTATCCGAATATTCGCGTGGGCACCTTGGAAGCGGGACATGGCTGGCTGCCCGTGTGGGTGAGCCGGCTGGAAGAGCACACCAAGCTCTGTCCCGAAGCGTTGCCGCCGCTCGAACAAACGATTCGGAGCTATGTCACCGGCGGTCGTTATTTCCAGAGTATCGAAGTCTCCGAAGGCGCGGAAATCACCCGCAGCGTGATCGAGCTTTTAGGGCCGGATATTCTCATGTTCGGTTCCGACTACCCCCACGGCGAGAGCTGGTTTCCGGTTTCAGTCGATACGGTGATGGACTGGAATCTGAAACCCGAGCATCTGCGCAAACTTTTGTGGGACAACGCAGTGAAATATTACCGGCGGTATTCGGCATGAGCCCGAGCAAGAAATTACGCCAGATGCTCGGCCGCAAGAACAAAGTCCTGGCGGTACTCGGCGCCCCCAACGCCTTTCACGCCAAGATCATGGAGGCCAACGGCATTGAAGCGTGCTTCGTCGGCACGAGCATCACGGGCGGGAACTATACGGGTCAACCGGACCTCGGCATTCTGTCGATGACCGAATGTGTGGAGTTTGCCAAGTGGATCGCCCGCGCGGTGAAGATCCCGGTCATTCTCGACGGCGATACCGGTCACGGCGGCATCATGGCGGTGCGCCGCCTGGTGCGCGAGTGTATCGATGCGGGACTGGCCGGCTTACGGCTTGACGACCAGCCGTTGGATCAGAAACGACGGACCGGATCGGCGGGCATTTCCATCATCAACCGCGAAGATGCGATCATGCGCTATCGTGTAGCGGTGGACGCCAAGAATGAAATCGATGGCGACTTCGTCATTATGGCGCAGTGCTACGCGCGCAACGCCGTTAACGGCGGCATCAACGAATTGTTGCGGCGGTTGCGCCTTTACGAAAGCGAAGGCCGCGTCGATTGGGTGCAGTTCGAGTCGCCTCACTCTGTGGCCGAGATCAAGCGCGCCCGCAGAGTCGTCAAAGGGCCGTTCTCGGCGATGAAAGGGCAGCTACCGCGCGCGCTCACGCTCGAAGAGCATGCAGCGTTCGGGCTCAATGCCGCATGGTACACCTTTCTGCCCGACTTGGTTCTGAAAACGGCGGCCTGGTCTTTTTTTCAGGAATTCAAAGACAAAGACATGACTGCATGGGATGAATTCGCGGCGGCGCATAGCGGGACGCCGTTTACCGGCGGCGGAAAGTTGCCCTGGGACGCGACCGGCATGACCGAGTTGAGCAAGTTAGAACAAAACTATGCGATCAAATCGAAACGGAGATAGATAATGAACATGCAAAAGGCAGTGTTGATTATCTTATTGTTGTTGTTTGGCCCCTCCAAAATCAGCGCCCAGAGCGATTTTTTCAAAGGCAAGCAAATGAAAATCGTCGTCGGCGCCTCCGCCGGCGCAGCGAGCGATCTGTATGCCCGCGTGGTCGCGAGTCACCTGCCAAAACAGATTCCCGGCAAACCGGACATCATCGTGCAGAATATGCCGGGTGGTGGATCGCTGACGGCTGCGAACTATGTCTATAGCGTGGCCAAGCCGGACGGCCTTACATTGGGCGCGGTGACAGCGCCGATTTATTTCGCGCAGCTTCTTGGCAGAAAGGAAGTTCAGTTCGATTGGGCCAAGTTCACCTGGATCGGCACGCCGGAAGAAAACGACGAGCTGTTGTTTGTTCGCTCCGATCAGCCGTACAAAAACCTGTTCGATTTGCGCAAGGCCGCCGAACCGCTGCGCTGCGGCGCTTCGGGTGTCGGCAGCACGGGATTTTACATACCCAAGTTGATCGAGGAAATCTTCGGCGCCAGGATCAATGTGGTGACCGGCTATCCGGGAGCTGCGGACGTGGATTTAGCCGTAGAGAAAAACGAAGTCCACTGCCGGGGGACGACCATCAGCGCTTTCTTCGGGCGCGAGCCCGGAAGAACCTGGGCCAAGAACGGCTTTGTCAGATTCCTGGTGCAAACGGGCGATAAGCGCAACCACCGCTTGCCCGACACGCCGACGATGTGGGAGTTGATGGACCAGGAAAAGGGCACGGACGCGACCAAACGGCTGGCGCGAGTCGTTCTTGGACCAGGCGCTTTCGGCCGGCCGATCCTGGCGACCCCAGGCATCCCTGCTGATCGTGTAACGCTGCTCCGCGAAGCCTATCTCAACATGCTGAAAGATCCTGAATTTGTCGCCGAAGCAAAGAAACGACAATGGGAGATCGCACCGGTCAGCGGCGAGCGCCTGGAGGCTTTGGCCAAAGAAGTCGTCAATCAGCCGCCGGACGTCATCGAGCGGGTGAAAAAAGTCATGGGCGAGTCGTAACATCGATACGCTCGCAATCCTAAGAGGAGATTTATGAACTTAGAAAAATACATTGTCAAAGCGCGGCCCGGTGTGCTCGGCGGCAAGCACGAGGAGAAACGGCCGCTGCGCCAATTGAGCGCGCTGCCGGTAAAGCGTTACGTATTTATTAACCGCGATTCGCACCCCGATGCCGATATCTACGTGGCGATCCACGAAGCTAAAGATTTGCCATCGCCGGTTCCGGACTATCAGGTGCCGCATTGTCACAATACCGACGAGTTCTACTACTTCATCGGTGATCACCCGGATCTCACGGGGCTCGAAGGTCAGATCATCTTTGAAGGGAAAGTGCACAAGATCGTTTCGCCCGCGTGTGTCTATATTCCCACGGGGACAGTGCACGAGTACAAGGTGACTGCCGGCAACGGCACTGTGACGGTCTTATTTCGCAACCGCGGTTACACTCATGAGGATAAGCCGTTCGATGTCAGTAAAGGCGAACGCGACTTTGCACGATACGCCGGTTACGTTTTTAAGCCGGAAGTGCGGTCGACGACGGAGATCAAGTACCATACCGATGCGGCTCCAGGGACGCGTTATGTTTTTGTCGACGGCAAGCTGAAGCCGGAGGCCAACTTTTACACTGTGGTGCGCAGCGTCACCGGCGTGCAACCGACCCAAGCGAACTACGTCGATATGCACCGGCACAACTGCGACACGCAGCACATTGCGATCGGCACCGGACCTGAATTGACCGGACTCAAAATCGAGTTCCAGGTCCGCGATGATAAAATGGTCGTCGAGAGTCCGGTCGGAGTGAACATTCCCGCAGGCACGCCACACTCGCAGCGCATCATCGAGGGGGCGGGCCATTTCTTCAATTTTGTGCCGAAAAGCTTTTACAATGACGGGTTGATGAGTTGAAGTCGCACTCGCCGTTCTGTTTGGTAGCGCGTTTCAGGAGCGCCAGGCAAGCGCTGAGGAAGGCAGCGGAACCGTGACTGAACCGGGTTTTCCGAGGGATCACCAACGCCGCTCCGGCGATATTTCCACGATTCTGGAGGACGGCTCCGATCGGAGCGTTCGCTTGAACGACCATTCTGATTTGTGCTTGACGCTGCTCACTGACTCTACTATCGTCCGACGAAACACACCTGTCGGAAAATCTCCAGGCTGCGCTGAACACACAGACAACTTACCGGGGTCCCTGATGTTCTGCCCGCATTCTCTATCCGGCACTAAACAATTGCCGATTCTTGCACTCAGCGTTCTGCTGGTGATTGTTTCAGCTCTGCCAAGTTTTGCCGCGGACAAGATCAGAGTGGCATTCTCGGCGGTTTCGCCGACCCAAGGGGTGCTGTGGGTCGCCGACGTCGGCGGGCTTTTAATAAAGAACGGCATCAGCGCAGAAATCGTTTACACACGCGCCGCGATCGAAACCTTGGTGGCGGGTGAGGTCGATTTTGGCCAGATGACGGGCTCCCTCATGTCCTCTGCGAGGTTGCAAGGAGCCGATCCAGTGATGATCGCCGGCGTGCAAGACATCCTCGAGGACCGGCTGGTGGCGCGTCCCAATATCAAAGCAATGGAAGATCTCAGGGGAAAACGGATCGGCGTTTTCCGCTTTGGTTCAGCCTCGCACTTACGTTTAATCTACGTGCTGCCCCGTTACGGCTTGAGTAATAGGGACGTCACCCTGCTCCAGGTGGGCGACACTCCGGAACGGCTGATTGCCTTAGCCGGCGGTTCCATCGACGCCGCCCTTATCTCGCCTCCAGATCATTTAGAGGCGCAGCGGGCAGGCATGAAGATTTTACTCAATCTGCGTGATTTGAATATTGCGTATCAAGGTAGTGGGCTGGTCACGACCCAGCGGGTGCTGGTCCGCAAGCGCGATCTCGCAAGACGTTTTCTCAAATCCTATGTCGAGGCGATCCACCTGGTGAAGACCAATCCCGAGATCTCCAAAAAGGCCTTTGCCAAATATCGGCAAACCAAAGATGAGAAGCGCATCGATGACGCCTACCAGACTCTGCGCGAGACCGTCAAAACCAAGCCTTATCCGTCGATCGAGGGATTCAAGACCATCATTGAAGATGCAAGCGAGCGGATTCCCGCGGCCAAGACGGCGAACCCGAAGGATTTTATCGACGTGAGTTTGCTGGAAGAGTTGGACAAATCTGGATTTATTGATGCGCTCTATCGATAGATCCAGAATCGGTTCAAGCCGCTCAAGCGCTGCGCTACGTTCAAGCCGTAAACGCCTTACGGCGTGGTTGCAGGTTTAGATTCGAAGTCGGTTGAAAGAAGTTGAACCCTACCCCTTTGTCGAAGGAAACTTCTTTAGCTCAATTCCATAATTGTTTGGTCGCTAATCGGGCGCCTTCCGCCAACGCGGCAAACTTTAGCCATGCCACGCTGGGATGGGTATCGTTGAACCTGAGAGCCGAAGCGGCAAAGCCGCAGTCGGCGCCGGCGATCACGTTTTCGCGTCCGACGAGCTTGGCGAACCGCACGATCCGTTCAGCGACCAATTCCGGGTGTTCCACTAAATTTGTCGTATGGCTGATCACACCGGGTATGAGGATTTTTCCCGCGGGCAGCTTGACCCGCTCAAAGACATGGTATTCATGTTCGTGCCGCGGGTTGGCCGCTTCGAACGAATAGGCGCCGGCGTTAATTTTCAGAATGATGTCGACGATGTCCTTCAAGTCCATTTCGTGGATGCGCGGACCGACATCGATCGAATAGCAGGTATGAAAGCGGACCTTCTCGGGCGCGATGCCGCGGAGCGAGTAGTTGATCGCTTCGACACGCTTTTCCGCCCACTTCCGGCAGTCTTCGACGGTTAACTCCGGGTGCATCATGTAATAAGTAACCAGGCGCGGATCGTCGATCTGAAGAATAAATCCAGCGGCGACAATCGCCTGATATTCTTCGCGCAGCGCCTCGGACACTGCCTGCTCGTACTCCTCGAGGCTGCGGTAGTATTCGTTGGCAAAAGTAGACGCGACATACGAAGAAGCGATCGCCGGCACAAACACGTCCTCGTGCGGGCGGCCTGCGACTGCCGCTTTGAGGTTTGCGATGTCTGTCTGGACCGCCGCATGGCCCTTGTAGCTGACGGGTGCGGTGCAGATATCGACATCACGGCCACCGCGACCGCTGCGACCGCCGAACGGTGCGGCGATGCGCTCGGACCACGCATAGTAGTCGGGAAAAGCGAGATACTCCCTGCCCGCCGAGCGGGGTCTCATCTCTTTGCCCGGAGACGGCGGCTTACGTTCGAAGCCGTTGAATCGTTCGATGACGTAGGTGAAGAAACCCGATTTACCCTGCTCGCCGTCAGTGACAATATCGATGCCCGCTTCGACCTGCTGCCGCACCACGTCGCTGACCGCCGCACGGACCTGCCGCGCAAGCTCTTCGCGGTCGTAAGGCTGACCTTGTTCCTTGAGTCGAAGAAGCGGCAACAGGGCGTCGGCTCGGGCCAGGCTCCCCACGTGGGTGGTGAGAATTCTTTGCGTGCTGTGCTTCATGGCATTTCCCCTTCTGTTGGTTGGCTGACGCTGAACCCGGACACTAAAGCGCCGACATTGCCGTGAAACTTAGCCGCATGGGCTAGGAAGTGTCAACTTGTAATAGAGAATGGTTGCCAGAGCAGTCGAGAGTGCTCGAAGCTGTGCTCCGGGATCAGACTTTGCTGACTTGCATAAAGCGCTAGTACTCCCCTGGCT
>DASUVS010000066.1:0-10826 GCA_036378835.1 Binatia bacterium | reverse complement strand
AGAAGAACAGTTTGCGATCTGCATTCGGAACGAAGGGGCTGAAGACCTTGAGATCCGGAAGATTTACCAGATCCTTCCCAATACGCGTGCCGCCAAGGATAAGCACTTCAGGGTTATTGACGAATCGGGCGAGGACTACCTCTACCCCGCAGTTATTTCGTCCCTCTGATGCTTCCACGTGAGGTGGAACGCGCCCTTTCGGCGCCCGCACGCTAAACGAACCGCAAGCATTATCACTCCACCGCTAAGGGCAAAGTCAACGACGAGACGGCGCGCGCCTTCTTCTCTCAGGCCTCTCGGGCTCTGACCGCCTATCTTGAAGACCAACGGCGCGCTTTAGCTTGATGATTTCTGTCCGCATCAACGGGCGAATTTCCCCGGGGGCGAGGCTGCCTAATTCGACATTGCCGATGCGCACGCGGATCAATTTTTCAACAAAATACCCGAGGGTTTCGAACATGCGTCGGACTTCGCGATTGCGGCCTTCGTGAATTTCTATTTCCACCCAGGCGTTCTTCTTTAATTTCTCGAGCACACGCACCCGCGCCGGCGCCGTCATGCCGTCTTCCAGGCGAATGCCTTTGCGCAGCCGGCCTAACTCTATTTCAGTCGGACACGCACTGAGCTTGACGTGATAGAGCTTCTTGACGCCAAAGCGCGGGTGCATCAGGCGCTGCGCCAGCTCGCCGTCATTGGTCAGCAGGATCAGTCCCGAGGAGTTGAAATCCAGGCGTCCGACCGGAAAGACTCTTTGCTTTTCTCCGAGCGGTTCTAGAAACTGAGTGATATCGGGGCGCTGTTGCGGATCGTTGAGGGTGGTGATGAAGCCCGCGGGTTTGTTCAGCGCCAGATAAACCGGTTCTGTGGCAAGCCTGATCCGTTTGCCGTCGACGCGGATGCTATCTCTGGAAGGCTCGGCCTGAGTGCCCATTTTGCGCACCACGGTGCCGTTGACAGTAACCCGGCCTTGGAGAATCCAACGTTCCGCTTCGCGCCGCGAAGCGAGACCCGCGCGCGCGAGAATTTTCTGCAAGCGTTCCATGGCGGCTTAATCCTGCTTCTCCTGCTCGGCTTCTTGGGGCTGCTCGGCTTCTTGCGGCTGATCCGCGTCTTCGATCTGTTCCATTGAAACCTGGTCGCCCGGAATCTCCGGCAACGTCATCTCTTCCATCTCTTTCAAGGTCGGCAGTTGCGCCAGATCCTTGAGATTGAACAGCTCCAAAAACTCCGGCGTTGTCCCGTATAGAAAGGGCCTGCCCGGCACATCCTTGCGCGCTACGGCGCGGACCAAATTGCGCTCCAGCAGGGTTGTGATCACGCCGTCGACATCGACGCCCCGGATCGCTTCGATCTCAGCCTTGGTGATGGGCTGGCGATAGGCGACGATCGCCAAAGTCTCCAGCGTCGCCCGGCCCATTCGCGCCGGCCGGCCGCCGAGAAATTTTTTAACCCAATCCGCATTCGCCTTGGCGGTGCGCAACTGGTATCCGCCGGCGACTTCGACCAGACGGATGCCGCGCCGATTGTCTTGCAACTCGTTGTCCATCTCGTCGAGAATAGAGCGAATATCGTCTTTGCCGGCGCCTTCTATGACTTCGGTTAAACGTTGCACCGTCAAAGGACCATCGGCGACAAACAGCAGGCTTTCGAGAATGGATTTCACATCTTCACGTTCCATGTTGCTCTTCCTCGGCTTCCACAGCATTTGCCAGTTCCGCGGCTTGTTCCATGGAGGCGGCGGCTTCGATAATGATCGGTCCCGTCAACTCTTCCTGGAAGATTCTTACGGCGCGCACTTTGACCAGCTCCAACATCGCCAGAAACGTCACCACCACATCCATGCGCGTCTTGGCCTCATTGAACAGTTCCTCAAACAAAACCCGGCCCTGGGCGCGCAGTTTATCCAGCAGCAGAGTCATCTTCTCGCGCACCGTGACTTTGTCGAGTTCCACCTGGTGAAACACATCCTTCGGCAAACGATCGATGACTCGCCGCAGGGCATTTAATAGCTCGAAAACCGACAATTCGCGGAAAGTCGGCGCAGCGGCTTCTTCAACCGGCGTCGCTGAACGGACAAACACGTCGCGGCTCAATATCTCCCGCTGTTCGAGTTGATCCGCGGCATCCTTGAAGCGCTGGTATTCCAATAGCCGGCGCACCAGTTCGTCGCGCGGGTCATCGCCCTCGTCCTCATCCTCCTCATCGGCGCCTGCCGGAAGAAGCATTCGCGATTTGATATGAATCAGGGTAGCGGCCATCACCAAAAATTCGCCGGCGACGTCCAGACTCAGCGTTTCCATCAGCTCCAGCGTGGCCAAGTATTGCTCGGTGATACCGGCGATGGGAATGTCGGTGATGCTCACCTCATTCTTTTTAATCAAATGAAGCAACAAATCTAAGGGACCTTCGAATATTTCCAGCTGAACTCGGGTGCTCACAATCCCAATGTTTCCCGCACTTCGCTCATGGTTTCACTCGCCTTCTTCTGCGCCGCTTGATGGCCGGCCTGCAACACTTCTTCGACCACTTCAGGGGTTTTCTCCAGTTGCGCGCGCTTTTCCCTGAATGGCGCAAGATCTTCGATTACATGTTTGATCATAATCTTTTTGCATTCGAGACATCCGATGCCGGCGGTGCGGCATCCGGTGCTGACAAATTCGATTTCTTCAGGCGTGCAGTAGATCTTGTGCAGCTGAAATGCCGGACACTTCTCCGGCTCCCCCGGATCGGTGCGCTTGACCCGCGCCGGGTCGGTCATCATACGGCTGAGCTTGCGGTCGATTTCCTCGGCCGGGTCGGAGAGAAAAACCGCATTGCCGTAACTCTTGCTCATTTTTCGGCCATCCAAACCCGGCAGCTTCTGCGTCTCGGTGAGCAATACCTCGGGTTCGGGAAATATCGAACGATAAAGTTGATTGAAACGCCGGACAATTTCCCGGGTCAACTCGACGTGCGGCGCCTGATCTACGCCGACCGGAACCTTGTTGGCCTTATAGATCGTGATATCCGCCGCCTGCAGTACCGGATAGCCAAGAAATCCATACGTCGAAAGGTCTTTGCCGGTGAGTTCCTTGATCTGTTCTTTGTACGTAGGATTGCGTTCGAGCCACGGCACCGGGGTAATCATCGAGTAAATCAAGTGCAACTCGGCATGTTCTTTCACCCGGGACTGGCGAAACAGAACGGAGCGCGCCGGATCGAGCCCGACGCTAAGCCAGTCCATGACCATTTCAATGGTGCTTTGTTTGATTCCTTGAGGGCTGGCGTAATCGGTCGTGAGCGCATGCCAGTCGGCGACAAAGAAATAGCATCGATAATTTTCTTGCAAGCGAATCCAGTTCCTGAGCGCGCCGTGCAGGTGGCCGAGGTGCAAACGCCCGGTAGGTCTGGCGCCGCTAACGATGGTTTCCATATAGTCCAATCCTAAATCAATTCGAGGAAAACTTTTAGCAAAAAATCGAGCGGAGGTCCGATGATCCAGCTCAACGAACGGGTCATCAGAAGAACCAGTAGAATAAGAAAGCCAAAGGGTTCGATACGCGCCAGGAGCGTAGAAAAAGGCTCGGGCAGCAAACCCACCAACACGCGCCCGCCGTCTAGAGGCGGCAGCGGCAGCAGGTTAAAGACGGCCAGCACGATGTTGATCAAGATTCCTCTTTCGAGCATAAAAACGATCGGCACAAAAAAATCGACAAGCGATGCGGACATTCCAACCGGAGAGCTCTTGCCGATCATGGGCACGAGAAACTTGAGCAGCAAGACGCAAATAAAGGCCAGAAGAAAATTGGTCACCGGACCGGCAAGCGCCACCCAGATCATGTCTCGTTTGGGATTGCGCAGGGCTTGAAAATTTACCGGCACCGGCTTGGCGTAGCCGAACAGAAATGGCGCATTTGAAAGAATCAGCAGCAGAGGAATCAGAATAGTGCCGAACAAATCGACATGGGCAAGCGGATTTAAAGTGAGGCGGCCCATCCGCGCGGCAGTCGAATCGCCCAGGTGGTAAGCCACCCAGCCATGCGCAACCTCATGAAACACGATCGCCAGCAATACCGGCAGCGCCCAGATCGCAATCTGTCTTACGGTTTCTTCCAAGGCTCTACATCATTCGAGAAACAGTTTAAAAAACTACGGCAAAGCTTCTTAAAGCACAAGCTAAAACGACAACATTTCGAGTCCGGTACGTGGAGGATTGTGCCTAATCCGGCGCCGGTTTCGGTTTACGCTGCACGCCCCCTTCGCGCGGATGATAGCGCTGGTGGGCCTGTTTGAGGCGATTGGCATCCACGTGAGTATAGATCTGCGTCGTCGATATATCAGCATGGCCGAGCATCGTTTGCACCGAGCGGAGATCAGCGCCGCCTGCCAGCAGATGGGTGGCGAAAGAATGGCGCAAGGTGTGGGGCGAAACTTTCTTGTCGATGCCGGCAGCCATGGCATAACCCCGAATTATCTTCCAGAATCCCTGGCGGCTCAGCGCTTGACCGGAGCGATTGAGAAATAGAAAAGCGCTCGATTTGCCCTTCAGCAAACGCGGTCGGGTTTCTTGAATGTAGCGAAGAAGTTTTTCTCGCGCCCATTTGCCAAACGGCACTGCCCGCATTTTGGATCCCTTGCCTTTGACCGTTAGGTAGTCGCCTTGGAAATCGACCTGTTGGAGCTTTAATAGCACCAACTCCGATACTCGGAGACCCGTTGCATAGAGAAGTTCAAGCATCGCTTGATCACGCGCCCCGAGGATTTGATTGGGATCCGGTTGATTCAAGAGAGAGCGGATATCGCCCCCGTTAAGCGCGTGCGGCAACTTCCGCGCGGTAGCGCTTAGATGAAATTCCGGAACGGGAGGATTACTCACCAATCCTTCAGTTTCCAGAAAACGATAGAAACGCCTTACGGTGACAATCTGCCGGGCGATAGAGCGACTGCTCAAATGGCGGGCGCGCAAAGTGGACACAAACAAACGAAGATGAATCGCCTCCACGGCATCCCAGCGGGTTATCTTCTGTCCGAGGACGAACTCCGCCAGTCCGGAGAGATCGCGGCTATAGGCCTGCACCGTGTTGTTGGCAAGCCCTTTCTCCACACTGATCATCGTCAGAAATGAATCAATGTAGGGGTGCAGCGATTCTTTCATCATCTGGAACGAGGCTAGCGTGGAGTGTCTGCCGAATCGCTTCAATGCGGGCGGAGTCTTCGACTTTGTCGCCTCGCTCAGTTGTGACAAAAAATACGTCGGCCACTTGGTCGACGTTGGTCGAGATCTTTGCCACATGAATCGAAAGGCCAAGCTGGTGCAGCGTATAGGTTATCCTGAACAAAACGCCGAGGCGATCGGCGGTGTATACTTCCACGACCGTATAATGAGCTGAGGCTTCATTGTCGATCTCGATGGAGGTCAGCACTTTGGGCATGCGTTTTCGCAAAAGCGTCGATTGCGATTTTTCCACCAGTTGTTCAACGTCGATGTTTCCCTCCAGCACCGCTTCCAAGGTCGAGCTAAAGCGGCTCCAGCGCTGCTCGGCCATGGCGAGTTCGGAGCGCCCGCCGTGCGAGACTCGAAAAACGTCGAGGATGCGGCCATCGCTGGCCGTGAAGATCCGAGCATTGAGAATATCCAATCTCATCGCCGCCATCACCCCGGCAATCGACGCAAATAGCCCGGGACGGTCGGTGGTGCAGATGGCTACAGTGCTGCAGTCCTTTTCCGGAAAGTGCTCGACGGAAACCGCCGCGCCGCGGCCTTTGTATTCCTGCATCAGAGCGAATTGCGCCGGTATCTCGCCTTCGGTCACCGACAAAAAGTAACGCTCCGGCATCACCCGGATAAAGCAATCGGCTTCTTCCGGTGAGGAGGTCGCCAACAATTCTTCGCGCACGCGAGTTTGGATGCGCCCCAAAGCGGCGCGAATATCTTGACGCTGAAACTCGCCCTTCTCCATATCTTCCAACACCGTCAGCGTCTTCACGTAGAGTTCGCCCAAGAGCGATGCCTTCCACGGGTTCCAAACGTCGGGACCGACCCCTCTCACATCGGCATAGGTCAGCAGGTACAGCATCTTCAGATTGTTAACGCTCCCCATCGTTTGAGCGAAGTCACAGATGGTTTTCTCGTCTTCCAGATCGCGGCGAAACGCCGTGTGCGTCATCAGCAGATGGTGTCGAACCAAAAATTCCACCAGCGCGCCGTCATCGACATTGAGCCGCATGCGCTCGGCGATCCGGCGCACCATCACGGCGCCCCGTTCGGAATGACCCCCGCCAAAGCCTTTGCCGATATCGTGTAACATAAGCCCGAGATAAAGCAGCTCAATCTTTTCGGCTTCTCGCGCCAACTGCGTCAGCAACGGCAAAGATTCCTTGAACTCGCCGGCTTTGAGCCGCTCAATTTCTTGAATCAAACGCAACGAGTGTTGGTCGACCGTGTAGATGTGATAGGCATCGTGCAAAACCATGCAAAGAAGCCTGCCGAATTCGGGAACGAAGGCGCCGAGGACTCCGGCCCGATGCATTTCGAACAGCGTGTCGTAAACACCTTCTTTCCACTTGAGAATCCGAAAAAAAGGCAGGTTGGCCGCCGCCGAAGCTCGAAACTGATCATCGATCAAATGCAGGTGCTCGCGCAGCAGCTCCCGGCTCTCGTGGCTGAGCGAGCAGCGATGCTTTTGGGTATCTTCGAAGATGCGCATCAGATTGCCGCGATCCTGCGTAAGAATCTCCGGTTTGGTGATCGTGATTTGGTCTCTGGAGATTCGGACTCCGTCGCGGATGGTTCGCCCCAAACCGACCATCCCGCCGATGAGCGGCCAGCTGCTATCGGTTAGTCGATGAGTGACCAGGGTCGTGAGCCGGCTGATTTCTGAAGCGTGCCGATAATATTGGCTCATGAATACTTCCACCGCCTTCAGGCTGCCTTCACCTTGAAACCCCAGCGCCTGGCTCACCTTCTCCTGTTCTTCAAAAGTCAATTGGTCTTGGTGCTTACCGGTGGAAAAATGCAGCTCATTGCGGACGCGCAAGAGGAAATCGTGGGAGGCCTTCAGTTTTACGACATCCGCCGCACTGATGATGCCTTTGCCAACCAGCTCATCGAGATCTTTGACCTGCATTTTGACGCGCGCCATCCAACGGGCGGTATGAACGTCCCGCAACCCTCCCTCGCTCTCCTTGACGTCCGGCTCCAAAAGGTAAACCGAACCGCCGTATCCGGCGTGCCTGGCGTCATTCTCGGCGAGCTTTTCGCCGACAAAACCGCTGACCCGTTTTCTGGCCAGCCGGCTCTGGACCGCTTTTTCAAATTCATTGTAGAGGGTTTGGTCGCCGCAGACGTACCTGCAATCGAGTAGCGCCGTCCTGACTTTCATATCCGTGCTTGCCAGGCGCATCGATTCGCTGATGCTGCGAATCGCATGACCCACCTGAAGCCCGGCATCCCATAGCGTATAAAGGAGCCTCTCGGTGACCGCCTCCACGAACGGCGAGACTTTCCACGAGTAAATAAACAAAAGATCAATATCCGAGTGCGGATTGAGCTCGCTTCGACCATAGCCTCCCTGCGCGATAATCGCGCATTGCGGATTTCCGGTCGGGTAACGGCTCTGAAAGTCCTTGCTGATGCCGCCGAACAGATGGCAAATCAGCTCGTCCATCATTTTTGAATAAGCAGCAGCGATTTCCAGACCGCCGGCGCCGGCCCGATGCTTTTCGAACAAGACGGTACGCGCTTTCTGCACATAGCGACGGGTAAACCCAGGCAAGTCGCTGAGGTCCTTGGTCGTTTCAAGCAGAGAGTCAGGTAATGAGGTGAAGTCCACGTAATAGTTTACCTCTACAACGTCTTCGTCGCCACCGAACCTTGAGTATATTTACGGATGCCCTCGAGCAGCGAATCGACCATCGCGTCCTGATGGCCTTCATCACTCATCGCCGGGCCTTCAAGACGATTGGTGATAAAAAACATTTCCACTAAAACGCTCGGCATCCGGGCCCCGACCAGCACGTAAAACAATGCTTTCTTAACACCCAGGTCTTTAACATCGCTCATTTTGCGCGACATGCCGCTCACCACCGCGCCCTGGAGGTGATGCGCCAGACTGATGGAATCCTCAAGCTTCACATTCTGCATCATGTCACTCAGGATGAACTGCAGGTCGGAGATATTTTTTCGCGAAGTGCTGTTTTCCCGAGCCGCAAGCCGGATGGACGCTTCATCGCTGGTGTTGTCGAGATAGTAGGTTTCCAAACCTCTGGCTTCCAGGTTTGGACTTGCGTTCATGTGAAGCGAGACAAACAGATCGGCGTCCTCGGCATTGGCGGTGGCGGTGCGATCTTCCAGCGGAACGTAGCGATCGTCCTTGCGGGTCAAGATGACCTCAATGCCCATCTCCCGTTTGACCTTGACCGCCAATTTCTTGGCGATGGATAGAACCAAATCTTTTTCAGCAACCCCGCCGACACCGATGGCGCCCGGATCCTTACCGCCGTGGCCAGGATCCAAGACGATTTTGCGGATGCCGGACACGGTAGTCTTCGCCGGCTGTTTAGTTTTTGCAGTTGCTCTGATGACCGGTTTATCGGCACCTGGTTTGACCGTCTCACCTGTGCGCTCAGGCTGGATATGGATGACCAGTCGATAAAGATCTGGAAGTAATGAAATATCATAACGGCCGGTATCATCGGCTAAGTCCAAAACCACTCGAACCACATTGTCCGTGTACTGGCCGACGCGTATCTGGCGCAAAAGCCGGTCACCCACGGCGAGCGGTTCTTTTGAATTGGTTCCCAGTCTCGCCCCCGAGATGTCGACGTAAGTTCGCGCCGCCAGCCCTTTCGACTTGTCTCCCTCCAGCCGGTGAATTTCATATTTAGCCTCTTTGGAGAGATCGAGCAGCACGCGAGTGTAGCGGGCCGTGGAGATGAAGCGCACTGAACTGATCAAGCTCTTGTCCGCAGGGTCGGTCGAAAGCTGCGAAGCGGGCTTCAATTCATCGCTGCTCGACTGCCCGCCGTCGCGCGACGACGGAGGGTCAACTTCGGTTGATTTACCCGGCGACGCCGCCCGGGCTTTCTTATTGCTCTGAGCCGCGGCGAAAGAATCGAAATGAACCAAAGACATCCCGAGCAAAGCGACAATAGCCGTTGCAATCGCAATGTAACGCAGGTTTCTTATCGTCATCCGGCACCTCATGCGATGAGAATCATTCCTTAGCCTCTTCGGTGAGTTTGTAAAGAATATTGAGCGCTTCCACCGGAGTGATCGTTGAAACGTCGAGACTGCGCAATTGTTCGCGAAACCGATCCTCGGCGCTTGCAAACAGTGCCATCTGCAAGGGCTGCTCACCGGCAGATGGCCTCATAGATGCTAGGCGGCCGCGACATTCGTCCCCGCCGCCCTCGAGTTGCGCGAGGATGGCTTTGGCATGGTCAATTAGCGCCGCGGGCAGTCCGGCCAAGCGGGCAACGTGAATGCCATAGCTGCGGCTAGCCGCGCCTTCCACCAGGTTTCTTAAAAAAATAATGTCCCCCTGCCACTCTTTGACGGCGAAGTTATAATTTCTGATTCGTTCCTTGGTATGCGCCAGATCGGTGAGCTCATGATAATGGGTGGCAAATAATGTCCGGGGGCGCTCGGTGCGCTCGTGCAGCGATTCTGCGACAGCCCAGGCAATGGAGATCCCGTCGAACGTGCTAGTGCCTCGGCCGACTTCATCCAAGAGGATTAAACTGCGCTGCGTAGCATGCTCCAGGATGGCAGCGGTTTCCTTCATCTCGATCATAAAGGTCGATTCGCCGCGGGCTAGAGAATCGCTAGCGCCGATTCGAGTAAACACACGATCCACCAGGCCGATCCGAGCTTCACGCGCCGGGACAAAGCTTCCCATCTGCGCTAGCACCGCGATCAAAGCGATCTGGCGCATGTAGGTTGACTTGCCCGCCATGTTGGGCCCCGTCAGCAATAAAATCTGTTGCTCGTTCGGATCGATAACGCAGTCATTGGGAACAAAAGCGCCTCGGCCGATGGCCGCTTCCACCACCGGATGGCGGCCTTCTCGCACTGTCAGCATCAATCCGTCATCTAGCCATGGCGCGACCCAATGGCACGATTCGGCGACTTCAGCCAACGAGAGCAAAACGTCGATGGAAGCCAGCGCCATGCTGGATTTTTTCAGCACGGGATAAGCGGCGGCGACTTGCCCGCGGACACGCCCGAGCAACTCGGTTTCCAATTTTTCTAAAAGGCTTTGGGAGTTAAGAACTCTGGTTTCGTATTCTTTTAGTTCCGGCGTGATATAGCGTTCGCCATTAACTAAAGTCTGCTTGCGAATATAATCCTCAGGCACCGCTTTTAAGTTCGAGCTGGTTATTTCGATATAGTAGCCGAACACGCGATTGTAGCGGACCTTGAGCGAATTGATTCCGGTGCGACGCCGCTCCGCCACTTCAAATGACGCTATCCATTGCTTGGCTTGACTTCGGCCGCCGCGAATATCATCGAGCTCCGAATCGAAACCCTGGCGGATGAAACCGCCATCTCTCAGTGAAAAAGGCGGATCATCGACGACTGACGCGCTGATGAGTTCGACGATCTCGGGCAAAACTGAAAGTTGCTCGCGCAACGCGCGCAAGATGTCGCTGTTCTCCCCGGCCAATAAGCTTTGCAATTCGGCTAACGCGAGGAGCGTCTGTTTGATCGCCACCAGATCTCTCGGCGATGCCGTGCCGGCCACAGTACGGGCGGCGAGGCGCTCTAGGTCCTGGACATTCTGCAAGGCTCTCTTCAAGTCCTCGCGCAATCGATAATTTTCAACCAGCGCCTGGACGCCGGCTTG
>DASUVS010000065.1:0-5959 GCA_036378835.1 Binatia bacterium | reverse complement strand
GAATCTTCCATGCAGTATGGTTTTTGGGCTTGCTCCAAGCAGCCTCCAATCTGGGTTATTCGGCGGTCGACTGGTTAAGCCTTGGAAGATACGGTCTTTACGGCGCATCCATGTTCGAGTCTTTCAGCGGCGGGCTCGGAACGGCGGCATTTTTGGCGTTTCTGATGAACATCTGTCAAAAAGAGCACGCAACCGTGCAGTATGCCTTTCTTTCATCGATCTTCTCGCTTACCGGACGCTTGATCGGCGGCATCAGCGGCCTCGGCGCAGAGCATTACGGCTATGGCAACTATTTCGCTCTAACGTTCTTGTTGTCGATGCCCGCTTACTTGCTCTTGCCCTGGGTGAAACCGTGGATACGCGAAGAGCCTTCTTGACCCTGTACAGCTTACGATTGCAACTCTTGTAGAAGTTGTTTCCAAGCCGCGACTTCACGCTTGGGCGATACCAGGGGCGCCAAACTTTTGCAGATCGATTTCAACGAGCGATAAAACTTCCGATCGCTTTCGGCTCGTAATAACATCTCGCTCAACGCACCCGTGTCCCCGGCGGCAAAGTAGCCGGGGTAATCGGGTCCTAAGGTCCCCATCAGTCCCGATATTCTCGACGCGATGACCGGCACGGCGCAGGCCAGCGCTTCGGATAATACATTGGAGCCACCTTCCATCCACGAGGTGATAACCGTAATATCGCTTTGCGCTAGAATCTGCCGAGTCTTCTGATGCGGCAACTCCCCGAGCCATTGGTAGCGCGAGTTTCTGATCATTTCGGCCCGCGCGCGGCGCTCGAGCCCCTGATTCAGAGGCCGGCCGATGTGCTGTACCATAATTCTCGATTTCTCCGGTAAACGCCGGATCGCTAACGCGGTTCGCAGCGGGTCTTTCTCCTTTCTCAGGTGTCCGATAACTGAAACTTTGAATCCATCTCCAACATCCCTGGAATAGCTGCTGAAACAGCGCTCGGCGGACTGATAAATCACCCGGGTTTTTGGATGCATGGATTCGGACAACTCGGCCAAGGCCATCTTCTGGAGCGCGACAATTCGAGTCGCTAAGTCGAGTGACTGCTGAGCGCTGCGGTAGCTGCGGAGATCGCGGTAAAGGTCGGTGCCGGTTAGAACAACGATCAAAGGTCGTTCGGGATAGAGTTTGTAAAAGCGGCGAATCGACTCGTAACTCCTTCTGGCATGGAGCGCGATCAGGACATCGCAAGGCTTGCCGTCGTATCGCTGCGATACCTTTACACGGTGTCCAAGAGCTCTAAAAATTCCGGCCCACCGTAGGGCAGTAATCTTGTTGCCATTGTTAAAGCGCAACGGTGCCGGGGTGACGAGTTCGAGTTTCACCGTGGACGATCACTTTGCGCAGGTTCGAAAGCCGGCCCAAATATCGCAGCGATCCGGAGTATAAAAATTTCTCCAGGTATTGCGGATAAGCCGCGAGGATGTCGCCCAGGAGCCGCCGCGCAGGACCTTGTGGGTGCCGAACCACGGCTTGGAGTATTCCTTGTAAGGATCCGGGGTAAATCCTGGATACGCCATGAAGTTATCGGCGGTCCACTCCCAGATGTTGCCGATCATTTGGCGACAACCAAACGCGCTGTCGCCCGCTTGATAGTCGCTGATCGCGACGACGCCATTCTGCCAATCTAGATTCGCCTCATGAATGGTCGGCGCTGTATCTCCCCATGGAAACAGGCGCCGAGTATCGCTTAACCTGGAACCGTCCACTGTTGGTTCTGCCGAAGCAGCGGTTTCCCATTCTACTTCGCTCGGTAAACGTCGTCCGGCCCAAGCGCAAAACGCCTCGGCTTCGTACCAACTGGCATGCACAACCGGGAGATTGTCCTGCAGCGGAACGTAGCGATCAAAAATCCGCTCCTGCCAATGACCATCAGGGTCGCGGCGCCAATACAGCGGATGTTCGAGTTTCGCTTTCGCAGCAGGCACTTGGCTCGACTGACTGATCGGCTTGTTGAAAAATTTTGCGAACGAGTTCTCGAGTTGCGGCGCGCCGCCGGTTTCCAACCAGCGCCACCCATCTTCACTCCACCACTTTGGCTGGAAATAGCCGCCCTCATCGACGAATTCTCGAAATTCTCTATTGCTCACGGGCGCTCGCGCGATCCGGAACGGCCGAAGCAATACCTCATGGGCCCACTTTTCGTTGTCGAAAACGAACGGCATCTCAGCCGTCGCGCCGACCAAGATTTCGCCGCCCGGAATTTGGGCATCTCCTTGGAAAAGATCTTCAGATCGATTCTCATAGATGGTGCGGGCGGGCATGAAGCTTGGCCTCGGATAGCCGAAGCTTTGCCGTGTGCATGCCAGCGCTTCGGCATGCATGGCTTCGTGAAATGCGGTTAGAGAGTAAAAGTAAAGCTCCTCGCTGGATAAATTAGATTTACCTTCGATGGGTTCGATAACTCGATTGAAGACTGCATCTAAATATCGCCAGGTATCCTCCCGCGAAGGCAGTGCGACCTCCCAACGCACATCATGAGCCACATCGGTGGAATTGTAGAGTTGATCACCGTTCTCGAGCAGAGGCGTTTGCCGCCGGAGTTGACGCAGCAGCCAGAACTCCTGAAACCAGCCAACGTGCCCGATCTCCCACAACGGTGGGTTCACCGTTGCTAAACGAGGTCCGATCAGTTGTCGCTCATCAAGGTCTGCAACCAACTCCCGGGTACGGGAACGATACTCTCGCAACAGCGCAATCATTTCAGCGCCATTCATTGCGGCAAATGGGCTGCGCGATGACGCGCCAACTTGGGTGGTTAGCATTGTTAGAAATTACGCCAGTCCCGGCGGCTGATCAAGATTCGGGACGAACTATGGCTGCGCCACCTACTGCTGTTGCGTGCTGAGCGCTCGTTCCATCTGTTCTGCCCACGGCTTGATTTCGGCGCCCCACTTTTCTTGACGATGTGCATTCAAATAATTCAGTGCATCTTGCAGCGCTTTCGCTTCTCTGCTCCGGATCCGCACGGGATGCTTGGACCGTTTAGCCCGCTGAGCTCTTTCGCAGAAGGTCCGAATAGCGCGCCAGTGCGCACTTCCGCCAGCACCGAAAGTTCGCGTGACGATCTCATTCCAACTTTCCTCCGGATTATAGGTCATGGGGGTTGCGGCGTAATCAAAACAGGTGGCAAGCGGGATAAGGCTCAACTCTTCTTGAACCAACGGATTGTTGAGGTAGGCGTAAACAGCTTGCGCTAGATGCGGATCACGCTTTTGCAAAGGACCTATGTGGAGCTCGTCGGTCATGGAAAGATCGTTCACCGGATAGTTGTCCCAGAGAATCAACGGCCGGCCGACAAGCTGGGCAATTTTTCTTACGTGCGCCAGGGTTATTTTTTTTGCGACCACCGAAGGTCCGGTCCAGCAGCACGGAATATGGGGCGGAAGGTAGTTCGCGAGATTTTCCAAAAAATGGGGCTCGAAGGCGCCGAACACGCGCGCCAGCAATGGATCCGGCGTGTAAAACGATGGACAGATCCACCACTCCACGTCCGCCCATGCAGGCGGCTGCCGAGCGATGATTTCTGCGAGCCAATTCCCTTCGGCTCGCGCCAGGCTGTGGTTGAAGCGCCTGCGGTCCGCGCTATGCTCCAATCGGGAAGGGATATCATCAAACAACACCGCGAAGGTACGCACGCCCGCATCATAGAAGCGCTGGGCTTTCGATAGCAGAACGCGCAGCGGTTGCTCGGCGCTAAACAAAAGTGCCTTGCCTGGATGAAAGCCGTAAACAAAATCGATCTGGCGCTTTTGTGCTGCGCGAATGATCGTCAAAAGCGCGCGCCATTGCTGCTGCGGATAAGGTTCCATCCAGCGTTCGCGGTGATAGGGGTCGTCCTTGGGCGCATAGAGATAAGTGTTCATGCCCCGGGCCGCGCCAAAATCGAACAGCCGGCGGCGATGGGCCATGCTCCACACCGGACCAAAAAAACCTTCGACAACACCGCGGCGGCGAAATGATTGCGAATGTCGCATTGCAGGGGACTGTCGCATAGGTTTAAACCTCTGACAAGTTTAGCTCGATCGTTTCGCGGTATTTCCTAGAATTTTCAAAAGCTGTATGTTGCAAGCATGAGCCGTTTTTTTCTCCAGCAAAGGGGATTGCTCGGGCTTTTATTCTTGATCACCTGGATCGCGCAAACGAGCCGCACCGGGGCAAACGATGCCGCTGAAATGATGAGAATCCCTGCGGGTTCATTTCTGATGGGCAGAGACGACGGCCCCGCTGACGAGCGGCCACAACACCGGATTACTCTGCCGGAATTCTTCATCGATCGGTTACCGGTGACAAACTCGCAGTTTGCCCGATTCCTCGAGGCCAAAGGATCTCAAGGTTCGGCTGCCCGCCAGTGGTACGATAGCGATGATAACGACGCGCGTATTCACATTCGCGCCGGTAAATGGCAGGCCGATCTCGGCTTCGAGAACCATCCCGTCATCGAGACTTCGTGGGTCGGCGCAGTTGCATACTGCGACTGGTCGGGTAAGCGATTGCCAACCGAAGCAGAGTGGGAAAAATCGGCGCGCGGTACAGACGGGCGCAAATATTCCTGGGGCAATGATCCGCCCGATCGCGCCCGCGCGCATTTCAGCGCAGGATGGAATGACTTCCGTCCGGTGGGGAGTTTTCCGAAAGGAGCAAGCCCTTATGGCGTGCTCGATCTTGCCGGCAACGGCTGGGAATGGGTGAGCAGCGGGTATCTTCCTTATCCGTATGATGCGGCGGACGGCCGTGAAGACTTGCAGCGCGAACTCGTACGCGTCACCAGAGGAGGGGGTCAGGATTCGGCGGCCGAAGAGTTGACCACAACCCATCGAGGCGGTCATGTTTCGCGAAACTTTCGTTCAGGGCATCACAACATTGGCTTTCGCTGCGCGCGCTGACGAAGAGTAAAACCGCCGATACGGAATGGCAATTCATCTTCTCATCAAAGGCGCCATGATGGGATTTGTCGTGGCAGTACCCGTTGGCCCGCTTGGTCTATTGTGCATCAATCGAGCGCTGTCGATGGGGCCATGGTATGGCCTTTATTCCGGCCTGGGTATCGCCACCGCCGATGCGTTGGCTGGAGGCATTGCCGCCCTGAGTATGACTCTGGTGTCGCAGTTCTTAGTCGACCATCAGTTCGCTTTCCGACTCGTCGGCGGAGTCTTTCTTTGTTACCTCGGCTACGAGATTTACTATACGCTTCCCGGGCAGCCGCCGGCCCAAACCGGGAGAATCAACGGCCTTCTCGGAACGTACGTAGCAACGTTTCTTCTGACTTTGTCGAGTCCCGTGACCATCCTGTCTTTCGCTGCAATTTATGCCGCGTGGCACGCCCAGAGTATGATTGGCCACTATGGCGGCGCGGCGGTATTCGCAGTCGGCGTTTTTATCGGTTCGGCATCGTGGTGGGTGGCGTTGTTTCTCGGCCTAACGCTATTCCGCGAGAGATTCAATTTGCGTCTTTTATGGTGGATCCATCGCATCTCGGGCGGCGGCATTGCGGTTTTCGGCGTTGTTTTGTTGCTGAGTATTTCACCCCTGAGTTCGATATTGGGGATGCCTTAACCAAGTGGACAGCCTAGCTCGAGCGCAGGCTAACGAACCGAAGTGGACAACCAGGTTCTTCGGTGTGTGGAATATCAGCCCTGCTTTCGGAAAAGCAAAACGGAAAACCACCGATTGGGATCGGTGAAGTGCTCAATCGGTACGAGATCGAAGAACCTTAGCTGCTCCTGTAATCGCTGCGGGTCGAATTTCCGGCTGATCTCGACAAGAATCTTTTCGTTTTTCCGCCAATCGAAAGATGTTTCTACTGTAGGGAAGCTTACCCGATGATCTTGCGCGGCTATGGCGTACATTTCGATTTGTTGCCATTCCGAATTGAAGCGTGCTTGATAGCGCGTTTTCGCCAGGTCAAAATCGCTCCGCAACAGCTCGTTGATATGGCA
>DASUVS010000064.1:0-3596 GCA_036378835.1 Binatia bacterium | reverse complement strand
AGCCAATCTCAAATGGACATCCAAAAGCAGTTCAGCGCGGGTGCGCGTAATGGAATCTACTGGCCCTATCTTCACGCGCCATTTTTTACCGTGCTTTTGATGCCGCTCAGATGGTTTTCTTATGTCGGCGCGTTCTGGGTTTGGACTCTGTTTACGATAACCCTTTATTTCGTATCGGTCGTACTCCTGATCCGCTCCGGGCCAATAAGGCAACCGCCGCTTGCGGCGAGCTTAGCTGTGGCTGGAGCGGCGCCGGTACTGTACTGGCTGATCTTAACTGGTCAAACCACCGCGATCGCTCTATTTATTTGGACGATGGCGTATCGATTCATGCAGCAAGGCCGATTTTACTGGTCAGGATTTGTCTTGGGTTTTCTCAGCTACCGAGCCCAGTATTTGAGTGTCATCCTGCCATTGCTGGTTCTGCGCAGAATGTGGCCGGGAATCTTTGGATTTAGCGCATCATTTTTATCGCTGATCGTGCTGGGTGGTTTGATATTCTCATTCGATTCCTATTGGCAATATATCGAAGCGGTCGGTCAACAGGCGGGTCGTATCGAAAATCTCACACAACCGTTATCGCATTATGTCACTGCGTATGGATTTTTCCGGCAACTGCTGCCGCCGGTATGGGCGCTTTGGGGCGTCGGGCTGGCATCGTCTATCTTGATATACTGGTTGTGGAAAGTATGGAATGGCGTGGTGGATTTTCAATCCGGCATGTTCGATCTTCGGTATGCAAGCTTGCTCACGACAACACTGCTGCTCATGTACCACGGCTTCGTTTATGATCTGCTGCTCTTAACCATCCCCGCCGTGCTTCTGTATCAGTATAGATCGTTGTTGTCTCCTCATTACCTATTCGTGCTGCTGTTTCTTTATCTCGCTCCTTACATGCTGCTGATTTTTCGCGGGCAATTCTTGATCAACCCAATCCAACCGGCGCTTATGTTCTTGTGCTTTGAAATCTACCGGGTCAGTAAAAAGTTGCGGCTGAGGGCGGCAGATTCGAAATACGAGCAGTAGATCAATCGTACGTTCACCTGGGTCTGCCCTGCGCGTTCTGGGGCACGGAGCCCAAATCCATTACCCAATCCAGCGATGAGCGGCACCAGGATTGTGTTTTCGGCCGCAATTCCCGTCGTTGGCGGATCGTTCCGAGCCGGAGGTTGAATGACTGCGGATCGACCTCGGCCGCCGCATAAATCCGTGATCCGCATTGCGGGCAGAAAGCCTGAGCTCGCTTAGCGCCGCTCTCCGCGGTCTTCACATAAATTTTTGGTTGGCCGCTGAGCAACCTGAAAGCGTCCTTGTCCGCCGAAACAGATGCCGTAAAAGCTGAACCCGTGAGGCTTTGGCAATCCGTGCAATGACATACGCCGACCTTTTGCGGATCGATTTCGGCCTCATAGGTGATAAAGCCACAGTGACAACTACCATCAATCTTCATAACTCCTCCTTACGGTTGTCATTCCTAATCATTTTCTCAAACGATCAGAACAGAACGGTTCTACTGTCGAGAAAAGAATGTGTCAATCTTTAGTTGGGCCTGCCGAGTCTCGAATGCGAGCGCGGATCATTCTAACTTCGTCACATGGCGAGTGGGGTAAGGATCAAACAGTTATCATTGGAGATCCATCTAGCTTCATGTCTGATTGCAGAGCGGGTTACCGCAGACTAGTATGGACCCGTTAAGCCGGAGACTGCTCGGAGGAAGACATGCGCACTGAAACTCTTCTAAAGCCGGTGGCAAAAATTGTGGCGATTGTTTTAGTTTTGGGAGGCCTTGCGCATGGCGCCGAGTCAACTTCCGGCAGCGCGCCGATGGCCAAAGCAACGTTTGCCGGCGGCTGTTTCTGGTGTATGGAACCGCCTTACGATGAGCTCGACGGCGTGATTTCTACGATCTCCGGATATACCGGCGGCACTAAAAAGAAACCAACTTACGAGCAAGTCAGCGCCGGCACTACCGGCCACGCGGAAGCGGTAGAGATCACTTACGATCCAAAGAAAATCAGCTATGAGAAACTGCTCGACGTGTTTTGGCGCAACATCGATCCGTTGACGGCCAATGCGCAGTTCTGTGACTCGGGCAGCCAATATCGCTCGGCCATTTTTTATCACGACTCAACCCAGAAGACGCTTGCGGAAGCCTCGAAGAAACGTGTCCAGAGTCGTTTCAAACAGCCGATCGTGACTGAAATAGTTCGCGCCGCGGAATTCTATCCTGCCGAAGATTATCATCAGGACTATTATAAAAAGAACCCGGTCCGCTACAAGCTTTACCGCTATGGCTGCGGCCGCGACAAACGGCTCCAAGAGCTTTGGGGAGATCAAAAGAATAACGGTTAGCGTGCGTTACAATGCCACTGAAGACCGGTGTCGAGTTTTTACGCGTGACGGAAGAGGGATCAGCCGGGAATAGAAAATCCGACGGCTCCTGGTTGCGGTGAACACGAAGGCTGACACTGGCTTTGTTCTCGCTTGAACATGCGGCACTGATACGTCGGAGCACGTTACGCTGTTCCACTCAGCTCGCTCAGCAGGATTCCAATCAACCAGAGAAAACTGAGAATCTGCGCGAAGAAGAACCCGAAGCGCACGGCTGTTACCGTGTTGGTCTGGATGAAGCATACGTGCACCAGCGATTGCATGATGCGGGCAAGCAGAACCGCGACTGCAAGCGCATTAACCGTGGCGCTGCCCACATGGCTGGCGTACAGGCCGAAGACGATCGCGCCAAAAACCGGGAGATTCTCGACGCAGTTTGCATGTGCCCGCATAGCCCGCTTGTACCAGTCCGCTCCCTCGATCTGATCAGCGCGGAAGTCGCGTATCGCCACACGACCGGTCAGAATCCGACTCCAACGGTATACCCCGACTGTAGCGAGCAGCAACAATACGGTCCAAGCGGCGAATCCGACCAGCATCCATATGGGTAAAATCATCAGGCGGCCTCATCATGTGACGCATGAGATCCGCGATAAAATGCGCGTGCGAGCGACGCTCGCGGAGCGTCATGGTCAATCCTAAAATTAAATCCGCCGTCCAGAGACCTCCTCACAAACTTCGGATTTGAGAGTGATGGATCAATCTTCTCGTGTGGCGACGAAGATGCACAGGAAAATGCCGACTGCGAATAGTGCATGGCAATTCCGATCAGCCGGACAAGAGCGAGCGAAGCTGACCGGCCGCAGCAAACGGTCGGTAAGAGCTTGCCCCAGTTCTTGGGATTGCCGATTATCGAACGGGCGATAGCCTCAACAGCGATCAAAGCAGGCGACGAGTCCTAAACCTAAACACCAAACTCCGCACGAGCCTAAGTCTTTCGAGGTTCGTTAATTCATTCAGCTGTTCGTGCTGCTCCGAATGCCATTGCCAAAGCGCTCTAACTGTTAAATCTACTGCCGGATTACTTATGGACGGCCTTATTAATATGCAGGCTGCTCAAAAACTTCAGAGGCAAGACGCGCGAAGTTCGATGAGCTGAGGCGTACGCTTCAGTACGTTGAAGCGAGTCGGGCAAGCGCAACGAAGCATATGGGCTTTTTTCAGTAGCCGCCTAGCTCTTCAAAAACGGCACGCCCAGGCGCATC
>DASUVS010000063.1:0-46061 GCA_036378835.1 Binatia bacterium | reverse complement strand
TTTGGCGAGCGGCCCGTCGAAACCGATTGGCGTCTGTTCACCACCTTGGTCCGGTTCGATGCCGTGTATGTCGGTCACTTCAAATGCAATTTGCGCCGGCTGGTCGATTATCCCAAGCTCTCGCGTTACGCCCGGGATCTGTTCCAATTACCGGGAATCAGCGGGACGGTGAACTTCGAACACATTCGGAAGCACTATTACACCAGTCACAAGGCGATTAACCCCACAGGTATTGTTCCGATCGGGCCGGAACTGAATTTTTCTGCTGGTATCGGCAAGTGATCGAACACACTTCAAGGCGAAAACGCCAAGCCGTATTCGATGTGAAGGAGTAACTTATGGCGCGGCTACCATCGGAAGCAACCGAAGATCACATGAACGCGCGGCTCCGTGGGCCGGCCTTTCTTTTCGACCTGGACGGCACTCTTGTCGATAGCGTGTATCAACACGTTCTTGCGTGGCGCGAAGCCCTGCAAGCTTCGGGATTCGAGCTGGCGGTGTGGCGTATCCATCGTCGCATCGGCATGAGCGGCGGCCTTCTTTCGAACGCATTACTGCGGGAGACCGGACATAGAGTTAGCGCTGAAGAAGCTGATCATCTTCAAAGGCTCCATACAGAAGCCTATGCCCGTCAGGTGAGCCAGATTCGGCCGCTCCCCGGCGCGCGGGAACTGCTGGCGTATCTGTCTGAGGTCGGTGTTTTGTTCGCGATTGCAACCAGCGGACGCCAAGAGAGCGCCCGTCTGACCTTGGGCGTTCTCGGGTTGAGCTCTGCAGTGCCGGTGATCACCCGAGATCAAGTCGAGCACGCCAAACCCGATCCGGATTTGTTTCTCGCGGCGGCTGAGCGTCTCGGCGTCGACGTCAGCGACGCGGTAGTCGTTGGCGATAGCGTTTGGGACCTGCTCGCCGCGCAACGAGCCAGAACCCTTGGAGTAGGCCTGCTCTCCGGCGGCTATGGGCGAGATGAACTCGAGCGCGCAGGCGCCTATCGGGTTTACCAGGACCCGGCCGATTTGCTGAACCACCTGGATGAAGTCGGGGTCCGACTTTGAGGCCGAGGTCACTCGAAGCGGCTCTGTCAACTGCGCAGTATGTAGCCCTTCTCGATCATCCAGCGGCCTTCGGTTTTCTGGATCCTGAAAATGAACGCGCCGCTTACCGAGGTTTCGAACCCGAGGAATAGGTCGATCCCCCTGAGTGTAAATGTTCCCTTGGCCAATGCGGCGTCCTGTTTTATGAATTTGGTGGCGTCGACCTTGGTAGTCAGGGTTGTTCCTTGGAGCCTGTCCTGAAATTCGCCGGCTAGCAAGTTTTTTATTTCGGCACGAGCACTCGTGATCGCTCCCGAGGGGCTCACGAACTCGCCATCCGGCGCAAACAGCGCAGCCACAGCTTCCGCATCAGCCCGGTTCCATGCGGTATCGAATCTCTGAACGACTTCCAGGACTGCTTTTTGGTCAGCCACGACCTCCTGTGGCTGTCCGGCTCGAACGAATTGGACACCGGGGGCAAAGGCCGTGAGTGTGATTAACGTTGTTGATGCGATGATCTTGTACATATGCCACCATCGAGGTCACTAGGACTTTGTTTCCCAAGGGTATCGCCACTCATCGCGTTGCCCAGGCGAGCCTCTTGATCTTGATTGGTTTGGGCTCATCTCACATCGCGTGTCTCGCAATATACAACACCGCAGCGCGTGAGAAACACCCAGATGAGTAGGCAGTGAGATGCCGGTTCGCAGAAATCTTAGAGCTAAATAAATTTCATGCTTGATCGGTTGGTTGATAGTTATAGGGTCAAAGAAGGAGGTCAACTTATGAAAGGTTACGTAACCAACATTGAAGACGATACGTTGAAAAACAAAGATTTCAGGCGAGTTTTATATACGGGGAAAAATTCACAGCTGGTTTTGATGAGCCTTCGGCCAAAAGAGGAGATTGGCGAGGAAGTTCATACGCTGGATCAGTTCATCCGGGTCGAAGCCGGCAGCGGCGTCGCGATTCTCGATGGAGTGGAGCACAAGATTTCGGACGGGACGGCTGTCGTTATCCCGGCAGGCACAAAACACAACGTCATCAATAATTCAGATCGAGACGAATTGAAGCTGTATACGGTTTATTCTCCACCCGAGCACCGCGACGGAACCATTCACAAAACCAAAGCCGATGCGCTGGCGCGCGAGGAACATTTTGACGGCAAGACGACTGAATAGCTGAGTCTTGCCACGGCTATGCCGGTTAGGATGAAGCGCGCGCGGACGCCGTGTAGTAATGAAGGGACCCGATTGAAAAGGAGAAGCTTATGTCAATTGCATGGGAAAAGGATATCGATGCTGCTCTGGAAAAGGCGCGATCGAGCAAGCGCCCGCTGCTGGTGGATTTTAACGCGACTCCGATGTGAGGAGCTTGCGCCCGGCTGGATGCCGAGGTTTACCCCGATCCGCGCGTGGAGAATTTTATCAATGCCCATTACCTCCCCGTAAAGATCCACATCAAGGAGCAACCAAAAGTATTCGAGCGCTTCGGCGCGCAGTGGACACCAACGATCCAAGTGCTAGACCCCGATGGCAGCAAGCGCCATCAGTTCGAGGGTTATTTGCCGCCGGACGACTTTCTGGCGCAACTGCAACTTGGCCTGGCTCACTCGGCCTTTGCGCGGCAGCAGTGGAACGAGGCGGAGACCGCATACAGCGACATTTTAAACACACTTCCGCAATCGGATGCGGCTCCGGAAGCGCTCTACTGGCGGGGTGTTTCCCAGTACAAGGGCAGCGGTAATCCTAGTGCGTTGCAGCAGACCGCAGAAGCATTCAAGACTCGCTACGGTGACAGCACTTGGGCAAAAAAAGCTTCGGTATGGGCGAAATAAGGAGAGGGCAACAGATTAGCGGACAAAATCAGCGACCACTGAATAGATAATTTCCTATACTGTATGAGGTGATTAAGCAGCTAACCGTAATCCGATATTATTCTTACCCCGCGAGGCCAGCGGGTCCTACAGCGGTGGGCAATGGGACTGTGCCTTGAAGGCCGGCCCGCATTCCCCAAGGGTGATGTTTCGTACGTTGAGGCCTTAGAGTCAACTGCATGTTCGGCGCCCACTGCTTCCGGTCTCGCCGTCCTCGCTCACTGCTGACGGTGCGAACTATTGTCGGATTAGGGCTAACAATCGCTAAAAATGAGCTCGAGCGAAGCCGTGGCGCGAGGGAGACGGTTATTTAGGGTGACGAGTTGTCATCATTCCAACATCTGACTGCGAAACACGGCGCTGATGTTAGCTTGATAACGACTATGTCTGAAAAAATAGATTTTGCTGGGTCGCAATAGCTGCGCGCCTGGCGCCAGATGGGGGCAGCCGTCGGAGATAGCTAATGACAACTACTTATGACGCAGTGATCATCGGCGCGGGGCAGGCGGGGCCGCCGCTTGCCGTCCGGCTGGCCGGCGCCGGGAGGAAAGTCGCGATCGTCGAGCGCAACCAGTTTGGCGGCACGTGCGTCAATACCGGTTGCATCCCGACCAAAACCTTGATCGCCAGCGCCCGGGTGGCGCATTTGGCGCGCCGCGCAATGGAATATGGCGTCGGGATCGGCAGCTCGGTCACGGTCGACATGAAGCGGGTAAAAGAGCGCAAAGACGCCATCGTACGCAATTCCAACGAAGGTCTGGAGAAGTGGCTCAGAGGCACCGAACGGCTGACCGTATATAAAGGTCATGGGCGGTTTGAAGGCGCGCGCCAGGTTCGCGTCGCCGATCAACTCATCGAAGCAGACCAGATTTTCATCAATGTCGGCGCGCGCGCCAATGTCCCAGCGCTCCCCGGCCTCGATCAGGTGCGCTATCTCAACAACTCGAGCGTGATGGACGTAGATTATCTTCCCGAGCATCTGATTATCGTTGGCGGCAGCTATGTGGGTTTGGAATTCGCTCAGATGTTTCGCCGCTTCGGCAGCGAAGTCACGGTCGTCGAAATGGGACCGCGGCTGATTCATCGTGAAGATGAAGACGTTTCCGAAGCCATTAGAGAGATCCTAGAAAACGAAAGCATCCATATTCGGCTTGATGCCGAATGCATCGCTTTACAAAATCAAGACGATAAGGTCGTTGTCGATCTCGATTGCAGCACTGGCGAGAAAAATGTCATAGGCTCGCACCTGCTTCTCGCCGTCGGCCGCACGCCCAACACGGATGATCTCGGCCTGGAAAAGGCCGGCGTCGCGATCGATCAGGGCGGTTATGTTCAGGTCGACGATCAGCTCCGCACCAATGTGGCCGGCATCTATGCGCTGGGCGAATGCAACGGCCGGGGAGCTTTCACGCACACATCCTACAACGACTACGAAATCGTTGCCGCCAACCTCCTGAACGGTGATCGGCGGCGCGTAACCGATCGCATCGACGCCTACGCGCTTTATACGGATCCGCCGCTGGGACGAGCCGGCATGACTGAAGCACAAGTGCGAAAGTCTGGGCGCAAAGCTTTACTTGCGACACGGCCTATGACTCGGGTCGGCCGAGCGGTGGAGAAAGGCGAGACCCAAGGATTCATGAAAATTCTGGTGGACGCGGACACTAACGAAATTCTCGGCGCATCGCTACTGGGCATCGAATGCGATGAGGTGATTCATTCGATTCTCGATGTGATGTATGCCAGGGCGCCCTACACAGTGATCCAGCGCGCGGTGCACATCCATCCTACGATCACGGAATTGATTCCGACGATGCTCGGCGATCTCAAGCCGTTGGACGCTACCTAGTGGAAGCAAAAACATTGGTTATATGGTGGCATGGAACAAGGATCTTAAGACGTTGACATGTATGTACTAGAAGCTTGGTACTCGGTAGGGATAAAGGTCTGCCTTTTTCGGGTTCAACCATGGAGACTCATAGTCGATGACGGCGCTTAGCCGGTGGACTTTATCGATCACCTAGGCCGAATAATTCTGCAAAGTTCTGACAGTGAACGGTCAGACCGGCTAGTTGCACAAACTGGCAATGCTCGAGGGGCACCGATATCGCCTTTGAGGTTGGCATTCGCGGCGGATTCCGCCCCCCGGTCCCGTTTTCGAACGTATGGTGTTGTCTGCCATTCTTCCTCTCATTAGACAGGCGCTTCACTGATGCTTTTCGGGAGCGGTCTTTTCTGGAACGACAAATGTGACCGTGCCTTTGTCAAGGGCGCGGTGATTCGCATCCTCCAATTCTATGAGCACTTTGTGCGGACCGGGTAGAAGACCCATCAGGATAATTGGATTACCACTCGCATCTGCCCACACCCACGAGGCATCATCGACTCTCACATGAATGTGTCCGATGCGCGGCGAGACAGCCAGAGCATTTGGGCCGAACACCGGCACAAGGTGCAGGTTCTGAGCACAATAGTGGATAATCGCGACTCCTCGGGACGCGAGCGGTTCGGCTAGCGGAGGATCGATAACGATTTTCGCTGCGGGCTCACCGGCGCTGAGCGGGATAACCGGGGCGGGTCGGCAAATGTCCGTCGCGTTTTGCGCTATAGCGGACATTGCGTACAACACGATGGCAGTGACCGATAACAGAAACGCGCATCGCAAGCTTGTATGTTTCAGATTCGTCATGTTCTTTCTCCATGCGTTCAGTAGTTCGCCTCTTTTGGCGCTACGGTAAATGCCGCTGCATTCTTCCTGACGAAATCCTGCACGCTCAGCGGCCCTTGGCCCGTTAGGGTGCGCACGTCGTCAGACATCCGGTCGTAGCGCCCCGCACGGTGCAGATCGGCCATGGTTGTGAGGTGATTTATCAGGTGAGCCGGCAAGCCGCGCTCCAGGAGCCCGACCCGCCAGACCTCGACCGGAATATCCTCAAAGGTGATCGTGCGGCCAAGCGCCTTCGAATACTCCTGCGCAAAGAAATGCATGTTCTCCGAATGCGGACCCGTCAGGTGATAGATCTTCCCCATGTGCGGCTGCGGATTAGTGAGCAGCTCGGCGAGCACCTGTGCAACGTCTTCCACTGCGATCGGCGAAGTCTTGCCCTCGCCGAACGGTAGTCTGATCTGATTTGACTGCCTGACCGAATCCGCTGTGAAAATCAAGAAGAAGCCTTCGAGAAGCACGGTGGGCCGGACGTGCACCACCGGCAGACCGGACCAGTTCAGCGCTTGCTCGGCTAGCCAGTGCAGCTTGTGCTGCGGACTTGGAGTGGTTTCCGTAATGCTCATCTGTGAGAGCGTCATCTGCGACATGTTGATGAACGCTTTCACGCCGTGATGTTTCGCCACCGCCGTCGCATTGACAGTCGCGGCCAGGTAGGTATCCGAGACCGACATGCCGAAATACATCGTCTCGCAGCCGGCAATCACCCTATGCATCGAATCGAGATCGAGCAGATCGCCGACCACGACCTCCGCACCAAGGTCGCGCAAGGCCTGCGCGCGTTTGTCTTCATTTCGGACCATTGCACGCACTGCACGGCCTTGCTTCAACAGCAGTTCCGTAACCATCCGCCCGACGGCGCCGACGCGGCCCGCCGCACCAGTGACCAGAATGGGACCTGCCATATTGTTTCCTCCCATGCGTTAATCTGAATCGAAAGTCCCGGTATACTCACAAGGCGAACCGAACGAGTTTGCCGAGAAGGATTAGGGCTGTGAACCCGGCAGCGGCGAGAACGCCGGAATAGCGGGGCCCATTGTGAAACGCCTCCGGGATCATGGTTTCCGCTGCCATGGCGATGAGAGCCCCGGCTCCGTATGCCTTGAGGATCGCCCTCACGTGAGGGCCAAGGTCACTCAGGAAGTAGAAGGCAAGAGCCGTGATTGCCGCACTAATACCCGCAACCGAGCAAATACACGTACCGTGCTACGTACCGGCGCCGAGCATTGCGCCGCATACTCTAACGTACGATTTGCTGAACATTTGCTGTTACGCCTGCTTTGCAACCTCGTCGGTACGCCTCGGCACTCTCCAGTTGGGCCGGACGAAGTGGCAGGTGTAGCCGCCGGGATATCGCTGGAGATAATCCTGATGTTCGGGTTCGGCCTCCCAGAAGTCGCCTGCCGGAACGACTTCCGTAACGACCTTGCCCGGCCACAGGCCTGAAGCATCAACATCGGCGATGGTGTCTTCGGCAATACGCTTCTGCTCGTCACTGGTGTAGAAGATCGCAGATCGGTAGCTGGTTCCGACGTCGTTGCCCTGGCGATTGCGCGTGCTTGGGTCGTGAATCTGGAAGAAGAATTCAAGGATCTGCCGATAACTGATACGGGCAGGATCAAAGATGATCTCGACTGCTTCCGCATGTCCGGGATGATTGCGATACGTCGCATGGGAGTTGGTGCCGCCGGTGTAGCCGACCCGTGTCGACAGAACCCCGTCGTAGCTGCGAATAAGATCCTGCACGCCCCAGAAGCAACCGCCGGCAAGAACAGCGCGTTCCTCAGTCATTGGACATCCTCCACCTGGTTCAAGTAAGCCCCATAGCCCTGGGCTTCCATATCGTCTCGATGGATAAACCGCAGCGACGCTGAGTTGATGCAATAGCGCAATCCGCCGCGGTCGCTCGGACCGTCGGGAAACACGTGCCCGAGATGGCTGTCCGCGTGCGCCGAGCGCACCTCGGTGCGATTCATGCCGTGGGTGGTGTCGCGCAGCTCCTTTACGTTCGCGGGTTCAATGGGCTTAGTGAAGCTAGGCCAGCCGCATCCAGATTCAAACTTGTCTGAGGATGCGAAGAGCGGCTCACCCGACACAATATCGACGTAGATACCGGGCTCCTTGTTGTTCAGATATTCTCCTGTTCCAGGGGCCTCGGTGCCGTTTTGCTGAGTCACGCGATGCTGCTCCGGCGAAAGCCTTGAGATCGCGTCGGGGTCCTTGCCGAAATTTGTCATGATCAATGCTCCTTTCGCTTATCTATTGGGTCGGAAAAAACACATCGCCTTCGATGCCAGCGAGAGCAATGTTTCACTGATCGTGCACACCGCCGAAGCACGCCATCACGGATGAGTGGCACACTGATCCTCAACGCACTTACTCGCTTCAGCAGTACCCTTTTACTTAAGAGGTCCCTAGTTTGCCGCCCTCGGAAATAAATCGCTGTAGGAACAAGCACGACAGTTGCAGTGAGTAGGGGCCATGCTCGATTTCCAAGATCGTATGGCTCTCGCTAGCGCGATCTATCTCTGAACCGGCGGGTCCACGAACGTCGCGATCGGCTGGCCTGTCTCGACGATATACGTCGACAGCATCTTCCCGGTTTCCGGGCCGAGGTCGCGCGCGTTATGAGGAGTGCGCGGCGGGATCAGGAATCCATCTCCTGGTCCCAATACTACGGTGGCACGTCCCTGTAACCTCATCTCGACCTGGCCTTCAACGATGTAGCCGACCTCTTCTCCTGGATGAACGTGCCATCCGGACTCCACTCCCGCCGGAATCAACGTCTCCACCTGAACCATCTCGCGACCTGCAATCGATAACTGCGCGCGTTGGACCTCGCGCCGCGCAAGCTTGCCCGCCAGTTCGTCCCGTGTCCCCTTAGCGGCCTGTCCAGATGCGGGGGTCATGTACGCGACTACTCCGGCTAGTGCTACAAGTGCAAGCAGCACGAAAACGATCCGTCTCATACGGCGCCTCCTTCGAATATAGGTCAGTAAAACCGTGCTAATCTGGCAATCATGGATCAGCCGAACGTGAAAGCAAAAGCCTCTACGCCTGCATCGAAAACTCAGTCCCAAACTGTCGATCAGCAATGGGCCTCGCCTCGGATCTACTGAAACAACCTTCAGACACGAGCAAAGTTTCTGAGGCCGACTACTTGATTGGTTCGGGCATAGTTATAGCCTACATCAGTATTTGCCACACGTCAGTAGCCGGCGCTAAGTAGTAGGTTCTAAGACTGCGTCAATCATAACAGCTAAAATCGTTCTGGCACTTGGCTCAAAAATGAATTTTAGAGGGGACCTCAACCCATCTATGAATAGCTAAACTGTCGGTTAGACTAGAAAGGAGAAAACCATGGCACCCACAATTAGACCGGGTCAGCTTTCTGAAGAGATGATCGATGCGACTTTGGCGGACAGCTTTCCCGCCAGCGATCCGCCGTCGTGGACACTAGGCCGCGACCGTAACGAGCGAGAAAAAACTGCCGGCGCCGCAGTCACGCAAACGTCAAAAATACATGACAAGGAGGAGTTTATTATGAAAGCAAATATCGACCTTTCGGAGGAACAACGTGGCGGTGTTGTGAAGATCCTGAACACCCTGTTGTCTGATGAGTACCTTCTCTACACTAAAACACGAAACTACCATTGGAACGTCACCGGACCGCAGTTCAACGATCTGCACAAGTTTTTCGAGGAGCAATATACCCAGCTTAATGAAGTCGTCGATCAGGTTGCGGAACGCGGGCGCACTCTTGACGGTTGGGCATTCGGCACCATGAGCGAATTTTCCCAGCACGCCAGGCTCAAGGAACACCCGGGCCATTATCCCAGGGCGCGCGAGATGATTGCCAACCTTGTGGAGGACCATGAGGCAGTCATCCGGCAATTGCGCAGCGATCTGGAGACCTGCGCCGACAAGTATCATGACATGGGCACCAACGATTTTCTCACCGGCTTGATGGAACAGCACGAAAAAATGGCCTGGATGTTAAGAGCATTTTTACAAGCCGAGTCAGTCTAGCCCAGGCTCTCAGCATTTGGACCAGCTTTGATGCCGGGTACTTCACGCTATACGGTCGCAGAATTTCAAAAACAAAGGAGGGGTTAGCGATGGCGACAAATGAGGCGTATCAAGCCAAGCAGTTCAAACTAAGCGGGCTTCAAGGGATTTCCGATCAAACCCTCGAGATGCACTTCAAGCTCTATGAGGGCTATGTCAAAGAAACCAACCGGCTGACAGAAAAGATTTCGGAGTTTTTAAAAGATGGCCAGGTTGATCAGGAGGAGATGCCGGCCTATTCAGAGCTCACCCGCCGTATGGGTTTCGAATACAACGGCATGGTACTGCACGAGTACTACTTCGGCAACATGACCAAAGGGGGAACGGGTGATCCGGGCAAGCAGTCGGCTTTTTATAAAGCGGCCGAGACCGGCTTTGGCAGCTACGATATTTGGAAAGCCGACTTTGTCAGCATCGGTAAGATGCGCGGTGTCGGCTGGGCGATCTGCTTTCAGGATCCAAAACGCCGCCGGCTGAGCAATCACTGGGTAAGCTTGCATGAGATCGGCAATGTTGCGGGATTCGAGCCGGTGCTGGTAATGGACGTATGGGAACACGCGTTCTTACTCGATTACAAGCCCGCGGAACGGCCCAAATACATCGAAGCGTTCTTCGCCAACATTGACTGGAAGGCCGTCGAAGACCGTCTCGAAGGAAATTTCAACAAGGAATAATTCTCGGTGCGGTTGTTATGTGCCGGGTAATTAAGCGCGCTCTGCCAGAAGAAGATGTGCGGATTATTCTCGGGCACTTAACAGCCAACGCAAAGAAGCCGACAAGTTGGTTGAGACAGTCCTAAGGAGGTTTTATGCAGGAGACTAAGGTGTCAAGCGGAAAAAAATCCGCAGTTCTTCGAGTTCGCCGCCTTGCAGGGAAAAGGCTTACCTTCATCCTGCCCGCAGAAGACGAGACGCTGCGAGAATTTGCCCAAGAGTCCAAAACCGGCAGAGCGGCCAAGACTCTGGTCAAGGAAGGACCCCTGCGGATTACACTCGTGGCTCTCAAGAAAGGCACTGCGCTTCCCTCGCACCATGTAGACGGGCCGATCAGCATCCAGACAATTCGTGGCTGTTTAACACTCACGACCGATCGGGGTGACATGGATGTTCCGGAAGGCAACCTGATAGCCTTGGGCCCCGGTGTCGTGCACGCCGCAAAAGCGCAGGAGGACTGCGCGATACTACTTACGTTTGCGATGCCGTCCCCGCCAAAAATCGATCGGAGGCATGCCCGGGATACTGACGAACACGGCAAATTCACCGGCTACTAAATTTTGAGATCTATAAAGGAGCTTCAGGTACATTCAGTAATGTGTCTGGGTTCATCCAACCCTGGGGATAGGTGGCCTGTGTTTTCCGTCCGAGGTTCGAGTGACAGCTCAAATATCGCGCTTCGTTAAGACGGAACAGCAGCATATGGAAATAAACGAGCCCGGCATAAGGGTTCCATTTGGCGATCAGCCGGCGCACGCCCTCGTAATCGAGAGGCTTCCTGAGGCCGAGCCATTGTTGGAGAGTATTTCGGGCGCCCACATCGTCGCCTGGGAAAACCTCCACGCGGCCTAAGCCCCGCAGCAAAACGTATTCGGCGGTCCAACGCCCCACGCCGTGGAGCTCACTCAGGCGCTCGACGGCCGAATCATCATCCAGAGAAGCTAAGCCCTCGACATCCAGGGTGCCCTCGCTGATGGCGCGACTCAGTTCAATTATTGCCCGTACCTTTTGTCGATTGAGCCCAAGGCTCCGCAGCAACTCCGGTTTTACCGCTGCGAGCTCTTCCGCACGGGGAAAGGCATGGACGCGAATACCGGTTTTTATGACGGATCGGCCGAAGTCTTCGGCCAGCCGATTGAGCAGTTGAATTCCCGAGGCAAGAGTGAACTGCTGACAGGCAATGCCGTTCACCAAAGCCTCGAGCAATGAAGGAAAGCGGGGCGGCTTAACTCCACGAAAGCGTTGGGCAAGTATTGCGAGTCTTGGATCCTTTGCAGCGGACCGATAGAAGCCTTTCAGATCCACTTGCAAGCCCAGCATCCAGTTCAATGTCTCGGTGACTCCGGACTTTGTATCGGGACCGAACTCCACGCCTACCACCGACGCTTGCAGCCGTGGTTCCTCAGGCGAGCCTCTCTGCGTAACCGCGACTTCCGCGGGTTTGCCGTTGAGCATTAGCGTTCTGCGAAATGTCTTGCCGTCCCAGCGATCCATTTTGTTCTCTGGCCGGCGGCGCAGTGCCCAAACGGTTAGATCAAGCCGAAACGGTGGAATCACTTTTAATGAGAAGCTGGTCTCGGCTTGTGCTTGGGTTAAACTCATGATGCGGTTATCCACAGTACCGATGGATTTTTCGGTGCATGACTTTTTTCCCGACCGATTTTACCTCTAACCAGGGCCAAAGTTTTCGGCTCGAAGTCGAAAAGCTTCTTTCGCACCGGATTTTGAGCCGAGCGTCCAAGCCGCCTCTCCTTCGCTTTATTTCGTGCCGGATTCCGCACCTGTTCGCAGCTCGTCGAGGAGCTCTTTTAAAGCCACTGCATTATTGTGTTCCTGGTCTCGCGCGCCGTAAAGGATTGTGATCGTTGCCGGGCGTTTCTTTTGTGCAAGTTCCTGCAATTCTTTTGCCCTTGGTCGAAGCTCTTCGTGGTAGCGCCGTCTAAATTCGTTCCACTTCTTCGGGTCATGGTTGAACCACTTTCGCAGTCGATCGCTGGGAGCCAAATCTTTGCGCCACTCACTCACGTAGGCTTTCTCTTTCGTCAGTCCCCGCGGCCAAAGCCGATCGATAAGCATTCGAAACCCGTCCCGTGGTGCAGGCGGATCGTAAACTCGTTTAATTTTAATCATGCGGTGTCTCCGTTGTAGATTCATCGCTCCCGAAGCTGCCATTCGGCAACAGACGATCTTGATGAAGGATAGCTGCGATGATGTTGTCAGCCGGCGTTTAAGAGCCGCTCAACCGAATCGACACGCTCACCCTGCGCGGACGATCAGAACAGGATCGCCGCAGAGGCGTACCACCTTTTCGGTTACGCTGCCTAAAACCCAGCGTTTTATCCCCGAGCGTCCGTGCGTGCACATGGCTATGAGGTTGTCAGGGGTTTGCCGGCCGAGCGCAATGATCTCACCGGCTCCGGAGCCGTCGGATATGACGAACGAGAGTTTTTCGATTCCGTTGCGCTTCAGTTCCGCGACTTTGCCTTCGAGGTAACTTTGCGCTTCGTCTTTTAGCGCGCCGCCGATCTTCGCATAATCGATCGGGTAGGAATCCTCCATACCCGCGTAAGTGTTCATAGGGACTTGGTAGGCGCGGAGCAAAATGACTTCCAGTTTTAAAGCGTTCGCCAACTGCACGACAGGAGAGAGGACGGTTTCCGCCAGCTCAGATCCGTCGAGGGGAACGATCACGGATTTTAGGACGGCAAGTCCTTCGCTATTGGCTTCTTCACTGGCGCGAATGAGGATGAGCGGATTGATTGCGCTTCGCAGCACCTTCTCCGCCACGCTCCCCATAAGCAATCGGTTGATCCCCGAACGGCCGTGTGTGGCCATGGCCGTTAGCGTTGCATCGGATCCGGCTTTTTCAATGATGACGTCTTCCGGTTTGCCGGTTTCTACAACGCACCTTACGTTATCGGCAGGAAAGGTTTTGGCTATGCGTTTCAGGTACTCCTCACTGCTTCGAATGCTTTGGGCTATGATCGTTTTCGAATCTCCGGTGTCGCGAAATACCTGATTGTCCAATACACTGGTATCGACGATTCCCAAAAGCTCGACCGGTATTTCGAGCGATCGCGCAAGAGTTCGGCCGTAGGGCAGGACCGTCTCAGCAGTATCCGATCCGTCCAGCGGAATTAACAATCGAGTGTACATAGTCATGCTCTTTTTCCTTAAGCGAACTGATGCTTTCGGTAAGATTATCCTGGCTGTTTTCTGTCTCCGCGTGATCCGGGTGATTTACAATTCCGGCTTGACTTTTCCCTGCAAAATCTTGGTCTCGCAGTCTCGGTTCCCGACACCTCTAAACGCAATGATTATGCCATTGCGCTACAGCACTGGTCAGGAGCGAAGCGCCTTTCTCTAAATGCGATAGCTGAGGCGCAAATGCGCACCCGCTGTGGCGTTTCGTAAGTCACATGGGATGATGCCGTTCTACATCGTTGATGATTGATCTCAGAGGTCGATGACGACGTCGCCGCGCGGCTGCGAGCAGCAGATGAGCACGTTGCCCTCGGCAGGTGATTCGAGCGGATCGGGCCGGTAGTTGACCGCTCCGGCCACGAGTCCGCTTTCGCAGCGATGGCACACCCCCGTGCGGCACGACCATTTCACCGGAACATCGCAGGCTTCGGCAAGCTCCAGCAGGCTTCGAAACTTCGTATCCCACTGAATCGAAAGATTGCTGCGCGCAAACGAGACCAGCGGGCCAGTCCCCGCCAGCCCGACAGGCGAGTGCGGAAGTCGATGATGGCGATCAACGATGCCGGGCATGCTGGATTCGCCGGAGCCGAACACTTCGGTATAGATGCGCCCTGGAGGAACGCCCCAGTCTGCGAGATCCGTGCTCAGCAGGCGCATGAATTCCGTGGGGCCGCACAGGTAAAAATCGGCCTCGGGTGGAATCGTCAACTCATCGAAGAACGTTACCGCCAGATGGCCGCGGACGTCGAAATCTGTGCCAAGTCGATCCTCGGGCGTCGGTCTGCTGTACCAGATTCGGCTCCGGCCATGGGGCAGGAGGCGCAGCAGGGCGCGCGACTCCCGGGCAAACGGGTGGTGCCTGCGGTTGCGGGCGGCGTAAAGCCACCAGATTTCCCGTGTTGAACGCATGGCGGCCAGCGCGTGCAGTATCGCCAGCACCGGAGTGATGCCGATGCCGGCGCTCGCCAGGACGAGCGGGTGCTCGCCCGGTTTGAGCGTGAAGCTGCCTCGTGCCGCGCTCATCTCCAACCTGTCGCCGATGCCGATCTCATGGTCGAGATAAGTGCCGGCCGCACCGCTAATCCCGCATTTAATGGTTATGCGGTATTGGGCCGCATTGGGCGCGCCCGAGAGCGAGTAGCTGCGCATGAGCGGTGGCGCTTCGTGCTGCGGTTGCAGTCGCAGGACAATGAACTGCCCCGGCAGCGGCGCAGTGAGGGGCATCCCATCCGGCGGCTCGAGCACGAGCGAAATCACATCGAGGCTCTCACGCGTTTTTGCCGTGACACGCATGGAACGGAAACCCCGCCAGGCGGGGGGCGAGAGCGGGATGTCTGAAGGTGAAAGCCCCGGGTTCCCGCCCGCCGGGCGGGCGCTGAGCTCTTGCTGAAGCAAAGCCTGAAACGAGTTCTTCCATCCGCCGCTGAGTGCCGGAATGCGCAGCGCGCGCTCGAGTTCTTCGCGGCGGTGACCGGGAAGATAGAGCAGCGCGTTAACTTGCGCCACGCTCATCTGCTCGGCGCCCGAGGTCACTTTAACGATCGTCTCACCCGCCTCGACCTCGCCCTCTTCAAGCACACGGAAGTAGAAGCCGGGCCTGCTGCTCCCGGTGAGCAGGGCCGCCATCCGGGGCTCGTTCATCCGGATGCCGACGCGGTAGCATGTCACGCGCGGCTGGGTCACTTCGAATAGCGCGCTCCCGATCCGGTAGCGGTCGCCGATGCACACCTCGTCATCGGGCATGCCTTCAACGGTGAAGTTCTCGCCAAACTGTCCGAAGCTGAAGTCATCCCGGCCAAGTTCCCGCTGCCAGTAGCGATAGCAATCGAACTGATAGACAAAGACCGCCCGATGTTCGCCGCCGTGGCCGATCAAGTCGCCCTGTCCGTCGCCGTCGAGATTGAGCCGCCGGGCCATGCGCCGGCCCGAAACGGCGCGCTTCCACACCGCCGTATGGACCGTCTCTCCATGCCACGCGATATCTTGTGGAAGGCCGACGTTAACCGGCACTAGCCGCGCCATACCATAACCGTCCCTGCCCTTTGAGCTTCGCATGAGCTTGGCTCAGCCGATCGGCGTCGTGCTTCTCATTAGGCACTTGCCTCGTCCGAACGATCAAGAGCGTGCCCGTCAACAGCAAGCTCGCGTGAAAATGGGCTCGGCGGCTCTAGGTGACGCCGGCGAACTCCCCGTCGCCCAGTCGACAATCAGGATTCGCCCCATGCCGTTGACGGCGATGCTGGCAACCATCTTTCCTTGCCTATTTTTCTTTTTCTGCCTGGATCTGCGCGATCGTATCCAGCGCCAGGGCCGAATGAGCGTAAGCCCCTCCCGCGCGCATTTCCGCCGCGACCCAGATGGCTTCCATGATCTCCTCGGCCGTCGCCCCATGCCGCATCGCTGCGCGGGTATGGCCGCGGATGCAATAGGGGCACTGCGTCACATGCGCGACCGCAACCGCGATCAACTGCTTGGTCTTCACAGGAAGCGCACCTTCAGCGAAGACGCTTTTGCTGAAGGCCTGGAAGGCCGCGGCCGGCCCGGGCGCCAGATGGTTTCGCTGGTCGGCGATCTGCCGAGTGGCGTGCGGATACATCTCCTCGTCTTCCGACATCGATACCTCCATTTACGCTTGTCGCCTGCTTGAAGCTCGTGCTCGTGTTCGAACGCTGCGCTGAGAGCGTCCGGCTACTCGTTCCATCAGATAGTCCCGTAAGACCACGGCGCCGTTGTGAACCGTGTCGTGGGCGCTATACAGGAGCGTCACCGTGCCGCGTTCCGCCGCGTCGAGAATGGGTTGCCAGGCGTCGGGGTTCGCATCCAGTTCATCCCGATATCGCTGCCGAAACTTCTCCCAGCGCTCCACCCGATGGTCGAACCACTTGCGTAGCTCCGTGCTGGGGGCGACTTCCTTCATCCACGCGTCCGCTTCAAGGGTCTCCTTCTTCATGCCGCGCGGCCAGAGACGTTCCACCAGGATTCGCCGGCCATCTGCGCGAGCGGGGGATTCATATGCGCGCTTGATCCGAATCATGATCGGTGTCCCACGGTCAATTTGTCACGAGCCTGGCGTCGAGCGTGATCTCGGTGCCGGCGAGAGCTTCCGATACCGGGCAGCCCGCCTTGGCTGCTTGGGCGTGCTCCGTAAACACCGCCTGTTCGATGCCGGGCACCCTGGCCTCGCAGACCAAGTGGCTCTTGGTGATCTTAAAGCCGCCGTCCTGCGGCGCGACGGTGACATGTGCGGTCGCATCGACGTAATCGGGCTTGAAGCCCGCGTTGCCCAATACCAGCGATAGCGCCATTGCGAAGCAGCCCGCATGGGCGGCGCCCAACAGCTCTTCGGGATTGGTGCCCTTGCCGCGTTCGAAGCGCGATGCGAACGAGTACGCGCCCTTGAACAGACCGTTCCCAAAGTCGACCTCGCCATTGCCTTCCTTGAGGCTTCCTTCCCACCGCGCGTGCGCTTTGCGTGTCGGCATTGCAGCTCCTTTCAAGAGAACCTGAATTCATTAACCGGTGAAGTCTTCCGGGCCGGCATCTTCATCGTCATCAATGCCGGCGTGTTTCAGTGTGCGGCGCCCCGCGATAATCGGAGCGGGCCAGCATTATAATTATATTACTTCGGCCCTGTCCGCGTATTGCTGCCGGTGTTTTTCTATCGTCGTCCTACGCCGATTAGAAATTTCTTTCTTCGCAGCGGGCATCCGCGTGTTCACACCCGTGACAGCGCAATTTTTGTGCCTTGGCAGATAACACCTTTACGGAAAAACCCGGCGCGGCAGAGTGGAAAACAGCTGAGCATTCGGGTTCCACAACTGCGACACGCATATGCGATCAATGATAATGGATGCGCGAAACACAACTCCTGGCGTACTTTCAGGTCACCGGTCAATATTAACTGGATTGAAGCTCAGTTCTCGAACGGCCGAATTTCTCATGCTAGGTACTTTTGGAGCTAACTTCGGTGCGACCAATTATATTATTTCGAAGCTTCACGTTGCTCATACGGTCAAGATTTCGGGTCGCGCTTACCTTCGACATTTGAGTGAAAGCGCAAATATCCCGTTTCATGAAGGCGGTACAGCAGCATGTGGAAATAAATAAGTCCGGCGTAAGACTCTCATTTGGCGAGCAGCCGGCGCACACCGTCATAATCCAGGGGTTTCCTGAGGCCAAGCCATTTTTTTAAGTTATTCCGCGCGCCGACGTCGTCGCCAGGAAAAAGATGCAATCAGCCGAGGCCCCGCAACAAAACGTATTCCGCCGTCCAGCGCCCCACGCCACGCAGCCGGCACAGTTGTTCGACGGCCGACTTATCATCCAGAGAAACCAAGCGGTCTCTATCTAATTGCCTGAATCGATAGCGCGACTCAGCTCGATAATCGCTTCCGCTTTATGTCGGCTGAAGCCGAGGTTCCGCAGTGGCTCCGGCGTGAGTACGGCGAGGTCTTCCGGTCTGGGGAAGGTATAAGCGCGAATACCTGCGTGTACGACGGGTATGCCGAACTTCTCGGAAAGCCGGTTGAGTATTTGAATGCCGGCAGCGAGACTGAATTGTTGACAAGCAATGCCGTTGACCAAGGCTTCGAGCAGGGAAGGGAATTGGGGCGGCTTAACTCCGCGGAAGCGTCGGGCAAGTATCGACAACCTGGCATCCTTTGCAGCATGCCGATAAAAGCCCTTGAGATCTGCTTGCAGACCCAACACCCGGTTCAATGTTTCGCCGACACCTGCTCTCAGGTCGTGCCCGGAAGCTACGCCAGTTACGGTGACGTGAAGTCGTGGCGCGGCCATTGAGCCTATCTGGATAACGGCAATTTCCACCGGCTTACCGTTGAGTACCAACCCTCTGCAAAATGCTTTTCCCATCCCAGCGATCCATTTTATTCTCTGGCCGGCGGCGCAGTGCCCAGACCGTTAGATCAAGCCGGAAGGGTGGAAGCACTTTCAATGAGAAACTGCTCCGCTCGTGTGCGTGGGTCAAATCATATTGCCTGTCCATAGTAGCCGATTGATGTATTGCGGTACGTCACCTTATCCGAGCCCGATTTTGTCTCTAAGCATGGCCAAAGTTTTTTCTGGCTGATCCGGCTAATTCAGGCAGTCTCAAACTCAGAGCACGGATGCTTTCTCATCCTTAGTCCTTCAATCTCAATGCCATGACCATCGGTAAGCGCAAGGATGATCCCGGAGAGCTAAAAGGCAGTGCTACTCGAACGAATGCATTCCTTTGGGCAGGCAATCTTCAAAACAAAGCATCGAAACCCTTCTCCTCTCTACAAGCAATAAGGATGAGGCACAAATGTGAGGGCACTGTGGCATTGTTGTAAATCACCGCTGGAACTCGATTCGGTGAAAAACATCGCTGACAGTACGGGCTAGTGCGCTCGATCAGCGATGTGATGTACCTGCTTAGGCGTGTTCGCTGCTCGCCCAATCTATCGACCTGGAACAGTCCTTCGTCAGAAAAAGTTGAGACGAACCCGTGCTCTACGCTTCGCAACGGGCTCCGCACCTGTCTTATCTGCAAATGCTCGACAGAATGCTAAGGCTCAAGAGATTCAAGGTTCAGCGGCATGAAACAGCTGAAACATCTGAAACGTTACAGCATGTTTCATGCAACATTGTTCAGTCGCGAGCGATCCGCGAAAAGCTAGTCTCTGCCACGACATAACTTTCTCGTTCGCATTGGCATCTTCATTGCGGTGAGATCTGCATAGATGCTTGAACGGCATCCATAAAATACTTTCGCAGGAGGAACAAAATGGCTCGTCCAATGCCCAAGCCTTATGTCGTCGCGGAGGAAAAAACAGACTACGCGCATCAGGCTTATATGATTCTGAAGTTCGGGTTCACCGTCGCACCGATCATCGCCGGACTCGATAAGTTTTCCAATTTGCTGGTGGACTGGACTCAATATCTCACGCCGCTGGTGCCGCGGTGGACCGGGATCGATCCGGCGGGTTTTATGATGGCCATAGGAGTCATCGAAATCATTGCCGGCATTCTGGTCGCGGTGAAACCGAAGCTCGGCGCCTTGATCGTCACCGCCTGGCTTTGGGGTATCATTGTAAATTTGTTGCTGGTGCCCGGGTATTTTGATGTGGCGTTGCGCGATCTCGGTCTCTCTTTTGGGGCGCTTGCGCTTGCCAGGTTAGCCAAGCGCGAAGAATAAAGCCGCCCGCATCAAGCAATCTTAAGACTCATGCTCGACGCTTGGCGCAGCAAACGCCGCGTTGCACGCTGGGAGGAAGAATGAAGACGACGCAACGATTGCACGATCTACACGATCTCGGCCAGAGCCTATGGCTCGACAATATTACCCGCGAGCTTCTGACCAGCGGCACACTGGGCCGCTACATCAACGATTTTGCGGTGACCGGGGTAACTTCCAATCCAACCATCTTCGATAAGGCGATCAGGGCGGGGCGCTTCTACGACGATGCGATCCGTGAACAGACGGTTCGGGGTAAATCGGGCGAGGAGTTGTTCTATGAGCTGGCCTTAGAGGATTTGATCCGGGCAGCCGGCCTGTTCCGTCCTATCCACGACGCCACCAGTGGGGTTGATGGCTGGGTTTCATTGGAGGTGTCTCCGTTGCTGGCCGATGACACAAAGGGCAGCATCAAATCGGCTGTACAACTTCATGAGCGCGCGCAATGCCCCAATCTCTTCATCAAGATTCCAGGCACGCGCGAAGGCGTTCCGGCAATCGAGGAGACGATCTTTGCGGGCGTGCCGATAAACGTCACACTGCTGTTTTCGCGGGAGCAATATACCGCGGCAGCCGAGGCCTATATGCGCGGCATCGAGCGCCGCATCGCCGCGGGCCTTGATCCGAAAGTGGATTCGGTGGCATCGCTCTTCGTCAGCCGCTGGGACGTAGCCATCAAGGACAGGGTTCCAGATCGGCTGCGCAACCGGCTCGGCATTGCGATCGCCAAGCGCACCTATAAGGCCTATCGCGACCTTCTGGCGTCGCCGCGTTGGCGAAAACTTGCCGGCTCCGGAGCCCGGCCGCAACGCTTGCTCTGGGCCAGCACCGGCACGAAGGACCCGGCCGCCTCAGAGATCTTGTACATCGAAGCGCTCGCGGCGCCGGATACGATCAACACGATGCCAGAAAAGACCTTGCACGCCTTCGCGGAGCACGGTCAAGTAAAAGGTGTGTTGCCGACCGATGGCGGCGACGCCGAAGACGTGCTCGCCGAATTTACCCGGGAGGGTGTCCATGAGGAAATGCTTGCCGCTGATCTCCAGAGCGACGGCATCCGATCTTTCGAGGAGTCCTGGAAGGATCTATTAGCGTGTGTCGCGTCAAAAAGCGTTCTCGTGAAGAAGAGGTCTGTTCAAGCAAGTAAGGAAATAACAGTGACCTGAGACGCTATCTCAGGCCTGTTCGTAGGGAGAATTCAATGACCGAAGTAAAACCGGAATTGAGTGGACCTGATCTCGTGCAGGGGATCGCACTTTCGACGATTGCCGACGGCGCCATGTTGCTCGGCCATGCGCACGGCGAAGCGGCGCTGCTCGCGCGGCGGGGCGACGAGTTGTTCGCGATCGGTAACGCGTGCACGCATTACGGGGCGCCGCTCAACGAGGGACTGCTTGTCGAAGATACGGTTCGATGTCCCTGGCATCACGCCTGTTTCAGCTTGCGGACCGGGGCGGCCGTGCGCGCGCCGGCGTTAAATCCCGTCTCCTGTTGGCGCGTCGAACAGCGAGACGGCACGGTGTATGTGCGAGAAAGAATCAAAAGTACAGGCCAGCAAGCGACTACACCAGCGGCGACCGGCGTACCGCGGTCGATCGTGGTTGTTGGTGGTGGCGCGGCGGGCAATGCCGCTGCGGAGATGCTCCGCATAGACGGTTACCGCGGCCGTGTCACCCTGCTGAGCGCAGATGAGTCGCTGCCTTATGACCGTCCCAATCTTTCGAAAGGCTATCTCGCGGGCAGTGCGTCCGCGGAGTCAAACCCGCTTCGGTCTACGGACTTCTACAAACAGAATAATATCGATGTGAAGCTGAGGGCGCGCGTCGGCACGATCGATCCAGCCAGCCGACACGTCGAGCTCGTGGACGGAAGCCGGTATGCTTATGATGCCCTCCTGCTTGCCACTGGCGCCGAGCCGGTGCGGCTCGAAATACCGGGCGGCGACCTGCCGCACGTCCATTACTTGCGTACGCTGGCCGACAGCCGCGTTCTTGTCGATAAGGCTCTGGCTGCGCGCCGGGCGGTGGTGATCGGCGCGAGTTTCATCGGACTTGAGGTCGCGGCATCCCTTAGAGCGCGAAATCTCGAAGTGACTGTGGTCGGCCGAGACACATGCCCTATGAGGAAGGTCCTCGGAGCCGATGTCGGGAATTTCATCCGAAAACTCCATGAAGAACATGGTGTGACGTTTCATTTCGGCACAACCGCCGCGTCGATTGACGCGCGCCAGGTCGTCTTGAAGAATGGAGTAACGCTCCCGGCCGATCTCGTGGTCATCGGCATCGGCGTGCGACCGGCGATTTCACTGGCGCAAGAGGCAGGGCTGGTCATAGATCGTGGCATCGCGGTGGATGAGTACCTGGAAACGAGTATTCCCGGAATATTTGCCGCCGGCGACATCGCCCGTTGGCCGGACCGACTCACTGGGGAGCGGATTCGTATCGAACACTGGGTTGTTGCGCAACGCCAGGGGCAGACTGCCGCGCGCAACATATTGGGTCGACGGGAACGTTTCGAGGCTGTCCCGTTCTTCTGGACCGAGCAATACGATTTCGGTCTCGCTTATGTCGGCCATGCTGAACGATGGGATAAAGCCGAAATCGATGGACAGCTTGATGCGCGAGACTGCACGATCACGTATTGGAACGGGGGCAGGAAATTGGCGGTCGCGCTGATTCACCGGGATTTGGAGGGGCTGCGGGCGGAAGTCGAGTTCGAGAGGACCATCGCCGGCTTGAGAGCCGCCGACTCTTCCAGCAAAACGATTCAGGAATGCCACGGTTGATTGATCGGCGTAATCGCTGCGGTTGGAGTCGAAGCCAACATGACTAGAAGATGTAAGGTCGGCGATCACGTAACCTGGAATTCGGACGCCGGGCACGTCAGCGGCAAGATCATTAAGGTGCACGAAAATGTTGATGACGAAGTGTATATACCCACGAGCAAGGAAGACCCTCGGTATGAAAATCGAGAGCGAAGACCCACGGTATCGCGATGCTCAAAGGGTGGTTGTCAGAAAGGATCTGCTGAGCGGTCTTCAGTGAATTGTCTGGCGGAAGTATCCGCCGCCTTACTTTAATCTTTACTTCACGCCAGCTAGATTCCACGAAAAATCCTGATCCTAAGAACAGTCTGGAATCCTGAAGCTCAGGAAAGTACAGCTTAAGCTCGGCACCCGTCATGGCATCTGGAACTGAAAAGCCTCCGGCCTAATGGTAAGGACCGGGCAAGACGCTGCACGTGCTACCTTCTCGGCTACGCTGCCCAGGAGAATATAGGGTAAGCCGCTTCTGCCGTGTGTACCCATTACGACAAGATCGGCTTTGACTTGCTCTGCATGACGAACAATAGCTGTGGCCGGATGGCCTTCGATAGAAGATTTCTCCCACTCGACTTTCTCTAACGGCAAACCGGAGAGGAAAGCTTCCCATTCAGGCTCCATCTGTTCAGGCGTGGGAGGCGGAACCGGCAGCGACACACCTAACTCGTGGACATAGGTAACCATATACGAGGGCCGATCAAACACATGCAAAAAAACCAGACGGCCGTGAAAATTCTCTGCCAGCATGAACGCTTGCTCGGCCGCCTGTCTGGCGCCTGTGGAGAAATCGGTGGCGACCAAGAATGTTTTAGCTTCAGTACTGAGACGGCTTTTCGCAACCATTACGGGAACATCGGCTTTGCGCATCAGCCGCTCGCTGGTACTGGGAGAGTAAGGCTCTTCCGGTTGGGATGCGCCACCGACCACAATCATGTCAGCGAACCAGGCGCGCTGGGCAAGGATAAGCTCGACAAAAGAGCTTCCCGTGCGCACCTCGTATTCCGTTTCCAAGCCGGCAAGCTCCGCGCCCGCCACCAAGGCTTTCAGTCTTGCTCCAATTTTCTCTGCGATTTCCTCAACCGGGTAAGGAGAAGTCAGCGGATGAGAGATCCTTTGATAGGAATCGAGCGGCTCGACCACATGCACCAGTCGCAGCGCAGCACCACATCGTTCCGCAAGTGCGGCTGCCGACTGTACAGCCACTTCTCCACCTTCCCTGAGGTCGTGACCAACAAGGATTCTTTTCAGCGTTTTCATACAGATCCTCTTTTCCGCAATAATTGTCCGCTACAACTTTTCTACAAACGACCGTTTCAGATTGTATTGTGGCCGTCTATACACTCTTCTCTAGAACATTCGGAAGCAACCTACATGCCCATCGGCTGGTGAATGACCGCGGCGGGAAGTCATACACACACACGCGCTAATTCACGATAGTCCGCCGCCGAGCTCCAGCGACGTCCGAGTGCACATGTGCGCCGGACGAGTCGGTGGCGTAGTTCTCGTGTTACGTGATATCCAGCAAATACATGAGCTTCGCGAGCAGCTAAAAGGCCAATCCGCCTTCAACGCCATCGTCGGGAAAAACCACCGAATGAGAGAGATCTACGGGCTGATCGAGCAGGTAGCGGATTCCACCGCTTCGGTGCTTGTTCACGGCGAGAGTGGAACCGGAAAAGAATTGGTAGCGCGCGCAATCCATCAGCAAAGTCCGCGGCGAAATCATCCATTTGTAACCGTTAACTGCGCGTCTTTGGTCGAGACTCTTCTCGAGAGTGAACTCCTCGGGCACATCAAAGGCGCCTTCACTGGAGCCTCACACGCAAAACTGGGCCGTTGAGTTGGCCGATGGCGGCACAATCTTCCTGGACGAGATCGGCGATGTCAGCCAGCCGGTACAGGTAAAACTGCTTCGCGTCCTTCAGGAAAAAGAGTTCGAGCGGGTCGGCGAGAGTAAAACGAACAAAGTCGACGTGCGCGTGATCGCTGCCAGCAATAAGAATCGCTGGGAACTGGTGCGAGAGGGCCGCTTCCGGGATGACCTTTACTATCGGCTAAAAGTCGTGAGCATCACCCTGCCTTCCTTGAGAGAACGGGTTGACGATATTTCGCTGCTGGTTCAGCACTTCATCGAGAAGTTCAATCGACAAACCGGAAAAACTCCACTCGGTGGCACTCATGAAGCGATGGCTGCCCTGATGCATTATAGCTGGCCCGGTAACATTAGAGAGCTCGAGAACGCCATCGAGCACGCTTTCGTGTTATGCAGAGGTCAGCATTTCGGCTTGGATGACCTGCCTCAAGAGATTGGTAGCGTTGGCATGACAGATGAGTTCATCGATCTAAATGCTCCGGGGGAAGAGAATCTCGAGCGGCAGAGAATCCTCACCACACTCAAGTTCGCCGGAGGATTAAGCGAAGCGGTGCGCCAGCTAGGTATCAGCCGCACGACCTTGCGGCGCAAGCTCAAGAGGATCCGAGGCTTACCGAGATGACACAACTAAAACATCTGAAACGCTGCGATTGTTTCACCCGACATCAGTTCTTTGCCTGCTACAGCCAAAAGGCCTAGCTCACCATCTGTCGACTCTGACGGTAGGACTTGGCGTTGCTTCGCTATAGGTTCGGCTTCGACAAGAAGCAATAGCCGTTATGTGAGCGAAGCGTTATCGGGAGCGCCGGTGCGGTCTTGCGGCCTGTGCTTAGTCACTCGTCGGCGCCGCTTCGTGATGCACTTTGCTTGACACCGACTTTTCGCTGCGCTACTCCATAACTCATCTCATTACATTCGTGTGGCTCGGTGATGAGCGCAATTGCAAGGGCAAACGAGCTGCAAACACTCCAGAAGAAATGCAAAGCGTCAAACACTGCTGGCGATTCCTCGCAGAGCGCCCTGTTCGGCTGACCGCTGTTCTTGCGATTCTGCTGGCGGCAGTCGAAGTATTCATCGACTGGAGTACTTGGATTCAACTCAACGTTTCAATTGTCTACGCTCTGCCTCTGGTGCTCGCGGCGGCCACGCGGAACCGGCGGCTCATCTGGACATTGGCGCTGCTCCTCATCTCCATGACTTTCGCCGTCTACTCCGTTCAGATTCCTGCAGGTCTCTTCCGCCTGAATGAGGCTCTTTTCATAAATCGCGTGCTTGCGGCCGTAGCCCTGGTTATTACGGCCGGTCTCCTTCACGCCTGGACTCTCGCCGTCGATGCCATCGAGGTGCAGCGGCGAGCGCTGAAGTACCAAAATGAACGGCTTGAGTTGGCGCAAAAGCAGATCACGGAAAAAAACCAGGAACTTGACCGGCGCCGCGGCGAGGCCGAAGAAGCCAGCCGCCGTAAAACCCAGCTCCTCGCGTCGGTTTCGCATGATATCCGGACGCCGGTTAACTCCATCAATTTGATCGCGCAACTGATGCAGCGAACGATCGAAAAGTGCGGGTTGAATTCTGACGTTCTAGGCCTGACAGAAGACCTTCACGCGAGCGCTGTGTCGCTTACGAGCCTGCTCTCCGAAATTCTCGATCTCTCTTCCATCGATTCGGGTCAGGTTCATTTGAACGAGAGCAATTTCTCGCTTAACGAGCTGTTGTTGGAGGAGTGCCAACAGCTACGGCCGCTGGCGCAAGCCAAGGGCCTGCGGTTGATAGCTGAGCCGCCGCCGTTTTCTATTTGGCTGCGGACGGACCAAATTAAGCTCGCGCGCGTTCTCGCAAATCTAGTGAGTAATGCGATTAAATTCACGGCGACCGGCAGCGTGACATTGCACGTTGAGGTAACGCAAGCGCGCGGCGCGATGATCCGAGTCCGTGATACGGGTGTCGGTATCGCTCCCGCGAATCTGGAGCGAATCTTTGATGAGTTCGCCCAAATGTCTGATCCGCGGCGTGACATCAACAAAGGATGGGGATTGGGACTAGCGATTTGCCGCCGGCTGATCCACTTAATGGGCGGCAACATTACAGTCGAGAGCGACCCAAATTGCGGCAGTTCCTTTACGATTTGTCTGCCCCCATCGTCTCTCCTCGATCGAGAAGGTGAGAATTCCCTGAAACGCGTTTCGAAACAGGCATGAACACGCGCCATGCCTTTTCCACGCTTTTCTTAGTGACTCCGATCTCACAAATCACCTCCGATTGTTTCGTCGACTTATTTTAGGCGCTTTCTATACTTCACTCTAAGCTAGCCGGACAAGAAAGAGATCCAGCACGTCAATGACTCGCTCTAGCTGTAGCTTTCCAAGAATTCGATAACCACAAACATTCCTCCCTGACCGTTCAAGCTCGCCGACGCATCCCGATCGTCCTCCGATGCGAACTCTTCGTGAGTAACAGTTATCCGTCGTTCTCCGAGTTTAGCGTCGAGCGCTTCGATCCTCGGTGACCGCGCGAAACTGTGTGTCGTCAAAGCCATAGTTAAGGTAGTGACCATAGAAGGTGTTTACGATGTTAAGACCAGTCGTGGATTCCGCAGGTATCGGGCACACCGCGTAAAGCCGGACTCATCCGCCGGCGAATATGCTGTCATTGTCAGGTTTGTTCAGTGCCCTTTGAGTTAGGGAGACTTACCAAGTACATTCAAGAGATCTTTTGAAGACGAAATCGCGACCCTGGCGGCAAATTAGATTTTATCGGTATTATCATGAAAAGCTCGGATGACTCACTTCATCCCCTCTCTTTTGACTCTAAGGCTGATGCTAACGCTGCGATCGGCGCGCGCTGTTTAGCCGGTAACCGCTGCTTGTTTTTGGTTTGGGCCAGGAATGCATCCGCGGTCGACTTGCGGCTTCTCGGCTCGTCTGAACGGATTGTCCCTCTGGTGAACGTTGGCGATGGTTACTTTCGCGCCGAGGTAGAAAACGTTGGCCCCGGCGCGCAGTACTTCTACCGGCTAAATCATGCAACCGAACGGCCGGATCCGGCCTCCAGATTTCAGCCGGAAGGAGTCCATGGCCCGTCGCAAGTAGTCGATCGATCTTTTACCTGGAACGATGAACAGTGGTTTGGCTTGCCGCTGCATAAGTATCTTGTCTACGAGCTTCATGTCGGGGCCTATACAGAAGAAGGAACTTTCGAGGCGATCATCCCTCATTTAGCTCAGCTCAGTGATCTCGGAGTGACCGCGATTGAGCTGATGCCGCTTGCGCAGTTCCCTGGCGAGCGAAACTGGGGCTACGACGGCGCCTATCCATTCGCGGTGCAAAATTCTTACGGCGGCCCGGAGGGATTAAAGCGTCTTGTCGATGCCTGTCACCAGCGCGGTTTGGCGGTGATCCTCGATGTCGTTTACAACCATATCGGGCCGGAGGGGAATTACCTGGCGGATTACGGTCCCTATTTCACCTCGCGCTACAAAACCCCATGGGGCCTGGCGCTCAATCTGGACGGCGCCGCAAGCGATCATGTTCGCCGGTTCTTTCTTGATAACGCGCAATACTGGATCAGTGAATTTCACATAGACGCGTTGCGCCTGGACGCGGCCGACCAGATCCTCGATCACTCGCCGATGCATTTCCTGGCGGAGCTTAGCCTGCATATTCACGAACTGCGCAAGGAGCTTAATCGGCAGGTTTTTCTATTTGCTGAAACCGCCGCCAACGACGTCCGTTACATCAAATCTCGCGAGCTCGGCGGCTACAACCTCGACGCGCAATGGAATGATGAGTTTCATCATGCTTTGCGCACCCTCTTGACCGACGAGAGGACCGGTTACTATCGCGACTACGGGGAGTTTCGCCACATGGTCAAAGCCTCCACGGAGGGTTATGTATACTCCGGCGAGTATTCGAAATACCGCGACCGCAGACACGGCAGCTCGACGCGCGACATACCCGCCGAGCGCTTCGTGGTCTTTTCACAAAACCACGATCAAATCGGTAACCGCATGCTGGGGGAGCGACTGACCGAGCTGGTCTCGTTCGAGAAGCTCAAGTTGGCGGCCGGCGCGGTATTGTTATCGCCTTTCATTCCGCTTTTATTCATGGGCGAAGAGTACGGTGAAGAGGCGCGATTTCAATATTTTATCAGCCATTCGGATTCCGAGCTCATCGAAGCGGTACGGAAGGGCCGGCGGGAGGAATTCGCCGCCTTCGAATGGAATCTCGAACCGCCGGATCCCCAGGATCCAGCGACGTTTCGCCGTGCCAAGTTAAATCATCAATTGCGCCAGGAGGGCAGTCATCGAACTCTGCGCGGATTTTATCGTGAGTTGATTAGATTGCGTAAAACGCTGGCGCCTCTGGCGCGCTTGAGCAAAGCTCAGTGCGAAGTTAGCGCGTACGACAAGCCGCGAGTCATGTTGATGCGGCGTTGGAATGGCGATCAAGCCAATCTGATCTTTTATAATTTCAGTGGCGGCGAGGCTTCGCTCGCGCCGGTTATTCCTGACGGAAATTGGCGGAAGATTTTGGATTCCGCCGCGTCGAAGTGGGATGGGCCGGGCACTCGTCTGCCGGAAATTTTGCAAGGCGGCGCAGAATTGTCCTTATCGATCAGCGCTTGGAGCTTCGCGCTCTTTCACGCCGGTCCAATCGAGTACAACTGGAAGGAAGCAAGCACCCTATGAAACTCTGGCCGGGCAAACCTTATCCACTCGGAGCGCTATGGGATGGCGCGGGGGTCAATTTTTCGCTGTTCTCCGAGAATGCCGAAAGAGTCGAGCTTTGTTTGTTCGATTCGGCAGAGGGTAAAGAGAGCGCCCGCATTCCGCTAAGAGAAAAGACCGCGCATGTCTGGCATATCTATCTCCCTGAAGTTCGCCTCGGACAGCTTTATGGTTATCGGGTGCATGGCCCCTACGAACCCGAACAAGGCCATCGCTTCAATCCCGCGAAGCTGCTGTTGGATCCTTATGCCATGGCGATTGCCGGAACGATCAAGTGGGGCGATGAGCTGTTCGGTTATCCCATCGGTCATCCCGATGCGGATCTGGCGCCGGACGGGCGCGATAGCAGCGTTGGTCTGCCGAAGTGCGTGGTGGTAGATCCGGCGTTCAGCTGGGGCAACGACGTGGCGCCGCGCACGCCATGGCACAAGACATTGATTTACGAGCTTCACGTCAAGGGCTTTACCGCGCGCCATCCCGGAGTGCCGGAGCGGTTACGAGGCACCTATGCGGGGCTCGCCTGTCCGGCAGTGCTCGAATATTTTCATTCTCTGGGCGTCACTGCGGTAGAGTTGATGCCGGTGCATCAATTTGTCGCCGACCGGCAGCTGATCGATCGGGGCCTCACGAACTACTGGGGTTACAATTCCATCGGCTTTTTTGCCCCTGACGCGCGCTACTCGAGCAGCGGCGTGTTGGGGCAGCAGGTGGCGGAATTCAAAACCCTGGTCAAGACGCTGCATCGCGAGGATATCGAGGTCATTCTGGACGTCGTTTACAATCACACCGCCGAAGGCAATGAGCTGGGGCCGACATTGTCTTTTCGCGGCGTCGACAACGCATCGTACTATCGGCTGGTGGAAAACGATCGGCGTTACTACATGGATTACACCGGCTGCGGCAATACGCTCAATGCCACTGATCCGGCGGTCCTGCGTTTGATCATGGACAGTTTGCGCTATTGGATTCAGGAGATGCATGTCGACGGGTTTCGTTTCGATTTGGCCTCCGCTCTGGCTCGCGAGCTTCATGCCGTGGACCGGCTCGGCGCCTTCTTCGATATTATTCATCAGGACCCGGTGATCTCTCAAGTCAAACTCATAGCCGAACCATGGGATCTCGGCGAAGGCGGATATCAGGTGGGCAACTTCCCGGCTCTATGGGCGGAATGGAACGGTATCTACCGCGATACCGTGCGCCGCTTCTGGAAAGGCGACAGCGGACAAGTCGGCAGCATGGCGTATCGCTTGACCGGCAGCAGCGATTTGTACGGCACCAGCGATCGTCAGCCCCACGCGAGCATCAATTTCATTACCGCGCACGATGGGTTTACTTTGCACGACCTGGTCAGTTACAACGACAAGCACAACGAAGCCAACGGCGAAGACAATCGCGATGGCCACAACGACAACTCAAGCTGGAATTGTGGCGCGGAAGGCCCCACCGACGACATTGCGATCATCGAATTGAGAGAGCGGCAGAAGAGAAACTTTTTGGCCACTCTGCTGTTATCCCAAGGCGTGCCGATGCTTCTCGCCGGCGATGAAATAGGCCGCTCGCAAAGCGGCAATAACAATGGTTATTGCCAGGACAACGAGATCTCCTGGGTCGATTGGAATCTTGATCCGCGGCGGCAATCGTTGTTGGAATTTACGCGCGGGCTGATTCAATTGTTTCACGATCATCCGGTTTTGCGCCGGCGCCATTTCTTTCAGGGGCGCAGTATCCGTGGCACAGCAGTCAAGGATTTGAGCTGGTTCCGCTGCGACGGCAAAGAAATGACGGAAGAAGATTGGAACGATGCGGAAAACCGCTGCGTCGGTTTAATCCTTTCGGGCGACGCTGTCGACGAACTCGACGGCCGCGGCAATCGGATCACCGACGATACATTCTTGTTCCTGTTGAACGCGCACCATCAACGGGTCGCGTTCATGCTGCCGGGTCCCAGCGCGAAAGCGCAATGGCAGGTAGTTCTCGACACTCGCGAGGGGATGGCGCGGCGGACCCGGCGGGTGAGCAAGGGCGCCAACTACAATCTGGAGGGGCGTTCGTTGGCTTTGTTTAGATTATTCGACAGTCATGAGGCCCTACCGATGCCGTTGGCGCGCAGGCGCTAACTAAAGACTCCATCATGCGAATTCCCATTGCCACATACCGGTTGCAGTTCCACCGGAACTTCACTTTCGCCGACGCAAAAGCAGTAGTGTTGTATCTTAGAGATCTAGGTATCTCCGACGTCTATGCTTCGCCGATTTTTCGCGCCCGGGCGGGAAGCCTTCATGGATACGATGTCGTTGACCCGAACGAGATAAACCCCGAGCTGGGTGGCGCAGCGCAGTTCGATCAATTAGCTGGCGAGATACAGCGGCAGGGGATGGGCTGGCTCCAGGATATCGTTCCCAACCACATGGCCTTTCACAGCGAGAACTGGATGCTGATGGACGTGTTGGAGAATGGATTGAACTCGGCTTACGCCAATTATTTCGACATCGAGTGGGATTACCCGATGGAGAACATGCATCACAAGGTTCTGGCTCCTTGCCTGGGCAAATTCTACGGTCAATGTCTGGAAGACGGCGAAATTGTCTTGAAGTATGATGCTCAGGGACTGGCGGTGCATTACTTTGAGTTACGGCTGCCGATCAACATAGAATGCTACAGCATGGTCCTGACGCCGAGCCTCGGCGCGTTGCGACGAAAGTTGGGGCGTCATGACCCTGATCTGATCAAGCTTCTGGGTGTTCTTTACACACTCAAAAATCTGCCGTCCAGCGAAGAAGCAAGAGAGCGGGCGGACCAAATCATTTTCGTCAAGAACATGCTGTGGGAGCTGTACACGACCAACGAAGAGATCAAGAACTTTCTCGATGAAAATATCGCGCGCTTCAACGGACGGCCGGGCGCGCCTGAGACGTTCAATGCTTTAGATCAACTGCTCGGGCAACAGTATTATCGGCTGTCGTTCTGGAAAGTCGCCACTGAAGAGATCAATTACCGGCGCTTCTTCAATATCAATGAGCTGATCTCATTGAGGGTAGAGGATGCCAATGCATTCGAGCTCTGTCATCGGCTGATCTTTCGGCTGATTCGCGACGGAAGGATCACCGGGCTGCGGATCGACCATATCGATGGGCTCTACGATCCAGCCGCGTATCTCAGGCGCATCCGGCAAAATGTCGGAGAAGTTTATGTGGTCGTCGAAAAGATTTTGGAGATGCGCGAGAACCTGCCGGATGATTGGCTGGTATGCGGCACGACCGGCTACGAATTCGCCAACTTCGTCAATCAACTATTGTGCGATAGCGATCACGAGCAGAAGTTCAGCGAATTGTACCGGCGCTTCACCGGCCACAACGTTGCGTTCGCAGATCTCGTCAGCGAGAAAAAACGTCTGATCATCGGCCGCTATATGGCCGGTGACGTCGATCGACTGGCGCATTTGTTGAAAAGAGTTTCGAGCCGGGACCGTTTTGGCGGCGATATCACGCTTTATGGCTTGAAACGCGCGCTGGTTGAAGTTTTGACATTTTTTCCGGTTTATCGAAGCTATATCAGCCATGAAAACTTTGGCGCTGAAGACCGAAACCGCATGCAGGAAACCCTGAGCAAGGCCAAGGAGGTGAACCCCGGGTTGATTCTTGAGCTGTCGTTTATCGGTAAATTTCTCATGCTCGAAAAGGGCGACCAGCTAAGCGAGCAGGAAAAAAGCCAGTGGATCGATTTCATCATGCGACTGCAGCAATTAACCGGACCGTTGATGGCGAAAGGCTTCGAAGACACCACCTTGTACATTTACAATCGTTTCTTGTCACTCAATGAGGTCGGCGGTGATCCCAGCCGGTTCGGCTTGAGCCCGAATGAATTTCATGAATTTAACTTACGGCGGGCGCAAGCGTGGCCGCATAGTCTCAACGCCACTTCAACCCACGATACCAAGAGAGGAGAGGACGTGCGCGCCCGCCTCAACGTGCTGTCGGAATTGCCTGAGGACTGGGAGCGCCATGTTTTCGCATGGGGCGAGATGAACCGGCCGCATAAGCGCCTGGTAAAAGGACGTGAAGTTCCTGACCGCAACGATGAATATTTTCTCTATCAGTCTCTGACCGGGGCCTTGCCGCTGGCCGTAGAGGAACATGCCGGGTTCATCGAAAGAATCAAAAATTACACGATCAAAGCGGTGCGCGAAGCCAAGGTGCACACCGGTTGGCTCAAGCCCGACACCGACTATGAAAATGCTTTTCTCGGCTTCATTGAAAGAATTCTCGAGCCATCGAAAGACAATGCCTTTCTCGGCGAGCTGCGCCAATGGACCCGCAAGATCGCGCGCTTTGGCGCGCTTAACTCTTTGTCGCAAACACTTCTCAAGTTGACGTGTCCGGGCGCGCCCGATCTCTATCAAGGAACAGAGTTGTGGGACCTTCACTTCGTTGACCCGGATAACCGCCAGCCGGTGGACTTCGAGCTGCGAGACAAGTTCCTCGCTGACATCAAAGAACGGGAGAAGGCGAGTCTAAAAACTTTACTGCTGGATCTTCTGACTCACTGGGAGGACGGCCGGATCAAGTTGTTTTTGACTTATAAGGCGTTGAACTTTCGGCGGCGCCAAACAGAGTTGTTCCAAAATGGCAACTACGTTCCGCTCGCGGTATCCGGCGCGGCCGCGAGCCGGGTCTGCGCCTTCGCCCGGCATGATGGCGCCATTTGGTCCGTGATTGCGGTTCCGCGCTTTCCAACCGGTGTCTTTGCCGCCGAGAATGCGCCTTTGGGGAGGCAAGGTACATGGGAAGACACGGCGCTTGAGCTGCCCGCCGATAGCCCGGCGGCATGGAGTAATGTATTCACCGGAGAAACGCAGCCCGCTCATAAAACACCTAATGGAAAAAAATACTTGTACTTGAGGGATCTTTTTTCCGATTTTCCGGTTGCGCTGCTAGAGGGCAGTTCCGCGGCCTCGACAAACGCCGCAGCTTCCTTGCCGCTCGAACAGCGCTTGCAGTGACCCCATGCCCGGCGCGAGCGACTTGCGGCGTGTTTAATGGAAAGTTTTTTCGAGGCTTCACAAGCCGACTCGGCCAATACTCGATGAACGCGGATATTTAGCTGGTTTGAAACGGAATCTGCTCGCGCGAAGACTGCTTGTTCGGAAATCATCTTTCTTGGCGATCTTGGATCTTGGTCGGAGATACTCCGAGCTGGTCGCGGCTGAAACCGCCCTGAGGCTGTCAGGGCATGCTCCAGGTTGATTTACTAAGAGCATGAGAACGCAGCAGTAGAGGTATGGAGACCGATTTTATTGTTATCGTCAACGCTGGCGCGCGCAAAGCCGATGACGTTGCAGTCTATCCGCAGTTGGCTGAAATGTTCACTGCCAAAGGGTTGCGAGCGGAGGTCCAGTTGGCGCGAAGCGGCGCGGAAATCGGTGAACTGGCTCGGCGCGCCATTAAGGTCGAAGGCTCTGTGGTCGTTGCCGCAGGCGGGGACGGCACCATTAATGCTGTCGCTTCGCAACTTGTCGGTAGCAACAAGATATTGGGAATTTTACCTCTCGGAACGCTCAACCATCTTGCAAAGGATCTCGGGATGCCGCTGGATCTCGAATCTGCCGTGGATGTCATAGCGCAACAGCGGCTGGCGCAGATCGATATCGGCGAGGTCAACGGCCGCTACTTTCTGAATAATTCCGGCCTGGGGCTTTACCCCGGTATCGTGCATGAGCGCGAACAACAGCAAGCGCAAGGGCGGAGCAAATGGCTGGCTTTCTTGTCCGCCCTGCTGATTATCATTCATCGATATCCGCTGTTAACAGTGCGCCTCAGCACCGAAGCTCGCGAACTGAGACGTCGCACGCCCATGGTCTTTGTCGGTAATAACGAATACCAGTTGCAGGGCCTGAATATGGGGAGCCGAAGATCTCTCAACGGTGGAAAACTATTTTTGTATGTCACGCGCGAAATGAGTCGTTGGCGGCTTCTCAAAATCGGCTTGGCTGCGCTTTTCGGCAGATTGGGCGACACGCGTGACTTCGATGCGATGTCTGTCAGAGAAGTGTCCGTAGAGGCGCGGCGGAGACGTTTGCGAGTGGCGTTGGATGGCGAAGTGGTGGTGATGAGACTGCCGCTCCGTTATTGCATACACCCCGCTGCGTTGCGCGTGATCGTGCCTGCAGACCAGGAAGAAAGCGGCCGCTAATATCTATGCGTACTCTGGTTCATCTCTCCGATCTTCATTTCGGCACTGTGCGTCAAGAAATTGTCCTGCCTCTGCTGAGCTTGCTCGAACGGATCCAGCCGGATGTAGTCGCGGTGTCAGGCGATCTGACGCAGCGAGCGCGCAAAGAACAATTTGTCGCCGCCCGGGAATTCTTGGATGCCATACCGTTTCCGAAAATCGTCGTTCCCGGCAACCACGACGTCCCGCTGTATAACCTGTTCGCCCGCTTCGTTTTAAAGCTCACCCGATATCGGCGCTATATCAGCGATGAGCTTCAACCGTTCTATAGCGATCCTGAGATCGCGGTATTGGGGATCAATACCGCGCGTTCGGCAACTTTCAAAGGCGGGCGGGTCAACTCTCGACAGGTTCGGCATATGCGAGAGCGGCTGGGCTCCTTCAATGGGGTGACCAAAATCGTCGTGACCCATCATCCTTTCGATCTGCCCGAGGCGTATCCGGATAAAGCATTGGTCGGTCGCGCCCGCAGAGCGATGCAGCAGCTTACCGGCTTGGGTATCGATCTGTTTCTCGCCGGCCATCTGCATATCGGTCTGAGCGAGCCGACGGCTTTGCGCTTTAAGATTAGTGGTCGCTCGCCATTGATGATCCAGGCAGGCACGGCTCTATCTTCGCGGGTGCGGGGCGAGGCAAACTCATTCAATGTGATTCGTATTCAGCATCCCAATATCTCGGTGAGCCGGCTATCCTGGAGAGCCGATCTGAAGGTGTTTGTGTCGACTCACGCCGACTATTTCCGCCACACCGACGCAGGTTGGGCGCGTGGCAGCAAATTGGATTTTGCCGAGCCCGAAGACTGATGCGACGGAAACTTATCTGCCTTAGACGCGAAGCAAGGAAGCACATTGCCTGCCTCGAATCGCGTATCGCGCGAGAATACTGTATACTGCTTAGTTTCAATGTAATGAACTGATCTGATCCGTCACGCTTAGGAAATCACTAGGTCTTTTCTGCCGCGTGTCCGGACCGAATTTGGTCCGTCGAAACCATCCTAGCCAGCGTTAATCAACACGAAGAGGAACTATGGAACTTGCAACCGAACAAACCGGCGCGGCGCGCCTTTCAGAAGAGGTCGCGCGCCGCCGAACCTTTGCGATCATCTCGCATCCGGATGCCGGCAAGACCACTCTCACAGAGAAACTCTTGTTGTATGGCGGCGCCGTGGAGACAGCGGGCGCCGTGCGCGCGGGTAGAAATCAGCGCCATGCGACTTCAGACTGGATGGATTTGGAGCAGGAACGAGGGATTTCGATTACTGCAAGCGCCCTGGAAATCGAGTATCAAGGATTCCGGCTTAACCTTTTAGATACACCCGGGCACCAGGATTTCAGCGAAGATACCTATCGCACTCTCATGGTCGCGGATAGCGCAGTCATGGTGCTCGATAGCGCCAAAGGCATCGAAGCTCAAACAGAGAAGCTTTTCCAAGTTTGCCGGATGCGCGGCATTCCGATTTTGACCTTCATCAATAAGCTGGATCATTTCGGCCGGGATCCTTTGGAACTGATGGACGAGATCGAGCGGGTATTGGGAATCGCGACAGCGCCCATGAACTGGCCCATCGGGATGGGATCGACATTCCAAGGAGTCTATGACCTGCAGCATCGCCGGGTGCTCCAGTTCGAAAGGACCGAGCGCGGGCAGTGGCGGGCCCCGGTCGCGGTCAGAAACCTCGACGACCCAGCGCTTTCTGCGCTATTGGGCGAGATGCTCGGCAGTGAGCTGCGTGATCACATTGCGCTTGTGACCGGAGCAGGCAATGCCTTTGACCGGCGGCGATTTCTGGCAGGGGAACTCACGCCGGTATTTTTTGGCAGCGCGCTCAACAATTTCGGTGTCGAACCATTCCTGGAGGCGCTCTTGAATCTCGCGCCGGAGCCCAGCGCATTTGAGAAGAACGGAACTCTGCTGCAGCCCACCGCCGATTGCTTCACCGGATTTGTTTTTAAGATCCAGGCCAACATGGATCCGCGGCATCGTGATCGGATGGCCTTTCTGCGTATTTTGTCCGGTCGTTTTGAAAAAGATATGACCGCCTATCATCCCCGGTTGGAACGGGAGGTGCGCCTGGCGCGAGCATATCGGATCTTTGCCCGAGAACGGGAGCCGGTCCGGGAAGCGTTTGCCGGTGATATCATCGGCGTCATCAATCCGGGTCTGTTCGTTATTGGCGACACGGTAACTACGGGAGAGCCGGCGGAGCTCATCGACATTCCGCGTTTTCCGCCGGAACACTTCGCGGTTCTCATCAACCAGGAGATCGTCCGTTATAAGCAGTTCCACAAGGGATTGTCGCAATTGGAGGAAGAGGGGGCTGTGCAAGTCATGCATGCTGCAGGGGGCGCCCGCCGCGAGCCGATCCTCGCGGCAGTGGGAGCCCTACAGTTCGAGGTCGTTTTGTCTCGCTTACGGCAAGAGTACGGCGTCGAGGCCAGAATCGAGCGGTTGCCATTTACATGCGCTCGCTGGATCAAAAGCCAAAGCGTCGAACGAATGACACTGGGCAGCGGCGTATTGCAGTGCCGTGATCAAAACGGTGACACCGTCGTGCTATTCGCGTCCGATTGGCATCTTCAATATTTTCGCAAAGAGAACCCGCAAATTGAAGTGGTCAACGTGGGCTCGCCATGGACGGCGAAGAATTAGAAACAGCAAATTGGGGGCGCTCGTCCGCGGGTGATGCTTTACGATTCCGTTCAGCATCTGGCGTCGGCTGCGAATTTGCCTGGCCGATCATAATGCGCGGCGACACCAAGCTCTGCGCGCCCTTCAACGACAGTCTTAATCCGGCTGACCAGGCGTGCGCCGGCGGCGAAAACATGCCGAACGTTTCGTTCGAAGATGCGGGATCTTGCCACCACGAGCCTCTGGAACGGCCTGCACAGTGATCGTCACAATCCATCAACCCATCGACAAGCAATGGCCAATGAAGACCGTAGACCCGGCACTTAAATCTGTCATGTAGGGGAGTCAGGATTCGTGAAAGGCGAATTGAACTTCATGCTGGAAAAGCAGTCCAGTGGATCCAAGGCACGGGCGGCAAAGTTCACGACTCTTCATGGCGATGTGCAAACTCCGATCTTCATGCCCGTGGGAACTCAGGCAACCGTCAAAGGCCAGACAGTCGAGAGTTTAACGGCGGCGGGCGCGCGGGTGCTTCTGGTCAATACGTATCACCTGTTGCTGCGTCCAGGAATGGACGTCCTAAAGAGCTTCGGCGGCATTCACAATTTCATGAACTGGCATGGGCCGGTGCTCAGCGACTCCGGTGGATATCAGATTTTTTCTCTGCCGCAGTCGAGAGAGATCAATGAAGAAGGCGCTCGGTTCCAAAGTTATGTCGATGGCCAGTCGCATCTCCTGTCGCCCGAATCGAGTATCGAGATGCAGAAAGCCATCGGCAGCGACATCATGATGGCTCTGGATGTGTGCATCCCTGCGACGGCGCCTTATGCGCAGGCCCGTTGGGCAATGGAGATCACCCATGGGTGGGCCCAACGTTCGCTGCGCGCCAGAGGCGATTCGCGCCAAGCTCTGTTCGGCATCGTTCAGGGAGCCTGCCATGCCGATCTCAGAAGGATCAGCGCCGAATTCTCAAGCGGGCTCGCCGTTGACGGGCTGGCGATTGGAGGTTTGGCCGTAGGCGAATCTCATCACGAGCGCTACGATGTGACGGAGCTGGTCGCCGGTCACCTGCCGGAAAATCTCCCGCGCTATTTAATGGGGGTGGGCACGCCCATCGACATTCTCGAGAGCGTTCATCGCGGCGTGGATATGTTCGACTGTATCGTCCCCTCGCAACTGGCGCGGCGGGGAGTGGCGTTCACCTCGCACGGCAAGCTTCAGCTGCGCAGGTCGGTGCATAAGTTTTCACAAGAACCTCTGGATACCCGCTGCGATTGCCGCAGCTGCCGACAGCATTCGCGCGGCTACATTCACCATCTGATCAAGTGCGACGAACTTTTGGGATGGCATCTTCTAGGGATTCACAATTTGACTTTCTATCAGCGCCTGATGAGCGAGATGAGACAGAGTATTTTGGCGGATGTGTTTCTGGCTTATTACGAGACCAAACGATCCGAGCTCACGCGCAGCGATGAAGACAATCCCGTGAGGCGCCCGCGAAGCGCCAAGGCATCGCAGTCTACCCGCATGGGCGATTATGAAATCCGCACGTTTGCCGAAGGTTTCTCCAGCATCCGCCAGATCAGCTCGGGCGAGATCATGCACTCGGTGAATGCTCCGGATGCCGAGGCCCATAGACTCTATGTGGAGCAGTCGTGCCTTGCCGCGCGGTTAATGAAACAGGAGAGCGAAATAAACGAGCTCGTCATCTGGGATGTCGGCCTCGGCGCCGCGTTCAACGCCATGGCGGTGATTCACTGCTTTGAAACAAGCTTGGCGAAACAAGGCGCGCAGGCGCTTCGCAGGTTGCGCCTGGTCAGCTTCGAATGGGATTTCGATCCGCTCCGGCTTGCTCTGACCAATCCCAGCCGCTTCCCTCATCTTCGGCACGGCGCGCCACGCAGGGTTCTTGAAAGCGCAAAATGGGAACACACTTCCAACCTGCTGGAGTGGGAACTACTCGAGGGCAACTTCGCCGATGTCATGGAATCAGCCAAAGCTCCCAAGCTTATTTTTTACGATCCGTTCTCGTACAAGACCAACGCCGCGCTTTGGACCGTCGAGACGTTTTCGCGGATTTTCGATCATTGCCGGGGCGAGCCGGCGGAACTCTACACGTACTCGGCTGCGACTGCCGTGAGAGTAGCTCTCCTGGCGGCCGGCTTTTTTGTCGCGCAAGGCATCGGCACGGGCCCGAAGTCGGATACGACGATCGCTTTTACCACTGTGAGCGGATCGAAGGATCATCCGCTCTCGCCGCGATTGTTAGGGCCATCGTGGCTCACGCGTTGGCGACGGAGTGACGCGAAATTCGCCACGACTGTTCGAGACGAAGACAAAGCTGCTTTCGAGAAGCTCATCGAAAGCCATCGGCAATTTACTTAAACCATCCTCGTAGGCGGACCCGGAGGAATTCAAAGCCGCCGCGCGCAGCAGGAACATCCGCCGCTGGCCTTAGCTTAACGAAATAATTCCTAAGCATGTCTGACAAAGTGCCAGGTAGAATCATAACCACGTGTCTTGTAACTTGTCGCGCGCAAGTCCTCATTGCCAGGAGTGCGAACGTCAGAGAATTGGTGCGATTCTAAATGCGATCTCTATCGTACTGACATAAGATAAACGCAGGGGATTTACACCGCGATGGTTTCGATCAGCTCGATCTCATCGCTGGACAGGGTAAGCCGTTCGGCCTCCAGATCTTCTCTCATGTGTTGTTGGCTCGTCGTTCCGGTCAACGGCAGCATGCCGACCTGTATGGCGAAGCGGAAGATGATCTGCGCGGAAGTAGCGCCTTGACTTCTGGCGATTTTTTGTACCTGGGAATCGACAAGGACTTCCCTGTTCGCCGTTAACAGCGAAAAACCCTGATAGATGATGTCCTCGGCTTGGCAGATTTCCCGGATCTGTTTGTCCCATGCGAGCGCGGCAAAACATCGGTTCTGTACCACCATCGGTTTATGATTCGCCCGTCGGCATAGCTCGATGAGTTGCCCGGCGGCAATGTTGCTAACGCCGATCATTTTGGTTTTCCTCGATTCATAAAGCGCTTCCATTGCCGACCACACTTCCCAGTCCGCTTCTCCCAAACCGCGCCGCGAAAAGGGAGCGTGTAAAACGTAGGAATCGATATAGTCCGTAGCCAGGTGATTCAATGAGCTGGCAAGCGACTGGTTGACCTGCGTGGTGAGATCGGCGCTGGGATCGTAAGGCGTCCGATGGTCTTGACCCCCGGCTGGAGTAAACTTGGTCTGAAGAAACAGGCTGTCGCGCTTGGCGCCCTGCTGCTCGAGCGACTTCAGCGCTTCGCCCACGAGAGCCTCCTGGTAGTGGATTAGTTGATTGGCGGTGTCGATGGCGTTGAAGCCTGACTCGACGGCCAGCAACACGCATCGCGCCGTGGCTTCTTTTTTCCACGCCGTGCCATACATGAACGAAGGAACACTTACGTTATTATAGGTTCGCAACATCGTGATCTGTCCTCCTTATTAGGTTGGAGGTCCTGCATCGTCTCAAGTCCGGCCGGCGGCCGCAGTTTATCAGCCGTTTACTTGCGGCCGTAGAGTTTGTCGATGAAGCCGCTGCTTCTCAGTCGATCGACAAAGCGCAGATCGACAAAATCCTCTGCCTTGGCCTTACCCGCTTTGGGATCCCATGACGATTGCACCTCAAGAGTGTTCCTCAATCCTTCCAAGGTGGGATAGGTATCCTCGACGAAAAGTTGGCTGTATGCTGAATAAGCTCCTTCGAGAATCTCCCGGTTGGCGCCGCGAGTATATTTGTTCATGATTTTGATCGATTCCTCTTTGTTGGCTTTAAAGAACTGAACCCCGGCTGCAATCGCCTCGACCATCCGCTGGACCGCATTGGGTTGCTCGCGAATCATTTGCCTGCTCGTTACCGTGCAAGTATAAAGAAACGGCACTTTGAGAGCTGCCATATCGATCACCACCTTGAGGCCGTTACGCTCTCCTTGAATCTTCTCGGCATCGCTGACGATGGTGAAATCGGTCTGACCCGCGATCACCGAAGCAATGCGCGCGGGACCGCCGCCCACAGTGATCGCTTTGATTTGATTATAAGGAATGCCGACCTGTTTCAGAGCCAGGCGGAGAGCAAAATCGGCTGCCGTTCCCGGGATGTGCACGGCGGCCGTTCTCCCTTTCAAGTCTTCACGGGATTTGATGTTGCCTTTGCCGACGATGTAATAAGGCAACGTATTGACCACACCGTTAACAATCGCGATATCGCCCCCGGCGATTCTGCCGTTGATCGCCGAAGTTCCCACCGCCTCGGTAAAGCTCAGATCACCCGCGAGAAGGCTTTGTATGCCACGGGTGCTGCCGTCGATGAAGACCAGGTCGACATCCAAACCGTATTTCTTGAACAGGCCTGCATCCTTGGCGATCCATGCAGGAACCGACGAACTTGGCGAATCGGAGATGTAGGCCGATAGGAGCTTACTTTCAGCCTGCAGACTTGTTCCAATAATGAGTGCAAGAGATAAACAGAGGGTTGTCGCGAAAGAGGTTTTTCTCATCGTGTCCTCATTGCATGCGAGTGAAGCCGGATTGCTTAGTTCAAAGTGACACAGCGATTAAGGGCAAGGCTCCGGGCGAATGCAATAAAATTACCGTCTTCTAGCGGCCTGTGATGTACGGTGATGCAGCGATTCCCGTAAAACTTCCACCCCTGAACCGAGCACGTTAGAAACATTGAAATCGTTCTTGCCATTGCTGCGGCTCAAAGTCCCCGGCCCGTTAATGCCGGGACCACCTGATCCGCCAGTAAATTAATCGCTTCCTCATAGTCCGGACCGAGTTTGGCAAAAGCAATATGATCGTAGCCGAGTTTTCCCGCGGCGCCCGCCAATTCGATAATCTGATCCCTGACTTCTTCCGGCCTGCCCGCAGCGTAATAGGTCTTGACCATATGTTCGGTGACCAATTTAGCAGCTTCCTCCACCGTGGCTCCCGCTTCGAACGCTCTTTTAAGGCTAAGCACCTGCTCCCGGCTTACGCCCATCTTGTCGTACTCTTCGGCGGTGAAACCCAAAGCTTCCCATTGCAGAATTGAATGAGCCACCTGGCGCTTGGGAAATTCGATCGCTTTAGCACGGTCGCGGGAAATCGAGACGTTAAGTTCACATACTTTGCGCAATCGTTTTCCACGGTCGACTTCCTGCGCGGCGCGATCCGCGGTCGCGAGCATACCGGGGAGCCGTCCGGCTTTGAGCATGGGAATATAGGTTCCCGAGCTGATCAATCCGTCCATGATGCGGCCGCACATTCGCAATGACTGCGAACCGTTGCCGCCGCCATAAAACTTAAAACTCGATCGAGGTTTGAAAGCGAGACGAAACTTTCCCCTCGGATTGAGATGGTAAAACTCCTGAAGAAATGGGTAGTCGGCATAACTCAGCTCTTCGCCGCTCAATGCCTGTCGCAGCAGCTGAACTGTTTCGCTGACCATGGCAATAGGACGAAGCGGCTGAACATGCTGGGGGGATTGGCCGAGATCACCCCGGGCGATACCCACGCTTATCTCCTGGCCTTCGCACAGCTCAGAAAGCGCGCCGAGCGAGTCGGCGACATCCAAGGGATTGTGAAAGTACGGCACCATGATGGCGGTGCCCAGGCGAACCGGCACCTGCGATGCAATCGCTGTGAGCACGACAAGCTGGCTGCGGTAACGAATATTATCGTTGACCCAGATCTGCTGAAAACCCTTGTCCGCGGCGAGACCAGCGAGTCGCACCAGATGAGGGACCGTATATTGATTGGCTAAATGGGTGACAAATTGCAGGCCGAGCTCTCCGTTGAAAATCGTCATGCTTCTCTCCGTTCGTTCAATCCATGTATGACATGCTGGTGCTGTTTGCGGCAAGAGATTCGGGAAAACACCGACCGCCATGAAGTTACAGCGAGGCGACTTCCAGAGTTCTACTAGTCTTATTTACTCTGTCGAGGAAGGAAAGTTGGATTACAAGGTGAACCCTGGCGCTATCTGGATGTGAAGCTGGCGCTAGCTCTATTTTCGAAAACCCGTTAACCATTCAACCGAGATCAAACGGTGAGCCGGCTGGAAGTATGCGCTTATCTCTCTTCGAGAAGATCGGGTTTGCCATCATCGATCCACTTCATCGCGAAATCATAGCCGCGCGATATGGCATCATCCGCTGTGTCGAAACGACCGGCGTAATCAGTAAACGTCTTTACACCGGCCTCAGTCCCAGGCTTCCAGACCACCCACGTAAATGTCCACTGATGCTTGTGCGGAACGCGTAGCGCGCTCACCCGAATAACGTTTCCGTTGTAAAGAGCTTCCATGGTTTTCCCCATTGGTCAAATCGGCTTACAACGTTCTCGTTACGTTTGTATGAAGTCTAGCACTCCGAGAAGCGAGAAAAAGATAGGTGGGCCGATAATGGAAAAACGTATAGGAGATGTTTCAGATCGTACGAAACCGAGACTTCGTTGGAGATGCTTACTGAGAAGGTTCGGGCATGGGTTGATTGTCCCAGATCTGAGCATAAGAGAGCTTAAAACTCCGAACCTGGTACATGATGGCGTATTCAGTCGCGCAATTCGGATCGCGGACTCTTAGAGAGCTAAATCTATCCTGCCGAGGCGCGAGAAAATTCGTGTGCGACATCACTGCGAGCAGTTCGACTAGCTCTTAGGCGGCTCCTTACTAGAGGAGTCAAAACATTGTCTTATTTATTTTTGCGTCGCCGATATAGAAAGGTCATACATCATTCGGTCTGAGATATTAATGCGAGTACCGGAGACAATGACTCGAGCTCTCCTTCTATTTGGCATATCGCTTGCTGTTTCAACGGTGATCTTCCCCGTATTTCGAATGAGTATGGTCAAACGAGATTGATGACTCGCGCTAATTGTTTTCGCGGGAACAGGCGAGCTGTTTTATGCGCTACTGGCATTGGGCAGCAGCGCGCGCTGGCGTCACCGGACGCCGTCGAAGAAGCGCAAACTCCTCGGCCTCCTTCTTCGAAACGAGTGGAACAGGAGAAGAGCTCTGAGGACCAATCCGACATCTTCAGCGGAACTGCTGCGCCGCTTTTGCCGCCGGCACTTGAAAATCAACCAGATCAGGGAAAGACGCTGGGCTTCGACTTCGCCCGGGATCCGCTCAATGCAAAGCGCCCATGCACCCGCTGAAGAGATCATGAAGGATGATATCGCCGACAAGCCTCACGTCACCGATGCTCAGCTAAGTTTGTTGGAGCAGCATTACGAATTGAAGCCGCGGTTGGAATTCCGCCGTGAAGTGAGCCGGGGAAAACCTTTGACAGTCGGGCCTGCCGCGCGCCTATCGAAAGGCGTTACCTGGCAGGGTCTGGCGCAAATGTCGACGACGAGATTCGCAAACGGCAGCGTCAATGTGAAAACTGCTAACTCTATTCGAGCCGTCCAGGGAGGTTAGATGGATGCATTAGAGCTATTAAAACAGGATCACGCGAGAGTAAAAAAATTATTCGACAGGACTGAAACCGCTGATGACAGAGAGCAGAAACGTATTTTCCTTCAGATCAAGACTGAGTTGGAGATCCATGCCCAGATCGAGGAGAACATTTTTTATCCTGCGATGCAGAGGCACGATGAACTAAAAGAACTGGTTGCCGCGTCGCTCAAAGAACACCATGCTATGAAAGCGCTCCTGCAGGAAATGGCTACTCTCTCGGCCCGTGAAGATTTTGAAGACAAACTCGAGGAGCTGATCGATAACGTGGAACACCACGCCGAAGATGAGGAAGAGGGAAAGATCTTTCCCAAGGTCCGGGAGCTCGTCAGCGCCAACGAACTTCAAAAACTAGGGGCTCAACTCCAGGCCGCCAAAGGCCACCGTAAAGCAAGCTGAAGAGTTCAGGGCAAGAGTTCATGTCGGCGTGGATGTGACACGGTTGACGTCGTTGTTGGTGGAGGGCGCC
>DASUVS010000062.1:0-18651 GCA_036378835.1 Binatia bacterium | reverse complement strand
TCTGATTTGTTTCAAATCGATTTTCCCCGAGCCGAGCAGTGGTATGGATTCAAGGATGAAGAGATCCTCTCTTTTCGGTATCCAAAGTTTTGGTAGTGTTGATTGGTTGAGCCTGTTCCAGAGTTCGTCTCTGCTAATGCCATTATGCGTGTAAAAAGCGATCAGCTTCTCACCACGTTGCTCATCCGGGAGCGCTGTAACCACAGCTGCGGCACTACCAAGAATCTCATTGATAACTTCTTCTATCCTCATGTGCGGGACCATTTCACCGCCGATCTTGCTGAAACGACTCATGCGATCGGTGATTCGTATGAAGCCGTCCTCGTCGATTGTCGCTATGTCGCCGGTTACATACCATTTATTCCGGAATACCTGCGCCGTGTGCTCAGGCTGCCCGAGATAGCCGAGCATACAGTTTGGGCCTTTAACGAGAAGCAAACCTTCTTGGCCGCAGTCTAAGGGCCGTTCCGTTTCAGGATCGATCACCTTGACCGCGACCCCTGGAATCGGATGACCGACGCTGCCCGGCTTGTGACCGATCTGTTTTTCGTCATTGTCGATCACGTCCGGAATATTAACCGAGACTACCGGCGCGAGTTCTGTGCAGCCGTAGCCTTCGAGCAGATCAATTCCATACTTCTCTTTATAGGCTCTGGCAATCTGCTCGCGCAGTTTCTCCGCGCCGGCAATAACATAGCGCAGACTGGCAAATTCCTCGGGGCTGCAGCGTCTTAAGTAACCCGCATAAAAGGTCGGGGTGCTGATCAGCAGGGTCGCTTGGTGCTTCTGGACGGTTTCCCCTATGGTCTTGGCGTCCATCGGGTTAGGGTGATAAACCACGCCGAAGCCTGCCAGGAGCGGCAGCCAAAATGTCGCCGTGAAACCAAACGAATGAAATAATGGCAGTATGCCCATGATGCGGTCTTTTTTCGTAAATTGAATCACCTGGCAAATACCTTCGATGTTGGAGATGATGTTCGAATGGGAGAGCATCACTCCCTTAGGCATCCCGGTGCTGCCGCTGGAGAATATCACTGTAGCGAGATCATCAGGGGCCGCGCTGTTCGTTACGTTCCGATTCAAATAAACCGCCGGCAATACCGCTGCTTTGGCGGCGGTAACAAGTTTTAGCGCCGGGGTGAATGTCTTTCTAACTTCTTCCAGAAAAACCATCCCAGGCAATTCTTGCAGGCCTGCCTTGTTCAGAAATAATCTCGAGGTGAGGATTGTTTTGATGCCACACTGTTTGATGGCTGATAACGTCGCATCTTGTCCGGCAGTGAAATTGATATTGACGGGCACCTTTCCTGCCAGCATGATCGCCAGGTTTGCCAGCGCGCCGGCGACGGAAGCCGGAAGCATGACTCCCACCATCCGCTCTTTCGGCGAATGCTCACTTACCCAGCGGCAGAGCAACATGCTCCCGATCAAAGCCTTGCCGAAGGTAAGTTCGGTCCCGGTGGTGTCGGCCATACAGAAGGAAAACCACCGGCGCTTAGCCCTCTGGACGAATTTAGCGGGTAATAAATCGGTCGGTTTGCGGCGATACCGTGCCGCTTCGCTGGCGAGTTCCAGGACTGCTTGACGGACCTCCGTTGCCGTAGCATTGGCGGGCAGCGGTTTACCGAATGAAACAGTGACCGGATAGGGAAAGAACTTCGGCCATTTCCAGAAGAACCGCCCGCCATGAAAACTAAAAACACTGCCCCAGACTTGGTCCAAGTGAACCGGGATGATCGGAACACTCGTCCCCTCGACAACTTTTTCGAAGCCGCGCTTGAAGGGAAGAATGTGGCCGGTGCGGGTGATGGCGCCTTCGGCAAAAATGCAAACCACGTGTCCCGCCTCGAGCTCCTGGCGAGCTCGTTTAAGCGAATTGACGACATCGCGGCGATGGGTTGCCCTGATCGGAATCGACTTCATCAGACGAAAAAACCAGTTGAGCCATTTGTTTTCATAATAGTCGCGATGCAGCATGAAACGAACGAAACCAGGCAAACACGCGCCGATCAGCAGGGCATCGGCAAACGATACATGATTTGACACCAGCAGCGCCGGACTGTGTACGGGAGCGTTTTCTTCGCCCGCGATCCGTATTCGATAAAGTGTGTGCGTCAACAACCAGGCGACGAGGCGCACGAAATAGTCCGGAAGAACCACTAAAACAATGGCCGTAGCGATGAGCGTGAGTACTCCGATGATGAAAATGATCCAATCGGGCGATAGTTGAAGCGCGCTATTCAAAATCCAGTGAACAAGCGCGGCCAAGATGATGCCAATTGTATTGAAAAAGTTGTTGGTCGCGATGAGTTGGCCCTTCTCCTCGCGACCGCTGCGATGTTGTAGTAGCGCGTTGAGCGGGACGGCGAAGAGGCCGCCGGAAAAGCCCAGCAGCACGAGAAACGCCGAAGTCTTAAAATACGATGATCCGGAATACGAGACCAGCAATAAACAAACTCCCATCGAAATCGATCCCAGCGGCACCAGTCCGAGCTCAATCTTATCACCCGATAACTTTCCGGCTGCCAAACTGCCGAGGCCAATGCCAATGGCGAGGAAAGTTCCCAGCAGGCTGATGTGCAGTTCATCGAGCCCGAGCAACTCTTTGCCGAAAAACAACATTGCGAGTTGGACCAAAGCTCCGAGAAACCAAAAATAGGAAATCCCAATCACAGTCAGGCGAAGCGGCTTATCGGGATAAAGCCGCTTGATGCCATGCCAGATTTCACCGAACGGATTCAGATTGAAATGCCTGGTCGAGCCCGAAGCCGGCACGGGAGATATCTTCAAACTGGTTAGTGTTCCGAGCACCGCGATCGCGACCATGAAGAGACCAACCAATGGAAGCTGGTCCTTCCAGATCGAATAGATTGCCCCGCCAAGAGAAACCCCTAAGATGATCGCCATGAAGGTGCTCATCTCCAATAAGCCATTACCGCGCGAGAGTTCAGTCTCGGGCAGCATCTCGGGGAGAATGCCGTACTTCGCCGGGCTGAAGAACGCTGAATGAAGTCCCATGAGAAAAACGATGACCAGCATGGGCTCGACATAGCCGGACAAAAAAGCGGCAAATCCCATCCCCATGATGACGATTTCGAAGCACTTTACCGCGACAAGAATCGAGCGCTTACTGTACGCATCCGCTAAATGACCGGCGTATCCGGAGAAAAGCGCGGACGGCAGGATAAAGAGGAACGCGATCAAGTCAACGTATAAGCTATCGCTTTCGGGGGTTGCGGCATTAAGCGCCACCAGGGATACGACAATTTTGTAGAAGTTGTCGTTGAAGGCGCCGAGAAACTGAGTGCAAAAAAAAGCGAAGAAACCAACTTGTTTGAGCGTGCCGATGTATCTTCCGTTTGTCATGGAGGATTGCCGAAGAATTATCGGGTATTTTTCGGTGAAATTCGGCCACAATGCAAGCGTAACAACCGACCGGAGTTTCTCGACCGACTTGCGGTCCGCCAATGATCCAAACATAATACCGGGTATGAAAATCAATTGGTTGAAAGTCCCGCAATGGGAAAATGATCCGGATTTACTGCACGGTTTTATGGGGCGGCAGGGTGGCCAAAGCGTCGGAGCTTATGCCGGGCTTAATGTTTCGTACCGCGTCGGTGACGATCCTAAAACGGTCAGTCAGAACGTCTGTGATATGAAGCTCGCCGTCGGCATTCATGATGGCCGCATCGTTACTATGAAGCAGGTTCACGGCGATCACCTGATCGAGGTCAAAGGGACCAGCGTCAAGGAAGCCGGTGAGGCCGACGGCATGGTGACGGGCGCGCGGAATACCTTTCTTGGGGTGTTAACAGCGGATTGCGTGCCCATCCTTTTGCTAGCTCGGCAGCAGAAGATTGTCGCGGTCGTACACGCCGGCTGGCGCGGAACCCTGAAAGGAATTGCCGGCAAGACGGTCAGATTGTTCTTGGAAAGTTATAGTGTGTTGCCTTCCGAGCTGGAAGTTGCCCTTGGCCCATCAATTGACGCGTGCTGCTATGAGATCGGTCGGGACGTAGCGCAGCCGCTGATCGAACAATGGGCTGAGCTGACAACTTCTTCTATCGAGAACAGAGACAACAAGAGCTATCTTGATTTGCGCAATCTGAATCGCGCCATTCTGCACCGCGCCGGTATCCCGCAAAGTCAAATCTTTCGAGTCGGTCCGTGTACCAGCTGCGCCAAGGATGAATTTTTCTCGTATCGACGAGAAAAAAAAGAAACCGGCCGTCAGATCAGTTTTATCGGCTGGCGATCTGAATAAATTTCATGTCGAAATCGCTGCTAAAAAATTCATTCGCGTCTAAAAAAATCGTAGCTGCGCTAGATCCCTGTTGACAGCAGACACCTTGCTCCTTAAACTGAAAGTCAGCAGGGAAAGGAGGTGGTCCAGACATGATTGATGATAATTGTTTTGTCTGCGAGGTGACTGAGACTTAGGCTTCAAGTGGATCTTTGACGGGGATTCTAGCTTGAAGCCTAGCAATCCCCCTCAGTCTACCGAAGTTAACTCGAGGTCCGTCTCACCGGTGACGTTAGTTGCCGGATGGGACGGACCTCTTTTTTTTCTTGAAGAATGCGCTGTGCCGCTAGAGCAGCCTTCTTCAACGGCTCCTGGGCGGATTGAGTGGCGTGATTCAAAGCCGATAGAAATTCCTCGGACGGTGATCCCAAGCTTGCCAGCGTGATCGCTGCGGCGTGCTGTACCCGAACATCCGCATCGCGCATCAGCAAATTCAGTAGAGTTGTTTTACCGTTTGAATCTACATCCTGATCTTTCAAGCTGATCACTGCGGCGACTCTAACCGTCGGATCAGGATCGTTCAGCGCGGCTAATAGCGCCTGTCGAACAGCTTCGCTCCGACGTTTCAATTCTTTCAAGTAATAAATTACCATGCGCCGTTGGGTCGCCGTGCCGGTGGCAATCACGGACGTCGTAAGTTGCACTATCGACTCTTGTTCTTTCGTCAACCGCGCCAACAGTAAGATAACGGCCCAGCGCACGTCCGGGTCGGGATGGTCTAATGCATCGAGCAGTATTTCCAATGAGTCGTCGGGCGGCTGAGGCAAGTGGGCGAGAATGTAGGCGATCGGCCAGCGATTTTTTCGCTCTGGATCGCGCAGCAGCAGCAGCAGATTCCTGCCGGTTTCAGGTGAGTCCGGCAAAGCCGCGATCAAGCCTTCCACCGCGGCGCGGAGCATCTGCTTGTTCGGCCGGTCGAGCGCCTCCAGCCATTCGGAAATCTTTGTTTGTTGCACAATAGTTTCCAGATTATAGAGCGCGAAGTTCCCGCCCAGATTGTGAGAGACCTGCACGGGTCACGATTAGATTTCCAGAAACTGGGGACAGTCGGTGAGATTTTTATTGCCTTTATCGGTGACCAGCACTACATCTTCCAATCGTACGCCGCCAACTCCGAGGTAATAAAGTCCCGGTTCTACCGTCACTACATGCCCGCTCTTGAGCGTGGCATCGACCGGCGCGATTCGCGGCGCCTCATGGATATCCAGACCAAGCCCGTGTCCTGTGCCATGGAAGAATCCCTGCATGCGGCCTTTGATTTGTCCGGTGGGAAAACCTTCACGGGCAAAGAGATCGAGTATCTTTTGGTGAACCTCTTTGCCATTGACGCCATCGCGAATCAGGTCAAAGCCGATCTTTTGTCCGGCCTGCACAGTCGCATAAATCTTCTTGAGCTTGTCCGATGCCCGGCCGCGCACCACCGTCCGGCTGAGATCTCCGAAGTAACCGGTTTTCTGCGAGCGGGGGAAGATATCGAAGATAATCGAGGTGTTCGCCTTGATCGGGCCGGTTCCTTCATGATGAGGATCGACGCACTGATTACCGGACGAAATGATCGTGTGGCTGGGCAGCCACCCTTGCGCCATGATCGTCGTGTTCACAGCGGTTTTCAGTGTTTCGGATGTGAGCTTCGAGCCGTTTAAATATAGATAGCCGTCGTGTCCGGTTTTGGTTTTCTTGAGCATCCTAATGCCGGCATCGAGCCCCAATTTCGCCACGTGCAGCGATTCGGTTATGTGCCGCACTTCCTGGTTGCGTTTGATTTCACGCTCAGGAAAAAACGGATCAGGCGTAATCTCGAGGTTGAAGCCTTTATCTCGCAGCTGATCCGCCAGAAGCGCTGAAAAATTTGCCGGTACCTTGAGTGACCGTATACCGCGCTCGCGAAACAGCAGTTCAAGAATACCGATCATTGTTGGAGGGCTGTCGGCCTTTCTCAGCTTTCGCTGATAGTCGGAGAGCGAAAGCACCTGATCGACGGTAGCTTGTCGCTTTGCCCGGTCAACCTCGAGATCGCTCATCACCACGTACTTCTTTTTCTTATGCTGAAAAAAAATGAACGGATCAGGGACAAAGAAACCAACAGCATAGAGCATGTTGGAGTCGCCTTCGCTGGACGCGACTAGAAGCAACGCATCATCCGGCTTCAAAGATCGATCAGCCGTGTTCAAAGATGCGGCGTGCTCACGGTTGGTTCGGTTGGATCTGAATTGCAGCATTCTTTCAGTCTCGGCGTATTTTATCTGGAAGCAAGACAGGCTAACAACTTCGCGATGTAACTTCAATAAAGATAATGCTACGACGGCAAATTCTGTTGACACACTAGGCGCTTTTGTTATGATGCTGCAACTCGTGATCCCCGCCTCCCGCTGACTTGCGCGGCTAAGGAACGTTTCTTCATGACCATCAACAACAATTTCGAGAGACTTCGTGAGTTGAATCAGAAGGCCGAGGCTGGCGGAGGGGAGCTACGGGCCCGGCGGCAACATGAACAAGGAAAACTTCTTGCGCGTGAGCGCCTCAACGTTCTTCTCGACAGCGGTAGTTTTGTCGAGTTAGATCGTTTGCGCACCCATGGCTGCACTGATTTTCAAATGCAGCAACAGAAGTTCCTCGGTGATGCCGTAGTCACCGGTTATGGCGCCATCGATGGTCGCCTGGTCTACGTATACTCACAGGACTTTACCGTTTTTGGCGGCAGTCTCAGCGGAGTCGTCGCCGAAAAAATTTGCAAGATTATGGACCTGGCGATGAAAAATGGGGCGCCCATTATCGGTATCAACGATTCCGGCGGCGCCCGCATCCAAGAAGGCGTGCTTAGCCTTGCGGGTTACGGTGAAATTTTCTTGCGCAACGTGAAAGCATCCGGGGTGATCCCGCAAATTTCAGCCATCATGGGTCCTTGCGCCGGAGGAGCGGTTTATTCTCCGGCGATTACCGACTTCGTCTATATGGTAAAGACCAACAGCTACATGTTCATCACGGGGCCTGATGTTATCAAGACGGTCACTCACGAAGAAGTCACTAAGGATGAATTGGGCGGCGCTGAAACCCACAGCGCCAAGAGTGGCGTAGCTCATTTTACCGCGAATGGTGAAAAAGAATGCTTACTGATGATCCGTGAGCTGATCGCATTCCTGCCCAGTAACAATCAAGAAGATCCTCCCTTTCATCCCACCAATGATGATCCATTGCGGCGCGACAAGAAGCTGCGCGATTTGGTTCCGGACAATCCCAATCGCCCCTATGATATGAAAGATCTTATCGGCGCCGTCATCGACGAGGGCTATTTTTACGAAGTGCAGCGGGATTTCGCGCCGAATCTACTCATCGGGTTTGCTCGTTTAGGCGGGCGTCCTGTCGGTATCGTAGCCAACCAGCCGGCAGCCCTGGCTGGATGCTTGGACATTAATGCTTCGCTCAAAGGCGCGCGCTTCATCCGATTTTGCGATTGTTTCAATATTCCCGTCATAACTTTCGTTGACGTGCCGGGATTTTTGCCGGGCACTTCGCAAGAATATGACGGCATCATCCGTCACGGCGCGAAACTGCTTTACGCCTATGCTGAAGCCACCGTTCCCAAGATTACCATCGTCACGCGCAAAGCATACGGCGGCGGTTATATCGTCATGTCCAGCAAGCATCTCGCTGGCGACATTAATTTAGCTTATCCGACTGCTGAGATCGCCGTCATGGGTCCGGAAGGCGCGATCAACATTGTTTTCAGGGAAGCGCTTCAACAGGCTGAGGATTCAGGCAAAGCGCGGGATGAAATGACTCAGGAGTATCGCAACACGTTTGCCAATCCGTTTAAGGCTGCAGAATTCGGCTACATCGATTCAATCATTTATCCCGAGGATACCCGCCCCACGCTGATTCGCGCACTCGAGATGTTGAAAAATAAACAAGACTATAACCCGCCCAAAAAGCATGGGAATATTCCTCTCTAGATTGTTACGCTGGCCCCGTTGACCGTTGGCTGATGAATCAAGTCACACGTGTTTAAACGCATCTTGATAGCCAACCGCGGTGAAATCGCGGTGCGAATTGCCCGAGCCTGTCGGGAACTCGATATCGAGACCGTTGCGGTTTATTCAGAGGCCGATCGCGAGGCCTTGCACGTAAAGTATGCCGACTATGCATACGCTATCGGTCCGGCTCCTTCAGTGCAGAGCTATTTGAATATCGACCGCATCATCGAGGTGGCAAAAAGAAGCCATGCGGAGGCAATGCATCCGGGCTACGGTTTTTTGGCGGAGAACAGCCAGTTTGCAAAGCGCTGCCTGGCCGAGGGAATTGTCTTCATCGGCCCGTCTCCAGAAGTCATTGATCAGATGGGCGATAAAGTGAAGGCGCGAGCGATCATGAAGGCGGCAGGAGTGCCGGTCGTTCCGGGCTCTGACGGCATCCTGACTTCCGAAGAGCAAGTCTTAAGTACCCTAGAGGCCATTGGGTATCCGTGTATGTTGAAGGCGGTGGCCGGCGGCGGAGGTAAGGGTTTGCGTCTGGTTCGTTCTCGACGCGAAGTCTCATCGGCCTATCGAGCGGTCGGATCGGAGGCGGCATCATCTTTTGGCGACCCGCGACTCTATGTCGAAAAGTACATCGAGAAACCACGGCACATCGAAATTCAAATCCTCGGAGATAACTATGGCCGGGTCCTGCACCTCTTCGATCGCGAATGCTCGATTCAGCGACGCCATCAAAAAGTGATTGAAGAATCTCCCGCTCCGGGATTGGACGATCGCACTAGGCGGCGCATCGGGCGGATTGCTATCCAAGGAGCGCGAGCGGTTCGATACGTTGGCGCCGGCACGCTCGAGTTCCTGCTGGATCAGGAGCAGAATTTCTATTTTCTTGAGATGAACACCCGGTTACAGGTAGAGCATGCTGTGACGGAACGAGTGATCGGGATCGATCTGGTCAAGGCACAGATTGAGATAGCCGCGGGGGGATACCTTCCTTGGCGACAGCGTCACATCACCCAAACGGGCCACGCAATCGAGTGCCGGATCTATGCAGAGGACGCGGAAAACGATTTCATGCCGTGTCCCGGAAAAATCGAAGGCTTGCGCTTACCGGAGGGACTTGGCTTGAGGAATGACTGTGGCGTTTACGAAGGCGCCGAGGTGCCGATTTATTATGATCCGATGATCGCAAAGCTGATTACCTGGGGTGAGAACCGGGTGGAGGCCATTCTGCGCATGCGCCGGGCGCTGCGTGAGTATCAAGTCCGGGGCATCAAAACGAACATATCCTTTCATCAATGGATTCTGCGCCATCCAAATTTCATGTCGGGCAAAGTCCATACCGGATTTATCGACCAGGAGTATCATTCGACCAGCAAAGAGGAGGTCTTTCCGCATAAAGAGATTGCGTTGGCATCGGCAGCCATCGCCGCCATGCATCGCGAACAGGAAAGCACGCTTGGGCTGCTAGCCAGAGGCGCTGCCGAACCATCGAAATGGCGCGAGCGCGGTAAGCGCAATGCGCTGCGTCTACAGCCCCCATTCCACGCACGGGGTTGGCGCCGGTCGTAGCCAGACCATTATGGCGTTCATTGCGAAGCTGGGGGAGCAGACCTACACGGTCGATATCGATGAAGTCGGCAAGTCGGTTTATAAGGTTTCGATCGATGGCAATGAATTCTTGATCGATGGGAAAAAAACCGGGCGGACTAATTATTCGTTGATCGTCGACAATCGATCGTTCGAGATCGAAGTCGATCACATGGAAGACGAATATCAAGTCCTAGTGGACGGGCGCAACTATCACGTCAATTTGCTGGACGAGCGGCGGGTTCGTGTCGGCGGTACGCAATCCGGAATTGAGCTCCAAGGACGCCAGAGAGTTTCGGTGCCGATGCCCGGCAAGGTGATCGCCGTGCTGGTGGCCGAAGGAGATACCGTCGAAAAAGGGCAGGGCCTGGTGATCGTCGAAGCCATGAAAATGGAGAACGAGGTCCGCAGCCCGATCAGTGGCGAGGTAAAAGAGATCAAAGTGAAGTCCGGCGAAACCGTGGAGGGCGGCGCAGTTTTGCTGATCGTAGAATAACAAAGAACTGAAACAATTTAGTTTTCGAAGTTGTCAGCAAATTTCTTTAATGTTATAGACACACGTCAATGATTCCAAAAAAGTGCTTCTTTACCAAGGGTGTTGGCGTCCATAAGGAAAAGTTGGCATCATTCGAGTTGGCCTTGCGATCAGCCGGTCTGGCCTACTGCAACTTGGTTCTGGTCTCAAGCATCTATCCACCTTTTTGCAAACGCATTTCCAAAGAGGAAGGCGTCAAGCTGTTGCGCCCCGGAGAGATCGTTTTCTGCGTCTACGATCGTGAGAGTACAAACGAGCCGAACCGCCTGGTCGCGGCGTCGGTCGGTGTCGCTATTCCGGCAGACCAAGAGCAGCATGGTTACCTTTCGGAGCACCACTCGTTCGGAGAAACAGAAGAAAAAGCCGGCGATTACGCCGAAGATTTAGCGGCCAGTATGCTGGCTACAACGCTGGGGATTGAGTTTGATCCTGACACCGCTTGGGATGAGAGGGAAAACCTGTTTAAAATGTCCGGCAAAATCGTTCGAACTTCCAATATAACGCAATCGGCCATCGGCAATAAAGATGGGCTTTGGACTACAGTCTTCGCCGCCTGCGCTTTCGTTAACGACGACAATTGATTTTCCTGCCCATAACTCGCCGCAGTCGGCGCTTTTATGATTAAGATCGCATACGTTTACTGCATTTTCCGCGGTCTCGCGGCGTATGCTACAGCAATGCTCACCCCGTAAAGCAAGATTAAGGGCACCATCAATAAGATCTGCGAAATCAGATCGGGCGGGGTTAGCACCGCCGAGATGATCGCCATGCCGATGACTGCGTAGCCAAGATAGTGAATCAACAAACGATGATCCACCAACCCTACACGAGCAAGAAAAAAAGTAAGCACCGGCAGCTGAAACATCACTCCAAATGCCAAGACTAGCCTGGCAACCATCGAAAGATAGTCACCGATCTGAATCGCCGGCTGGATCTGCAGCACCTGATATCGCTTTAGCATAAACGCCAGGCCCTTCTTTAAAACGATGCCATAACAAAAAGCCACGCCTGCGAGAAAAAAAAACGAGCCAAAAAGAACGAAGCTGCGGGTATAACGCTTCTCATGTTCGTATAATCCCGGTCCGACGAATTGCCAGCCTTGCCACAACAGCACCGGCAACGCGACGATCAGCGCGGCGAAAAACGAGATCTTCATCTTTGTGAAGAAGGCTTCGGTCACCGCGGTACCGATTAAAATCAAATCGGGTATAGGAAGGCTCCGGAGTGGTTCTGCTAGAGCAGAAAAAATTTCGTCGGCGAAATAAAAGCAGAGGACGAAAGCGATAGCGACAGCAAGGACGGAGCGGATCAGTCTTGAGCGGAGCTCATCTAGATGGGAGGCAAGAGGCATCTGGACGTTGTCCAAATGTCTCTTGGCTGAACCATTACTCACGTGGTTCGTTAGCAGGCGCAGGGGACGCCGCCGACACTTCAGCTTTCTTGGTTAGCGGGGGGTCGTCCTTTTTAGCGGTCTGAGTCCACGATTCAGATGGCTCCTCCTCCAATTGACGGAACTCGTCCTTTAGGTCATCGGTCGCCTTTCGAAACTCTGCCATTCCCTTGCCGAGCGCGCGGGCAAGCTCAGGCAGTTTCTTAGGACCTAGAACGATCAGCGCCAAAGCTAAAATCAATAATAGCTCCGGCATCCCAATGCCAAACATCTCTATATCCTCCACCGTCAGGCTATGCGATTTTGTATGAGTTGGCAACTGAGCTAAATGTCGTGCCAACGAGTTGCCGGTACCATTCGGGCCTATGTCCGAACAACTGCCCCCGGCAATGGGATGGAGAATTAGTGCGGGTCAGCAACGTTGTGAGCGGTGACGGCGAATGCTAGTTTACTCTAATGAGGCGCTCCGCCATTTTGATCGATCGAGAGTTTCTCAAGCACATGCCAGGTCGCGGTCATCCTGAACGACCGGAGAGGCTGCGGGTTTTGCTGGACCTGGCCGAGAGCCTTGATCCTGCTCGATTTCAGCTATTGCCGGGCAGAGCGGCCTCTATCTCGGAAATAGAGCTTTGTCATGATCCGAAATATATCAAGCTCGTGGAATCGACCGCCAGCCTGAGCCAGTACGCTTTGGACGGTGACACTATTACTAGTCAGGATTCTTTTGCTGTCGCTTTGCATGCCACCGGAGGCTTTCTGCGATTGCTGGACTCCGTTGCTGCCGGCGAATCGTCCAACGGGTTTGCTCTGGTGCGGCCCCCAGGACACCATGCGCTCAGAAGCAGAGCTATGGGTTTTTGTCTTTTTAACACCATTGCTGTCGGCGCGCAGTATCTGAAAAGTGCCCATCAGGCAGAGAGGATTGCCATCGTTGATTGGGACGTGCACCACGGCAATGGCACCCAAGACGCATTCTACGATGATCCTTCGGTATTGTTTATCTCGACCCATCAATATCCTTTCTACCCGGGTACCGGCGGAGTTGCAGAAGTCGGACTCAGACAGGGCGCGGGTTTTACTATTAACGTTCCACTGCCCGCCGGCTGCGGTGACGCGGAATACCTGCGAGTTTTCAGAGACATCGTCATTCCGGGTATCAAACGTTTCCGACCGCAATGGATTTTAGTATCCGCTGGGTTCGATCCGCATCGCCAGGACCCATTGGCGGGAATGGATGTAACGGAAGCTGGATTCTCGCAGATGGCGCGCGCCATGCTGCAACTGGCAGCGGTTTATTGCGATGGCAGGATCGCATTTTTGCTCGAAGGCGGCTATGATCTGATCGCTCTAAGATCCTCGGTTGCCGGTGTTCTCGAAGTCCTTCAACACTCCAGCGACGGGAAGTTTCCGTCCGATGTAAGGGCTGACAAACTAGATCCTCTCATTCGTGCACTGTTGCGAACGCACGATCAATTTCACTGAAGTATTGACCCTCACCTCGGACTCATCTATTTTAATGGTTCAAGTTAAGGTTTAAATTTTTTCGATCGGTAAACAACGTGAATACAGCTAAACAACGCAGAGTGGTCTTAACAGGCATAGGTTTGGTCACCCCACTGGGAACTGGCGTTGAAAAGAATTGGGATGCTCTGATCACCGGGCGATCCGGGATCAGACGGATCAGCCGATTTGCCAATGTTGACGCTTATCCGTCACAAATTGCCGGGGAAGTGCCTGACTTTTCTCCTGCAGATTTCATCGAGCCTAAAGAGATCAAGAAGATGGATCTTTTCATCCAGTATGCGGTGGCGGCGGCAGCGATGGCGATGATGGATAGCGGCTTGAAGATTGATGCCGAGCTGGCTGAGCAGGTGGGTGTCATCATTGGTGTTGGCCTTTGTGGCATCGATACCATCGAAAGTACCAAGGAGGCCATACTGCAGGGCGGCCCGCGGAAAATATCTCCTTTTTTCATTCCGAAAGTAATATCTAATCTGGCTCCGGGTCAGATCGCAATTCGCCACGGAGCCAAGGGAATCAATTTAACACCAACATCCGCATGCGCTTCAGGTACACACGCAATCGGCGAGGCTTATCACTTGATCCGGCGCGGCTTGCAGGACGCCGTGATTACCGGGGGTGCTGAGTCGGCTATCACTCCGCTGGCCGTTGGCGGCTTTGCCGCGATGAAGGCGCTGTCCACCCGCAATAATGAGCCGGAACGCGCGAGCCGTCCCTTCGACCGAGATAGGGATGGCTTCGTGATTGCCGAAGGCTCCGGTGTTCTCATTCTCGAAGAAAGAGAGAGAGCTCTCGAACGAGGCGCGAAAATTTATGCGGAAGTGGTTGGCTATGCGGCAAACGGCGATGCGCACCATATGACTGCGCCGGCCCCGGAGGGCGAAGGCGCGGCTCGCTGTATGAGACTGGCATTAAAAGATGCCGGGCTCGCGCCCACTGACGTGGACTACATCAACGCACATGGAACCTCCACGGAGTATAACGACGCCAACGAAACCATGGCGATCAAAAGGGTGTTCGGCGAACAGGCAGCCAAGCTAGCCGTGAGTTCTACGAAATCTATGACCGGTCATTTACTCGGTGCGGCGGGCGCTGTTGAAGGCGTATTCTCAGCGCTTACCCTTTATCACGGTCTGATTCCGCCGACGATCAACTATGATAATCCCGATCCGCAATGCGATCTGGATTACGTGCCAAACCAGGCCCGTAAGGCGGATGTAAAGACCGTGCTTTCGAATTCCTTCGGGTTCGGCGGGACGAATGCGTGTGTGATAATGAGGAGGGCGGAATGAGTGGAGGACAGCGGCGCAGTGTGATTCTCGGAACCGGATCTGAATTACCGTCCAAAGTCATTACAAACCGCGATCTTGAGAAGATGGTCGAGACCAGCGACGAATGGATCACCGTCCGCACTGGGATAAAGGAGCGCCGAATACTTGAAGAGGGTAAGGGCAACGCGGATATGGCCTTCCATGCTGCAACCAGAGCCCTCGAGGACGCGGGTTTGAACCCCGATGATTTGGACGCGATAATTATGGGAACGGTCACTGCGGATTATCCGTTTCCAAGTTCGGCTTGCGTGCTTGAAGATATGCTGGGAGCTAGACGAGTTTTTTCACTCGATGTCGGCGCCGCCTGCTCGGGATTTCTCAACGCCTTATCGGTAGCGGATTCTTTTATTCGGCTCGGCAAGATTCGCAATGCTCTTGTAGTGGGTTCTGATGCTCTCAGTCGGTTACTGAATTGGCAAGATCGCACAACCTGCATATTGTTCGGCGATGGGGCGGGTGCCGTAGTATTGGGTGCGTCTGACAACGGCAACGGTATTTTAAGCACGAAACTGCGCACCGATGGCTCGTATGCAAAAACTCTTTATGTCCCAGCGGGAGGCTCTCTAAAACCCGCCAATTGCAAAACCGTGGAACGAAACGAGCATACGATTACTATGAATGGGAAAGAGGTATTCAAGATCGCGGTGCGTTCCATGGAAGACATCAGCCGTGAGGCACTGGAAGAAGCTGGTGTCGGCATCGACCAAGTGTCATTAGTGATTCCACATCAGGCCAATCGGCGCATCATCGTAGCTTTAGCCGAGAGGCTGGGAGTCTCAATGGATAAAGTCATGGTCAATCTCGAAAAATACGGCAATACGTCTGCAGCCTCGATTCCCGTAGCTTTGGATGAAGCCAAGCGCCAGGGCCGTATTCAGAAGGACAATATCGTTTTGCTCAATGCGTTCGGTGCCGGATTTGCCTGGGGTGCTGCCGTGGTAAAGTTTTGATTCTGTCGAACATCTTCCAACGATTCTCGCCGGTAGCAATAAAGCGGAATCCGTCTTCACCGGCACACGATTATTGACATCATGATTTAGATCGGGACTGACCTTTCCGAACAGTTCTGATGTTCTCCGACTAGTAGAAGATCGAGGTGGCTAAGGCTTGATTAGCTTGCGCTCCGTCTCTTCGCGCAGGCGAACGAGTTCTGGACTAAACTCGATGGGATAAAGAACTGGATCGCGAATTGCTTTTGTCAGATCCGCAAGGCGCCCAAGCTCTTCGGCTAAACCTGCTCGGCTCTGGGCTAATGTAGGGAGGGTTCCAACTATCTTGCCGCCTTCCATCACCTTTCTCAGCAGCGCTTCGGTGTCAGCGATACCTTCATGGCGTAACCCGACGATATCCCTCTCAAGCTGTCCTTGATTGTTTCTTTGCCGAAACAATTGTTTAGCGCCGGGCCAAGAAGATTTACCAGGGCTTCTTTTCAAAACCGGCTTATCGCCATATTCAACGAGTTTGTAGGCCATGTCTGACCACGGCGCATCGCTCGAGGTCCCCATCTTCGTCCCCACGCCGTAGCTGTCGAACGGAATTCGCGCTCTTGAGAACTCGCTCAGATCGTATTCATCTAAGCCGCCGCTTCCGATAATTGCAACGTCCGAAAATCCAGCTTCGTCCAAAATTTTTCGTACCTTGATCGCCAATCCGGCAAGATCACCACTATCAATACGGACACCTCTCAGTCGCTGACCACGGGCAGCCATCTCCTCGGCGACTTCGACGGCCTTGCGCGCGCCTGCAATTGTGTCGTAGGTGTCGATCAACAGAATCGCATTTTCTGGAAAACTTGCCGCATAACTCCGAAAAGCATCGCTTTCTTCTCCGAAGCTGGTGACAAAAGAGTGGGCCATTGTTCCGACCGTTGGAATTTCATATTTCTTACCTGCTAGAACATTGCTGGTGCCTGCGAATCCGGCAAGATAACTCGACCGCGCGACTTTTATACCGGCATCGATTCCATGCGTGCGGCGTAGAGCGAAATCGACAACGGCCCGCTTGCCCGCGGCAAGGACACACCGAGCTGCCTTTGTGGCAATCAGTGACTGTAGGTTGATCTGATTGATGATAAACGTTTCCACCAGTTGGGCTTCGATGATGGGAGCATTGACTTCCAGGATGGGTTCGTCTTTAAAAAACAGCCGACCTTCGGGCAATGCCCAAACGTCCCCGGTGAATCGTAATTCTTCCAAGAACTTCAAAAAATCATGGGTAAAAAATTTCTGTCTGGAGAGATACTCCAGAGCGGCCCGGTCGAATGCAAGGTCCTCCAAAAACTTGAGAACATCATGTAAGCCTGCAGAAATGAAGAATGCCCTGTTTAGCGGATAGGATCGGATAAAAAGGCTAAAGGTAGCTCGCTCCGTTTTGTGCTCGTTGAAATAAGCTTGCGCCATTGTCAATTGGTAAAGATCCGTCAAGAGAGCTAGTGATTCAGGTGCTAACATAAGCTCAATCTCCTGCTGGATCGATTACACGCGTAAGAACAGCCGGACTGCAGCGCTTATTGATTTAAGAAGTCCATTTTGTTAAAAATTTCTATAATATTTGCGCATAATTAGCGAGCGATGGGAGGCCCGAACAAATGTTTACTGACAAGATTGACCTCAAAGATTTTGAGAAACAAGATCCGGAGTATCAGGACTTACTGAAGCGGGTTCTTGCGATTCAGGCCGACTGCGAGATCGGTGGGCCCAATCTTTACGTGAAGAATATTTTACCGTCGGCGCCGACTCAGCTGGATCAGCTTATTGTCGCCCGCACCGCTGCTGAGGAGATGGACCACTACAGAAAGATGGCTCGGTTAGCCGGGGATATCGGCCTCGACGTGTCATATGTGTTAAGCCGTTCCAACCAGGAACGGTATGTGGAGGCGTTTCGCGGTTCGATTGATACGTGGGAAGATTATGCGGTGTTCGGATTTTTGATCGATCGCGTGGGTCGCTTTCAACTTGAGGAGTTCATCGGATGCACCTATCTGCCGCTGGCGCGAATCGTCGAAGATCCAGACGTCATTCGGGAAGAAGAGGGGCACATTGACTTTGGGACAAATAAGACTGCTGAGTACGCCGCCAAGGGCGGAGAAGCGAAAGAGCGTATCCAAAAGGCGGTTGACTACTGGTACGTGAAAGGGCTCGATATGTTTGGTAACAGTAAGTCGTATAGGTCTGAACGGTACATGCAGTGGGGATTGAAAAGGCGACCGAATGCGGTCGCGCGTCAGCAATACAAAAATGAAGTGGATGGTCTTCTTGCTAAGATGGATCTCAACATCCCGGATTCTAATATTGGCCGTCTTTATACGTAAAGGTAGGATTATGCAGCCAGCACCGAATACTGAGGCATTGGATCAGCAATTCAAAGAGTTTATTCAGGCCCTTCAAAAAGCAGTTGGTACGGCTATGCCCCATCTTAAAGACGATCCTAAGATCGTCGATCAGGCGATCGCGGATTGTAAAGAGATTTTGGATGTCGTCCTCGAAGGTGACGTGAAAGAGTGGGTGTCTTAAACTTCCGATTTAGGGCATCTAGATTCAAATCACGAAGGCGCCTAATGCAGCAGTTAGGCGCCTTTGTCTATCATGCCCCGGGGTGGTTCAGGAGAAGATGAACATTGAACATTGTTGTCTGCGGTAAAGTAATTCCGGCTAGCTCGGTAACTATCGAAATTGATTCCAATACGAAAAGAATGCGGCGTAAAGGTGTGCCTCATGAGTTGGATCCCGCTGCGGCAAGTGCAGTTGAGGAAGGCCTCCGTCTAACAGAAAAACACGGCGGTACGGTAACCCTCATTACTATGGGCATCAGTGATGCCACTATCGGAATACGTAATGCTTTGGCCATGGGGGTTGCCTCGGCAGTCCACATCTTGGATGACGCGGTTGCGGGTTCTGATACCCTGGGTACCGCAAAAATTCTCGCTGCGGCAATCAAGAAACAACCGTTCGATTTAGTTCTCTGCGCCACAGAAAGCAGTGATAGCTATTCTGGCATAGTTCCCGGCCAGATCG
>DASUVS010000061.1:0-8386 GCA_036378835.1 Binatia bacterium | reverse complement strand
CCACTTCCCGAGGGCGTCGAGCAACGCATTGCGCGCATCTCGAAAGCGGTGTATCGAGCGCTGCGCATCCGCGGTTATGGCCGCATCGACCTGCGCCTGACACCCGAAAATGAAGTGGTTGTTCTGGAAGCGAATCCTAATCCGAATCTCGATCGCGACGACGAGTTTGCCCAGTCGGCAATCAAGGGCGGGCTGAGTTACGAGCGACTCACCCAGCGCATATTGAATCTCGCGCTTCAAGCCGCTCAGTAGCTGGCGCAAGGCTACGGGGACTCATGTATTCCATCGGCCGCATATTCAGCATTACCTGCGCGCTTCTCTTAAACAGTCTGATGGTTTCCGTTCGCGTCTTTGCGACGGACTCGACGCCCCGCGTTTTTATCATCGATGGCGCGGCCCTGACAATCGCAAAGCAACGGACGCAGCATAAGGACGGGATTCTCAAGCCAGCACTGGCAAAGCTTGTCCGGGATGCCGATCGCGCTCTCACCATCGAACCGTTTTCGGTAACGCGCAAGAAGATCGCGCCGCCGAGCGGCGATCGACACGATTACATGAGTCTTGCGCCGTACTGGTGGCCCGACCCGAATACTCCCAACGGTCTTCCCTATGTGCGCCGCGACGGAAAAATCAATCCCGAGCGTTACAGCATCGCCGATCGGCAAAATCTGGAGAACACGGTGGCTTCGGTAAAAACACTGGCGCTGGCGTACTATTTCACGGCAAACGAGGATTACGCCAAAAACGCCGCAACCAGGCTCCGAGTTTGGTTTTTGGATCCGCTGACGAGAATGAATCCGAATTTGAAATACGCTCAGGGCATCCCTGGACGAAGTGACGGACGCCCTGCGGGTATCATTGAAACTCACAACCTCCCGGAGCTTATCGACGCGGTGGCGCTGCTCGCGGGATCGGCAGCCTGGAACGAGGCGCATCAACGGCAATTACAAGGGTGGTTTGCATCCTATCTAACCTGGTTGATTGAGAGCACTGAAGGGCGCGCTGAGGCCCAGGCGGAAAACAACCACGGCACATGGTACGACGTCCAAATCGCTTCGTTCGGTCTTTTCACGGAGAAGAAAGATTTGGCTCACCGGGTGCTCGGTGAGATTCCCCGCAAGCGAATCGCCAGGCAAATTGAGCCCGATGGCAGTCAGCCGCTGGAGCTGGCGCGTGCCGATTCGTGGCGCTACTCGGTATTCAATCTCGAGGCACTATTCGATACGGCTTCTCTGGGCGACCATTTAGGGATCGACCTCTGGAGCTTCGAGACCGGGGATAAACGGAGTATCCGCCAAGCCCTGGACCGGTTGATTCCGTTTGCCACCGGTGAAAAGCAATGGCCCCTGCGCGAGCAATCTCTCTGGCAGCCCGAACGCCTTGCACCGCTTCTCCAACGCGCGGCTCTACGCACCCGGGACCACAGCTATGGAGCTGCCCTCGGCAAACTAGCGGCGCCGTCTACCGATAGTCGCGAGCGCCTGTTATATCCAATGGATGAAATGGCTTCGAAGGCAAACTAAAGTCCGAGGAATTCGATCTGGTCAGCCAATGCCGTGGCTTACCGCACTTTCATTGAATGCGTCACCACGGCTTGTTCAACTACATTTTGTATCAGGGCTACGCCAATCAACGAACATGGAGGAACGGGAATGCGAGTAAGTCGGGCAGCGTCAAAACATCTCATTGCCGCCACGGTTGCATCCGTACTCATCTTTTCCGGCGTCACGGCTTTTGCCCAACAAACTCGACTAAACGTCGGCTATGTCGGGATCAATTCCGATAATGTCATTGCCTTCATTGCGAAAGAGACCGGTATCTTCGCCAGGAATGGACTAGACGTGCAGCTCATCTACTTTGGCGGCGGCAGCACCGCCACCATGGCGCTCATTTCCGGAGAGACGCCGATCACGCAAACAGCCGGGCCTGGCATCGTTAACGCCGTCCTCAACGGCTCCGATGCCGTCATGATTGCCGGTGGAGTTACGACATTGGATTACTGGATGCTGAGTCGCCCCGAGATCAAAACCGCCGAGCAACTAAAAGGCGGCGCAGTTGCGATCAGCCGGTTCGGGTCGGCTTCCGACTTCATTGTGCGTTATGCATTGCAGAAACTTGGCCTCATACCGGTAAAGGAAGTCGCCATTATCCAGGTCGGTCCGTTGCCGGACCGCTTGGCGGCAATGGAAACCAAGCGCGTGCAAGCGACCGTGCTGGCGCCACCGGCAATGTACATGGCCCAGAAACGCGGCTACAACATCATTGCCGACATCGCCGCATTGGGCCTCGCCTATCAGGCGACCGGCGTCGGGACAACGCGGAAGTTCATTCGCGAGCACCCGGACGTTGTCCGGAGATACGTGAAGGCGCAAGTCGAGGCGGTGCATCGATTCAAGACCGATCGGGAGAGCAGCATCCGCGTGCTATCAAAATACTTAAGCTTGAAAGAAAAGGACATCCTCGACAAAACATACGACGGCGCTATCGCAGAGAACAAGCTTCCGGCCAAACAGTATCCAACCCTCGAAGGTATCAAAACCATCCTGGAGCCGCTGAAGAATGACCCGAAAGCCAAATCAGCCAAACCGGAAGACTTTGTCGATATGCGGTTTATCAAAGAACTCGATGACAGCGGCTATACAGCCAGCTTGTACAAAGAAAAGTAGGCGTCGAAGAGGCTTTTCCAAATACCGGATGTGAGGACAGCAACGGTCGTTATCGCCGACTTGGTGGCAGCGCTCTTATTTTAACTCTCCCCATTCCCAACACAGGCAGATCAGCCGGCCGACGCTTCCCATAGACACTACATCGGACAAGATCGATAGGCGCAGGCGCTTAGGACTGAATGCCGCCTATTACTTCCGGTCCATTTTTGGGTCCATCTTTTCAAAGAAACCTTCTCTCTCCAGTTCGTCGAGCAAGCGCTCGTCGAGATATTTACTTACGTTGGTATCGAATTTAATTTCGGGAGAACGCTGCGCCAGCATGTCGATGGCGGCGCGCATCCCTTGGTGCGACATGCGCGGCGGGGAAGAAAACGTCGAAGCAAAATACTGATACGTCTCCTCGACGACGGCGGGATTTTTTTGTTTCATCCTTTGAGTCAAAAGCGCCACGGATTTCTGTTTTTGGGTCATGAACTGGTGTATTCCCTCGCTATAAGCCTGGAGAAATCGTTTAACCGCGCTGCGATTCTTTTCGAGCAAGGAGCGCCGTGTCGCGATGGCGTTCATCGGGAAATAGGCCGCTTTAAGTTCCGTCATATGGGCCAAGGTCGACAATCCCATGCGCGCGGCCTCGCCGGTTTCGGGCGGCGCCAGCAGTGTCGCGTCCAAAGCGCCGCTTGCCAGAGCGATCAGCCGATTCGCCGCCGGACCGCTGGCGAGCAGGGTCACCGAAGCGCGCGGGATGTTCCATTCTCGAAGCGCCAGGATGAGGGACACTTCGTGTGCGCCGCCTAAACTCACGATGCCGACCTTTTTGCCGACCAGGTCCTTGGGCTCGCGGATATTTTTCTGTGCTACCAGACTGAATGGAAACCGATTCAGGGATGAGGCGACGAACACCAGGTCAGCGCCTTGATTGATGGCCGAGATCAGCGCGGTGCCGTCGATCTGGCCGAAGTGGATGCTGCCGCCGAGCAAAGCCTGTGCTCCCCGCGCCGAACCCGGAATCATGACAAGATCGGTATCAACGCCATACTTTGCGAGAAAGCCGAAATCCTTTGCCGCCCAAAGAGGCGCCTGAAATCCGGCAAATCCGGCATAGCTGGCGATAAATTTCTCCTGCGCATTACTGAGCGTCGGCAGCAAGTAGACGACCAAAGCCAGAAACAACCCAAACATCCAGATCATAGCGCGCCCCCCGGTACCGACCGAATAAACTTCCATCTGACTCCGCTTCTCGAACATTCCTGGTCAAGCAAGCTGCTGCGAGTTATCCAATTCTCGGCAGTTATTTGTCAAGCGAAGCTTGACAGGTGGACGGGCGGCGCAATAGATTTTCTCCACAACCGCTGATCGCAGGCTTGTTGGAGATTACTCTAAGGAGATTTCATGAGCGCATATCGCACCGATGTATCCGGCCTCGATTCCTCCGAGCTCAAAGAACTAAAGGAGAAGCTCATCACCGCCTGTCACATTCTCGATCACGAAGGCGTGACCGACGGTTACGGCCACATCAGCGTACGCGTTCCCGGCGCAGATGCGTTTATCACCATTTCCAACGTCAGCCCCGGCTGTGTCACTGACGATCGACTGATCATGCAAGACTTCGCCGGTAATTATCTCGGCGGCGCCAAAACGCCGCCGAATGAGTGGCCAATTCACGCGTGCATTTTAAAAGCGCGTCCCGATGTCGAGAGCGTCGCGCACACACATTCGAAGTGGAGCACAATTTTCAGCGTGCTGCCGGTCAAGCTCAAACCCATGCACCACTACGGTAAATTTTTGTCCGCCGAAGGACCGCCGGTGTATGGGGGCATCGGCTTGGTTCGTACGGTGGAGCGAGGCAACGATCTCGCCCAAGCTTTGGGCGACGGCCCGGTGGTGTTGATGCGCGCTCACGGCGATACCGTAGTCGGCGAGTCGATCGAACAGGTTATCGAGCGCACCACCAGGCTTGCAATGCTCGGAGAATGGAATCATCTGGCGCTGCTCCATGGCGAACCGAACTATTTGACAGCCGAGGAATTGGAGGTTTACAACGCCGATCAGCGTTTTCCGATGCGCGGTTGGGAATACTTCGTTAGCCGGCTGAACGGAAAAAGATAGAATCGGAGTGATGAGTTTCTGGAGGACTGGGCTTTCCAACACTCCACCAGTCCATTACTCCAACAAAGCAATAAACGTAGTGGGAGGAACAAGATGGCCACATCCAAGGAATTCGTTGATCAGTTGAAGCAGGATATTCAGGCGTTTCCGAAAATCCGCATCAAGCATCCGTTTCTAAAGGCCATTTGCGCGGGCACAGCGACAATGGACCAGATCCGCGCCTGGGCGATCCAGGATTATCAATTCCGCGCCGCGGTGCCGCGCATAGCCATGCTGCGCTACCTGGCGTGCAACGATCCGGAAATCGCGCAGAGGCTTTGGGGTGTGGTCGAGGAGGAAACCCGCGGCATGGATACGGGCAGCGCCGGCCACAACGAGCTGGCAATCCGCTTTGCCAATGCCATTGGCCTTACTCAAGAACAGCTTGAAAACGCCGAGTTGCGGCCGTCCACGGCGGCGCATTTATATTACGTCGAACTGATCATTCACACGCTGCCTTGGTTTGTCGTCATGTCGATCCAGATCGGCGCCGAAGGAACCTTCGGCCCCGCGGCGGCCGCGATCGGTCACGGTCTGATAAAGAATTACAAAATGAAGCCCGACGATGTGCGCTTTTTCACCGTTCATTCCGAGGCTGACGAAGACCACAGCAGCTTGGCCGAAGACATCGCGGTGCGCTACCTCCATTCGCCGCATCTCCAGGAGCAGACGCGCAAACACACATTTCGCCGCATGGAACTGCTCTACGATATCTGGTCCATCGACGGATATGAAAAGTAATGTCGCAGAGGGATTTCTCGATCGCTTTCGCGTCATCGAAATGACGCGGCTCGCAATGTCATTTCGACTAAGTGACGAATCCATAGTGCGCCTCGAACCGCGCCAGGATATCAGCTAATGAAGTTGACAGATGACTAGACTGACATTGAGTTTCATCTCCGCTTTCAACGAACGGGTCGAACCACTCATGAACGGCACGGTGCAGGCCGAAGGCATCGAACTGATTCCGACTTATTCGCACCCGGCGGAGACATTCTGGAGACAGCTCAAGTTTCAGGAGTTCGACGTCGCAGAAATGTCGATGTCCTCGTTTCTGATCGCCCGCTCACAAGGCGTCGATATGGTTGCGCTCCCGGTATTTCCGAGCCGCCGCTTGTTTCAAACCGAGATCTCCTACCATGTCGATTCCGCTGTAGGGGCGCCGGGCGACTTGGCCGGAAAGCGATTGGGAGTTGCCGAGTATCAACAAACGGCCGCCCTTTGGATACGCGGTATTCTCGAACACGATTTTGCGGTTTCGCAATACAAAATTCACTGGTACATGGAACGTAGCGAGGAGATGAGCCATGGCGGCGCCACCGGCTTCAAGCCTCCGGCGGGAATCTCCTTCAATCGCATTGCCCCGAACAAGAGTCTGGCCTCGACTCTGCTCGACCACGAGTTGGATGCGGCGCATATCGCCAGCCCCTGGGTGCTGCGAGCCAACGCGCTGGACCGCTCCAGCCGCATCACCGGCAGCGGCGCAGATTGGAGCAAGATCAAGCCGCTTTTCCCCGATCGGATGGCCGAAGCCGAGCGCTTTCAGAAGCAACACGGATTTTTACCGGTCAATCACACCTACATCATCCGCGGCGATATCTATCGAAAACATCCGTGGGTCGCTTTCAACCTGTATAACGGTTTTGTGAGAGCCAAGGCGCTGGCGCGTGAGAGGCTGCTGGAAAGCATTCCATCGGCGCTGTTCTTCGGGCCGGAGTATCTAAAACGCACACAAGACATCCTTGGCAATGATCCGTTTCCTTATGGCATCAAAGCCAATGAGGCAATGCTCGAAACTATTACGGGCTATTCCCACGAGCAGGGGCTGACACCCAAAAAGATCAATTACAAGGAGATATTTGCCCAGAACACTCTCGACTTATGAGTCGCGGCGCTTGACTCATGCGATCTTGAATCCGTCAAGGCAATCGTTTCAGCAGGAAGACAACAATGACCAGACTGACTCTCAGTTTTATATCGGCTTTCAACGAACGGGTCGATCCACTGATGAATGGAACAGTAAAAGCCGAGGGGATCGATATCGTACCAACCTACTCGCATCCCTCGGAAACTTTTTGGCGACAACTGAAGTTCCAGGAGTTCGACATTGCCGAGATGTCCATGTCATCGTATTTGATCGCGCGGTCGCGGGGTTTCGATATGATCGCGTTGCCGGTGTTTCCCAGCCGTCGCCTGTTCCACACCGAACTCTCCTATCGTACGGACTCCGGCATCAAGGAACCGGGCGATCTCGTCGGCAAGCGATTGGGGGTTGGGGAGTACCAGCAAACTGCGGCGTTATGGACACGCGGGATACTCGAACACGAATTCGGCATATCACAATTCAAAGTTCATTGGTACATGGAGCGGACGGAGGAACTAAGCCATGGCGGCGCAACCGGTTTTACGCCTCCGCCCGGGATCTCGTTCCAGAGAATTCCGCCGGACAAGAGCATGGCTTCGATGCTGGTGAATAATGAATTGGATGCGGCGGCGATCTCGAGCCCGTGGAAAAATATGCCCAACGTCATTGGCCGTTCCCATCGCATCAAGGGAAGCGATGGCGACTGGAGCAAAGTAAAACCGCTATTCCCGGATCGCATGAGTGAAGGCGCAAGGCTGTTTCAAAAATGGGGATTTCTGCCGGTTAACCACGCCTACATTATCCGCGGTGATATCTACAAGAAGTATCCCTGGGTGGCGTTTAATCTTTACTCAGGCTTTGTCAAAGCAAAACAATACTTCAACGAGAGATTACTTGAACGGATTCCAACGGCCCTGTTCTTCGGCTCGGAATACTTGACCACGACGCGGCAGATGTTCGGAGACGACCCGTATCCATATGGCGTCAAAGCCAATCGGAAGATGCTGACAGCGTTGATCGACTATTCTCACGAACAGGGACTGACGTCGAAGAAATTACAAATTGAGGAGCTGTTCGCGCCCAGCACCCTTGACCTATAAAAAAAGTGCCTCGTTGATGCGCGCGGAAACCAACGAGGCACATGGTTGTTGACTCTATCTTTACTCGCGATCAGGTACAGCCGCGGACCACGAACAAGAGTAAAAGTATCGGTATCGGAATGCCTAAAACCCAAAGAAGTATCCAACCGATTGCACCCTTCTGATTGTTTAAGCTGCTCATAAACCCTCCTTTGACTATCCGCCAGACCTGTTGGCCTGACATAAAAACAATCCTGCGCGACGATTCCGCAATGCACGTGCCAGCGAAATCATGCGTGCAATTTCGGTTATAACTAATACGAATGCATTTCCAACGTCCCAACACTGAAACGTCGGTGGCCCAGACGCGACACTCCGCCGAACTGTTCCGCGAAAAATATATCAAAACCGCGACGCAGACTTCGATGTACATACGTGGTTCGCCGCACCGGCATTCGAAGAACATAGCGACGAACAGCGCGTCACAAAGATCCGTACGCGCATCGCCTTTATCGCTGCTTGACTCCTCTACCGCTTCACAGTATTCACCCGGGAGTATGAAACAATTTCTCGGGTTAACGACACTTTTGTTGCTGGCGGTTTTTCTCTTTGGGCCAGCAGTGGGCGCCGCC
>DASUVS010000060.1:0-4567 GCA_036378835.1 Binatia bacterium | reverse complement strand
GCGATGGGCATCGACGCCGAAGTGCCGGGCGACGTTCGCGCGCCCGGCTAAACTACGTCGAGTTTCTCGATCAGACTGCCGCCAGATTCTTGCTCACATCCGGCCATGGATCGGGCATCTTTTCGTAGCGCTGCCAATCCTGCGGGCGCAACCATTGGGTAAACGCCTTGTCGTAGGACGGCCGCGCTTTGGCGCGCTCCCACCACGCTGCGACGCCCGGCTTGTGATCCCACAGGCGTGCAAGCCGCAACATCTCCAGCCGCATCATGTAGGGAATGGCGGCGATGTCGGCCAGCGAATAGTCCGGGCCGGCGAGCCAGGCGGATTTTTCCGTCGACTGCTCGATCCACTTGAGCAACTTCATGAAGCTCTTGGTCGCTTCCTTCCCTGCCGGCGATCCGATGCCTTCCTCGACGCCGGCGCGCTTGTACTCGGCTTGGCGCTGCAGCGGCATCTTGGCATACTGCTCGGCGCGCTGTTCAGGAGACAAGCCGTCGAAGCGGCCGCGGTTGGCCGTTGCAAACGTATAGACGATGCACGCCGGGTGGATGTATTCGTCCATGAGCTTTTTGAAAAGATGGGCACGCGTCCGGTCGAGCGGCGCGCGCGGCATCAGCGACGGACCGGGAAAGAGATCGTCGAGGTAATGAATGATCACAGTGGACTCGACGATGATCGTGCCGTCGTGCACCAGCGTCGGCACCACGCCGTTGGGATTGATCTTCAAATACTCCGGCGTGAGATGATCGCCGTTCAAATCAAGCAGGTGGCTCTGCCACTCAAGCCCCTTTTCCGCGAGAGTGAGCCGCACCTTCTGCGCGCACACCGAAGTCGTGCCGTGATAAAGCTCCAGCATGATTCCTCCATTTATCGAATCACGAGCGCCACATGAACTTACGTTATGCCGACAATGAAAACCATGGAGATCAGGAGAAATGATAGTCCAGACTTTCATATCTCGATCTACTTGAAACACCATCCCTGCAATACGTCGTTCGCCCGAGCGGCGAACGTGCGATGCGCAATGTCTTGGTGTTCGGCACTGAGCTTCCCGTCAGTTCTGAAAGAAGAGCAGGGGTCAGATCTTTTGTTGACAGTCGCTTGAATCACTTCTGCCGCGCCCATGAGCGGCGGCGGCTATGTGCGATACGCGGCCTCGAACAGATAGGACGGCAGCTCGCGCCCGAGCCGGCGTTCCTTGGCGCGTTGCATTACGGCCGCTCCTACGCCGGCGAACTGCACGCTCAATCCGTTGTTTTTGAGGATGGTGATTTCGTGGTCCTCGCGGCGCGGCACCTTGCCGCACACCAGCTCGCCGATTTCCCAGATGCGGTCCCAGGTCACGGCGCCGCTGGCGAGTCCTTCGGTGAGCCAGATCGGCTCGTCGTTTTTGATCTGGTCGCGCGTGCTGACCACGATCGTCGCGGCGCGCCGGAAGCTTTCGTCGTCGAGATCGCGCCGGCGCAGCACCTTGTCGCTGTTGACGATAGAGCTGACGAAGGTTCCCGGCTCGAGCCAGCCGCCGTCGAACACCGGCTCGTTGGAATTGGTCGCCACGACCACGATGTCGGAGCCGGCGACGGCATCGCGCGCCCCATCCACCGGCACCACCCGGCAGTCGAGCGTTTGGTCCATGCGGCGGGCGAATGCTTCGCGGTTGGCTCGCGTCGGGCTGTAGACTTTGATCGTGTCGAGCTTCATCACCGCCGCGAGCGCCTCGATTTGAGGCCCCGCCTGGGCGCTGGAGCCGAAAATACCCACGGTGCGGCTGTTCGGGCGCGCCATGTGTCGGGCCGCGATGCCGGTCATGGCGCCGACCCGCATGCGCTGCAGGGCTCGATCTTCGATGATCGCCTCGAGGGCGGCGCTTTCGACCGAAAAGAGCAGGAGCCATCCCATGCTGCGGCTGCCGATTTTGCGGCTGGTCGCATGACCGCTTTCGTTGCGCTCCATCGTCGAGTCGATGCGCAGGATCGAATAGCCCAGCGCCGGCACGGTCCCGGTAAAGACCTTCAGAAAGTGAGTGGCGCCGTCACGCGCCTGGCCGTACGTGTGAATGCGCGGATTGTTCCACGCGCGGCCCATGCCGAGTTCGCCGTACGCCTGCTCGACGCTGTCAATGCAGTCGCGCATCGAGATCAATTGTTCGACGTCTTCGTTGGCGAGAAAAACGGCCATTGATCCTCCGAAAACACCATCCGCTCAGTTGCTACCGTAAGTTAGCATAACAACCATCGGGGGAAAGCTCATCATCTCATTCGACGGACTTGGCCCGCGTAGAGTTGGTTGGTTTCATCTTGCTGCAAGGGACTTCATGATGGAGAAATCGAAAACGGCCTCTCTCGAAATGCGCTTGTCGGTTCCGATGACCTTTAATTCGAAATCGAGGACTTTGTCCTGGAAATCGTCGGAGATCATGCCGTCGGAGACGTAGAAGGGAACGCTGGCATCGTGGGTCTTGAGCGCGGCTTCATGCGACAGGCTCATGTATTTGGCCATGATCTTGGCGGAGCCTTCACGGTTTGTCCGAAAATATTTGAGTCCCTTTAACGTCGCACGAAGAAATCTCGCCGCGGTATCTTGCCGCTTCGATAGAAACGACTCGTGCACCGCGACGCCGCCGGTCAGCGCGCCGACTTCATTTTCGAAAGTCGCAAGCTGGTTGTACCCCGCTTCTTTAGCGATCAGATTGCCCGGGTGGCTCAAGACTGCCGCATCGATCGATCCGGAGAGCAGGGCTCTGACGACGACGTCGGAGGTGCCGATGTAAATGATCTGTAGATCCTTCTTCCAGTCTATCCCGTTTCGCTCCAGAACAAGTTTCAGCAGGCGGTCGTTGGTGCTGCCCGGCGAGCTGCTGGAGATTCTGCTTCCTTTCAGGTCGGCAAAGCTCCGGATGGTTTTTTTCGAATACAACCAGTAGGAAGGCTTGTCGTTGAATACCATGACGATCTTGAGCGGTACTCCACGCAAAATGGCGGCGAGCGTGGTCGGGCCGACGGTTTGCGTCGCGTCGACCGTTCCGCCGACCAACATTTGCACGCTGGTCGCCGTTCTCACGCCGGACACGATGCGAACGTCGAGCCCTTCATCGACGTAAAAGTTATGCTCCTCTGCGATGCGAAAGGGCATGGCATAGGAGCTTCCCGCTCCAGGACTGCTGACCGACACGATCGGGCGGGCCGCCGCAGCATGGGCGAGCGCGGGAAGCAGCAGGTAAAATAGCCAGAGAAAGACAAGTTTTCTTGGCGCCGAGAGAGTCTCAGTCATGGAGTCTCCATGCGGATCTTTTTTATTAGACAGCGGCGTGCTGAGCCAGATCCTATGACCGGCAGGCGACAGGGTCAGGCTTTGGTATCTTGACTATCTTTGATCCGTTGCCGTGCGCCAACATTTGTTTGGCGCGCAAAGGCATTCAATCCCTTCAGTTTTCGTCGTGAGTCTTCCATATCATGGCAGCAGGCTCCCGCTCCCTTCGATACTTTTTCTAACCCTCGCCGCAGCGCCTTCTCAGCGTTACCCAAGTCGTAGGTTATTTGCAGGTTCATCCAGAATTCCGCCGAGGTTTTGAAAAATGTTCCCAGCCGGATTGCCGTGTCCCCGGTGATACCTCTTTCATCTTTCAGGATCGCCGTGATCCGGTTGGGCGGCACCCCGATCGCCTTCGCGAGCGCGTTTGCCGTCAAGCCTAGCGGTTTCAAAAACTCCTCATTGAGAACTTCACCCGGCGGCACCGGTCGCATTCCATTCTTCTTCATTGTTACTCCTTAATGATAGTCCACTATTCAACGTCATAGGGACCGTCGTCTTTCCAGGTAAAACAGATCCGCCATTGATCGTTGATCCGGATACTGTATTGTCCGGCCCTGTTTCCCGACAACTTTTCCAATCTATTTCCGGACTCGCTGCTAGGTCGCCGAGTTTCACGGCGCTGTCCAGCATCACCAGCTTGCGCTCCGCCATCTTCTTGAAGCCTGAGAACGGCTTGACATTCTCTACACCGAAAAAATCCTCCGTCTTCCGGTCCTTGAAGCTTCGGATCATCTAAGACAATTTCGCAGATTTTACGATTTACGTAAAACGTTCTAGTGGCTCGGGAATTGAAGGCCTGATAGTCGGTTTCGCCGAGAAAGATCTTCTGCTCATCATTGCCACAGGCCATTACGTGGTAGAGCAATCCTTCAGCCTGAAGGGCGCGGGTGGCACGGCATCGTTCCCTAATACCGTGGAATTAGTCGAGGGGGCAAGTGTGACACCCGTGGCACCGTCACCGAACTGTGCGGGAAAGCTCGACGTGCACGGGGCGACGATGAACGTTTCGGTTGAAGGAAAAGGAAAGATCAAATAAGAGAGAGCCAATAGCTGCGAAAACAAGGGAGCAACATGTTTGACCGAAAAGCGCTAGCGCGACGGGCGAAGGCATGTATTTGCCTTGGTGTTTCGCTGGTCGTGTTTGCTGCCGTCGCGTTTCCTCGAACGTCCCGCGCGGCGACACGGGACGATCTCATTGAGGCGGCAAAGAAAGAGCGTGAGGTGGTCTTTTACACGACGACCAACCTGGAAGAAG
>DASUVS010000059.1:0-13861 GCA_036378835.1 Binatia bacterium | reverse complement strand
ATCCGGCTGGCGGCAACGACACTTTCAACGGTCGGCAGCACCGCCGGCACTCTCTATGCCGTTTCGACCTGCGGCAGTATTTTCGGCACCCTGTTGACCGCGTTTTATCTGATCCCTGCGGCTGGTGTTCGCAACATCATTCACGGACTCGGGATTACTCTGGTTTGTTTGTCGCTATTCGTAGTACCTTTGGTGCGCCTGCGGGGCATTACCCTTGCCCGGGCGGTCACCGCGGTCACTGTCATACTCGGATCCTTCATGATGCCTTGGACACCCGGCGCTCTGGCACGGATAAAAACACTCGTCGAGAAGGAAACTTTCTATCATCGCATTCGCGTCGAAGAAGACGACGAAGCGCGCTACATGTACTTCGACCGCACCTTGCAAAGCGCCATGAATCTAAAGGATCCGACCGCGCTCAGACTGATTTATTCGCGCTATACATCCTTGGGAGTCGCATTTCGGCCGGATGCCAAAAAAATGGCGCTGATCGGGTTGGGCGGTGGCTCGATTCCAAAGAAGCTGCTCAAAGAATTTCCCTCTTTGGAAATCGACGCGGTGGAGCTCGACCCTGAAGTGATCCAAATCGCCAAAACCCATTTCAACGTGCGCGAGAGCAATAACTTGAGATTGCACGCTCAGGATGGACGCATGTTTCTGTCGCGGACGCCGCATCAATACGACATCATCATGCTCGACGCCTATTTTACCGATGCCATGCCCTTTCATCTGGCGACCAAGGAATTCTTCGAATTGGCGCAAAAGAAACTCACTCCCAACGGCATCATCGTCGCAAACCTGATCAGCGCCGTCACCGGTCCCTCCGGCAAAATCGCGCGTTCGTTCGTGAAAACGCAGGGGCAAATTTTTCCCCAGATTTATGTCTTCGCCGCGCGACGCCCGGATAACGTCAGCGTCGACACTATTCAAAACGTCATTGTGATCGCGACCCGCGACAAGCAGCGACTCGACATCAAAGAGATCGTCAAACGGGCAACGTCCATTGATAAGGGTCTTTTTCCCAATCCGATTCAGGATATCGGCATCGCTTATTTCGACCGGCCGCTGCCTGATCAAGATGTGCCCGTGCTGACCGATGATTACGCGCCGACCGATAATTTGCTGCATCCTTAGCGCACTGCTGCTTGTCTCATGTTCCGCGATTAGTTCTCCGGCGCCGGAACGGGTCATCCGGGTCAAGGTCGTGGGCGACGTTAGCCTGAGGGCAAGAAATTCCCGCTGGCCCGAGGAAGTCCGGGGCCTGGTTGAAGCCGCTTCAGACTACTACGAAAGTGAGTTCGGCATTCGTTTGGTCAGCCAAAGTGTTTCTGCGTGGCCGCTCGAGGAGCGTATTCCCGGCACCCCCGAATTGTTGGCCAGGCTCGAACAAGATTTTCCACAGACAAAAAACCACGATTATGATCTTGTCATCGCTTTTACTGCCGAAGGAATCAGCCGGTATACTAGAGCCGGCCGCCCTCGGGTCGATCGAATCGGCAACTGCCAGCAGGGACTGGGCGGCTATGCGGTTGTGCCGGTCAGTAGAGTCGTTCACTACACCGGCTCGCAAAGCAATCCGCAACCTGAAGTCATCGCTCTGATCCACGAGATCGGCCATATCTTCGGCGCCCAGCACGTCGCTGACGCGGCGTCGATCATGCACGAAGATTTCGACTACCGGACCGAATTTGACGCCGCCAATCGCGCCGTGATTGAAAGAAACAAGCTCTGCCGGTTTCGCAAATAAGCAACGGAAGGTTCCAATCGTTCCCGTGGTTCTGACAGTTCCAATACTCCCAAAGATTCCAAATGTTCAAGAAGTTCCGGTTGTCGTAACTACAATCGCTGAGTCTGAATGTTTCGAACTGTCGCAGCTTGGAACTCTTGTCCTCGGCAAAAACGGCTGGAACCGTTGGAACGGCTTCAATCTCGGTGGAACGGCTGGAACGGCTTATTGTCTGGGTGTGCTGTAACAAACTAACTGTATATGTCGCTAGAGAACATCCGAATGGTGATGGTTCGCCCGCGCGGCTCGGGCAACATCGGTTCTGTCGCGCGCGCGATGAAGAACACAGGTGTGCCTGAATTGGCCATTGTCGGCAAAGCGCGCACCAAGGGTTTTTGGGCGCGAGCCATGGCCGTGCATGGCCGGGACATTTTAAACAATGCGATCTTTTACGAGACGCTCCGAGAAGCGGTTGCCGACTGCAGGCTCGTGGTCGGGACGACTTGCCGCGCAGGTTTGTATCGCGCTCATAGCCGGAGCCCGCGGGAGGTTGCCGGAGAGATCGTTGCCGCGGCAGCAACCGGCAAAGCGGCGTTAATCTTGGGTCCCGAGGACCACGGCCTCAGCAATGAAGATTTGAAGCACTGTCAATTGCTCATCAACATTCCCGCCGATCCGGAATATCAGTCATTGAACGTGGCGCAAGCCGCGATGATCTGTCTCTATGAGATTTATCTCGCATCTCTCGGCGAACCGATGAAAGAAAGTCTGCCGCTGGCGCGCGCCGAAGATGTCGAGCGTTTGTATGACCGGATGCGCACGTCACTACTAAAAATCGGCTTTCTTGATTCGCAAAACCCTGAGCACATGCTGTTTGCGTTCAGGCGCATTTTGGGACGCACCGGGCTGGAAGATCGAGACGTGCGCATCCTGACCGGTCTGTTTAGGCAGATCGAATGGTATGCAGAGCACGGCTGGAAAGTGGTACAAGAGAAAGAAAAGCAAGGGATCAAAATTCGTTAGGAGGCTTAAGTGAACGTCAACTATTTTGAACCGAAGAAAACTGGGCTGCTCTTCTTCGACATCTTGAACGGCTATGTTGCTGCGCCCGAACCGGGCAAGCAGCGGGTTCTAAAACCATGGATTCAAAATGCCGTGAGACTCAGCAAAGCCGGCCGCGCCGCCGGCCTGCCGGTATTTTTTGCCAAGGGCAATCACAGGCCTGACAATGCCACGACGGCGCTGCTGCTCACCGATACCAACAATTCGTTGACCCCCTGGCCCAACGGCGAGGTGAGCAAACCCAAAATGCATGTTATCGCCGGCGATAAAAGCTCCGACCCCCTCGCCGAGCTTGACCCGAGCCCGGACGATTACTACATCGTGAAATATCGCTGGAGCTCATTTTATCAAACCTACCTGGATCTAGCGTTACGGGCGCGCGGCATAGACACCCTAATTATTTCGGGCGGCTCCACTGACGTCGGCGTCGCTTCGACTTTGTTTTCGGGAAGGGACATGGACTATAACATGATCGTCGCCAGTGATGCGTGCGGCACATCGCATGACCAGCGCGCCCACGACATGCTCATGGAACTGATTTTTCCGCGAATGGCACGTGTGCGCACCACCGAGCAGATTATTCAGATGATTGAAGAGTCACGAAGCAAATAGCATTAGCTCGAAGCAAATGATCTAAATTATTAAAAGCTTGTTCAGGCCGTTCAAAAAGGTTTGGTTGCGAGGCGCGCGCAAAGACAGGGACGAAAGCGGAACGATGATAACGGAAATTTCTGCTTTCAGCTTTCATCATTCATCCTTTCTGATACGGTGAGCGTTTTTGGAACGGCCTGACAAAAGGAGACAAACGGATGACGACCAATGGAAAACCGCCGGTGGGCATCAGCAAGAACATCAAACAGATCGGCCGCATGGATCTTCCGGGTGGAGGTTCCATAGTCGTTGAAAACGGTTACGCCTATGTCGGTCACATGGACCCGCCGCATGGCACGTCGATCATCGATGCGCGCGATCCGAAGAATTTGAAGGTCATAGCGCATCTCGAAATTCCTGAGGGACTCCACTCTCATAAAGTCCGCGTGAGCGGCGATCTCATGCTCATCAACTATGAACGTTATAAAGCTAGGCAGGAGCTCGACTCCGGCTTGAAGATTTTCGATATCTCGAATAGGTCCAAGCCGCGTGAAATTGCGTTCTTCAAAACCCACGGCAAAGGCGTGCACCGCTTTACGTTCGATGGCCGCTACGCTTACATCTCGCCAACCATGGAAGGTTATCAAGGCAACATCGCCATGGTTCTGGATCTGAAAAACCCTGAAAAGCCCGAAGAAGTCTGCCGCTGGTGGATGCCGGGTCAGTGGACTGCCGGCGGTGAAACGCCGACCTGGCGCGGCACCGACACGCGCTGTCATCACCCAATCCGCAGGGACAACCGGCTTTACATCAGCTATTGGCACGGCGGCTTCGCGATAGTCGATATCTCGGATATGAGCAAACCGAAGACGATCAGCAGCCTGGATTGGAGCCCCCCTTATCCTTGCCCCACCCACACGACTTTGCCCATGCTGAACAAAATCATGGAGCGCGACTGGTTGATCGTCACCGACGAGGAAGTCGGCGAGAAACTCAACGAAACCCATAACGCATTTCTCTGGGTGGTCGATATCACCAAAGAAGAACTTCCGCTGCCGGTGGCGACATTTATCGTGCCTTTCGAAGGTAAATCGACCCATCTGAACCGATTCGGCGCGCACCAACCGGCCGAGCAGGTCTATGGCAATACATTGTACGTAACCTGGTTCGCCGGAGGTCTTCGCGCGGTGGATTTCTCCAATCCGTATATCCCGAAAGAACTCGGCTACTACGTGCCGATGCCCGGCAAGGGTCAATCAGTGGTCATGAGCAACGATGTCTTTCACGACAAAGACGGCAAGCTCTATCTTATGGACCGCTATGAAGGACTGGAGATACTCGAGCCGCAGATCTAGTTCGCGCAGCGAGCGTTCAAAACGCTCAAGCCGTTCAAATCGTCTGAACTCGTCGAGGGATCGGCTCCGAAGGAGCTCCCGTCTACTAAATTGGAGGACTAGCAAATGGGCGTTACCAATGAACAGTCCGGCACCAACGTTCATGAGATCGCAGATCGGATTTATCGCATCAACACACCCGTTGTCATCGAAGGCGGACCGGGAGGCTTCTCGTTCAATCAGTATCTCATCGTTGACGATCGGCCCCTGCTCTTTCACACGGGCCCGCGAAAAATGTTCCCCTTGGTTCGAGAGGCGGTCGCTAGCGTCATACCGGTGGAGCAGCTGCGTTACATTGCTTTCTCACATGTCGAAGCCGATGAATGCGGCTCGCTCAATCAATGGCTTGCGGCAGCGCCCCAGTCGTTGCCGCTCTGCGGCAGCGTCGCGGCGCTGGTATCGATTGAAGACCTTGCTGATCGCTCGCCGCGCGGGATGGCTGACGGCGAGCTGCTCTCGCTCGGCGAACATTCCGTCAGATGGTTCGATACGCCGCACCTGCCGCATGCGTGGGAATGCGGCTTCCTGATGGAAGAAGCGACGAAAACGCTGCTCTGCGGTGATCTCTTCACCCAAGGCGGCGCCGATCATCCGCCGATCACCAAGTCGGACATTCTGGGCCCAAGCGAGGCTTTCCGCGGCGCGATGGATTATTACTCGCACACCAAAAATGCGCGGCCGATGCTCGAGAGACTTGCCGCGACTCAACCGACGACACTCGCATGTATGCACGGCAGCGCATGGCAGGGCGACGGCGCCGCACTCCTGCGCGCTTTGGCTGACTCACTCTCGCCTTAGTCCAGCTACTCAGTACGTGCTTTTCTTCCCTCTTCCATCTCCTCCAACGTTTTGGGCCAGTCGGCTTTGAGCAAGCGCGACAGCGAACGATCGGCGAGCAAGCGCCCGCCGGTTTGGCACTGCGCGCAGTAGTTGGTCTCGTTTTCGGCATAAGCGATGCGCTGCACCGGTGAACCGCAAACCGGGCATGGCTTGCGATACTTGCCGTGAACCGCCATCTCATCACGAAAGGCGGTAACCCGTTCGGGAAAATTCTTGCCTGTATCTTCGCGCAATCGCTTGATCCACTCGCGTAGAACTTCTTTGGTTGCCCGATAGAGTCTTTCAATCTCGACCTCGCTGAGATGTTGGGTCTGCTTGATCGGCGATAATCCGGCGCGATGGAGAATTTCGTCGGAGTAGGCGTTGCCGATGCCGCTGAAAACGTGAGGATCGGTCATGGTTCTCTTGAGCGTGTGATTCTCGTCGGTGAGCGCGGCGCGGAACGCATTCAGATCGCTGCCGAAGATTTCCAATCCTCCAGGATCGTGTTCGGCCAAGTGTTCTCTGCCGCGGACCAAATGAAGAGACGCTCTTTTTTTTGTGCCCATCTCCGTCAATAGTAAAGTACCGGGAGGGAAATCCAGCGCGGCGTGGCCGAATTTCCGCGGCACCGGCGCGCCGCGCTTTTTCCAATGGAAACGGCCGGCGACCATAAGGTGAAAGACCATAAAGAGATCGTCTTCCAATTCGAACACGATGCGCTTGCCGATACGGTCAAACCCAACCACCTTTTTTCCTTCCGCGGCCCCGATCGGCGGATCGAACGAGCGCAATATGAATGGGCTCGCTATGCGTATTTTCTGCAGCGGCTGGTTCAGCAATCGATCTTGAAGGGCTTCGATGTAAACGGTGATGTCGGGAAGTTCGGGCATGGTTAGAATTTCTGACTACCACGCGCGGCAATTAGTCCACAAGCGGACCGTCAAACTCTGACCTTGTCTGCAAATTCTGATCGAACTGCGCCTTGCTTTTGCCCATGGTTTCTCCTACATACCAAACTCATGAAGATTATGAGAATTTACACCGGCGCAGACAACGAATCGCACTTCGAAGAAAAAGAAATCGATCTGAAGTTCAATGGCGATATGGAAGTCTCCGAGCTGGAGCCTGCCACAGGAGTTTTTTTTCGCCAAGCTCCGGCCAATCACCTGAACAACTTCCATCCGGCGCCGCGGCGCCAGTACATCATCACTTTGTCAGGCGAGGTGGAGATCGAGATCGGCGACGGCACGATCAAACGCTTCGGCAAAGGCGATATCATGCTTGCCGACGACAGCACCGGCCGCGGCCATATCACCCGAGTGGTCGGCAACCAGCCGCGCGTCTACGTGACCATTCCTCTAAAGTAAAGGTATCCCATCAGCAATCTCATTCCAGATGAAGCGCCACAGCGTGGCCGCTTGACGCTCTGCATCGTCCCCTGCTCCAACTTTATGCCATCGATGATGGTGGCAACCTTGGGGATCGCCTTGCCTGAAATCAGGCAATCGTTCTCACTTTCCGAAATCGAAGGAGGCAGCCTGTTCTCCGTTCTGATGATCGTCGCCGCCATCACCAGCAGTGTCGCCGGTCGGTTTGCCGACCGCTACGGTCGCAAGACCATACTGATCTCCGGCTTGACCCTTTTGGCGGTGGGTTTTGGCTTTGCCGGCATTACATCCAGTCGTCTCTTGTTTTTTTTGTCTCTCGGAATCACCGGATTGGGTTATGGCTTCACACCGCCGGCGCTTTACGCCGTCATGTCGGATCTGCTGCCAAACAAACGCGGTCTCGGCGCTAGCCTGGTTTCGGTCTCTTATGGCATCGGCGGGGCCATCGGTGCTGTCTTGGCGAGCCGGATCATCGCCGTCTCGGACTGGCGCGCCGCCTTTGTCACCGTCGGAGTCATTGGCGCGGTGATCATGTTGCTGCAGCTCTACTGGATCCGAAACATCCGCTCGATCAAGTCTGCCGTCCGCGGCGGATCTTTCAGAGGCTCTCTCTCGCTGCCGCTTTTGATTCTTGCCTTGGCCGAGTTCATTGGCGGTTCCGTTTTCTGGAGCTCGGCCGCCTGGAGCCCCACCTTGTTGCGCAGCGACAAAGCACTCACGCTCAAAGAAACCGGCTGGGTCATGGGCGTGCTGAGCCTGGCAAACATGCTGGGCTCGTTCTGTTTGGGCGCTTTATCGGACAAGTTGGGCCGGCGGCGGGTAATCGTGCTGAGTTCTTTTCCGGCGGCGCTGGCGGCGTTTGTGGTTTTCTATTGGTTGCAATCGCTTCTCGGACTAGTCCTGGGTATGCTTGTCTTCGGTGTGCTCAAGGCTTCCGTGCCTGCCTTGGTGGTTGCCCTGGCGCAGGAAGCTTCGCCCCCCGCCAGCGCCGGGACTGCCAGCGGCATCATCATGGCGCTCCACTACACCGCGGGAGTGATAGCGCCGTTAATTGCGGCAAAATTGATTTCCGCTACCGCGGATATTGTCTGGGCGATGATCCTTTGCACTTCAGTTCCCCTAGTAATTTATGGCACTCTCATCGCAACCGTGCGGGGACGCAGCAATAGCCAGGCGGCGTAATTGGGAATTGCTCGATCTCCAAGGCGGGGTATCTCTCGAAACGATTCTTCTCCAAAATCCGCAGGTCCATCAGCGAAGCCACGAGAGAATCAGCACCAGCAACATACCAGCAAGCATGCCGCTGACGGCGCTTCTGGTGATATACGCAACGGTAATCGCCAGCGCCAATGCCAGGGCTCGCGATGGAGCAAGATGCAATTCGAACTTTCCAGCCGTCATAAAGAGCGTCACTCCGATGATGCTGCAAATAAAAGCGTAGGATAGATAGCGCAGCAGCCGCTCCAAGGAATCGGGAAACTTCCGGCCGACCAAAATTATCTGCGGCAGGGCGCGCACGGCGAAGGCCATAAATCCCATGATCAAGATAATGCCGATGCGCGATATTTCCACTGCTCTGCCCCCCAAACCAAAATTGCCACAAGGGTTGCCGTGGCCAACCAACCCCAGCCGGGACTCACCAGAGCGCCGGGCACCGCTGAAAACAGCGCAGCCAGGCAGACGACCGGCATGCCCCAGCCGCGCATTTCCACCACCAACAGCCCTGCGAAATAACCTGGCAGGATAAACTTCAGGGCTTCGTCAAATCCCGCCGGGAAGCCGAGCGCGACGGCATATCCGAATGCGCTGCCGATAACCCAAACCAAAAAGCTGCTCGCGCCCACGCCTAGAAAGAAGGCCAAATTTCCATAGCCGTCTGTGGGCTCAGTTAATTCCAAATCACCGGCATCCTGTCGTTCCTTTTGAAACTGCAGATAAGGCACGATGAAACTACTGGCGCTAACGACATGGGAAGAGAGCAGCAAACTGAAGCGGTTGACGCCATGAAAGTATGGCGCCAGGGCCGCGCTCATCGGCAGAAAACGGAGATTCATGAGAAAGCCCGCCACCAGCACTTGCAGCGATGACTTGCCTTCCGACAGCGGCGCCAAAACGGCGAATTGTGCCGGACCGGAGTAGACCCAAGCGGACATCACAACGATTTCCGCGAATCTCATTCCGTGCGCTTGCGCGGCAATGCCCCAGGCGACAGACGACGGCACGAAGGCGATCCAGATCGGAATCGCCGCTTTCATTCCCTGACGAAAACGGAACGCGAAGTGCATTGAAACCGCTTAGCTGAGCCCGGTTCAAAGATCAACCAAAGACCGACAATCGATCGCTACCCAAACTCTCATTCAAATCTTTTGCCGCTGCGAATCCTTTATTGTGCCGCGCCGCTAGCGGTTGCTAAAAAAACTCTGGTTGCCGGCTGCTCAAAGAGATCCAAACGCGAGGCGGATCCTCGTGCTCGAGTCCGTGCAAACGTGATCGAGAATTTCGAACGAATACGAACACGTATCACGAACACGAACCTGCCCGAGGCAATTTGAGCGCAACGAAGCATTGGGTCTTTTTCAAGCGGCCTGCCAGTCATGTTGAATTCGATTATCGCTTATGCGAATTTTAATCCCCTCATGACCGAACAAGCGACGAACCTGCTCCGCGAGCTGCCCTCGGTGGACCGGCTCCTGAAGCATCCCCGTTGCGAAGCGCTGCTGGCCCGATACAACCGCGACTACCTCATTCAGAAATGCCGCGATGCCCTCGATCTAGCGCGAAGTGAAATCAGGCAAGGCAAAAGCATTGCCGGAGCGGTCGTGAAAGACGAAGCAATTGCTGCGCGAGTGGAAGCGCAAATCGCGGCGGAGAGCCAACCGGGTCTCGTCCGAGTCGTGAATGCCACGGGCACGATTCTGCATACCAATCTCGGACGGGCGCTCTTGTCCCAGGCTGCCATAGACGCGGTTGTCACCGTCGCCCAGTCTCCTGTGAATTTGGAATACGATCTTACCGCGGGAAAGCGCGGCCGGCGCGAACACACGGTTGAAAAGCTGCTGATCGAGCTGACTGGAGCCGAAGCTGCCACGGCGGTCAATAATAATGCCGCTGCGGTGCTGCTCGCCTTGAACAGCTTGGCCGAAGGCCGCGAAGTCATTGTTTCACGCGGCGAGCTGATCGAAATCGGCGGCGCGTTTCGGATTCCCGAGATCATGGCCAAGAGCAACGCGATCTTAAAAGAGGTCGGCAGCACCAATCGCACACACCCGGAAGACTACCAAAGAGCCATCAACGAGAAAACGGCGCTGCTCCTGAAAGTGCATACCAGCAACTATAAGGTCGTCGGATTTACCGCGGAAGTCGATTTGGCGCAGCTCGTGGCCATCGGCAAAAAACACAATATTCCGGTGATGGAAGATCTTGGCAGCGGCGCGTTCATCGATCTCAGCCGTTACGGATTGCCGAAAGAGCCGATCGTTGGCGAGCGCATCGATGCCGGCGCCGATGTCGTCACTTTCAGCGGCGATAAGATTCTCGGCGGCCCGCAGGCAGGGCTGTTGGTCGGCAAAAAAAGTCTTATCGATCAGATGAACAAAAACCACCTGCAGCGCGCGCTGCGCTGCGGCAAATTGACGTTGGCCGCCTTGGAAGGAACTTTGCGCCGGTACCGTCAATCGCCGGATATCACCCGGGAGATCCCGACCTTGAGAAGCTTTACCCGCAGTCTCGATGAAATTCGCGAATCGGGCCAGGAGCTGTTGCCGAGATTACAGTCCGCGCTGGGCGGCGATTACCGCTTAACTTTGGAAGAATCGACTTCGCAGATCGGCAGCGGCGCGCTTCCCACCGAAGAGCTTCCCACTCTAGTGATCGCGATTGTCCATGAGACGCTGAACGCCAATCGAATCGCCGAAAGCTTTCGCCGCGCCGACCCGCCGATTATCGGCAGGATTCAAGACGATCGTTTTCTGCTGGATCTGCGAACGATCTTCGATGCCGAGGACTTGCTTCCAAACTTTGACTGAACAGCTGGCGCAAAGACGCTAAGAGATAAACACAAATTTGAATGACAATATCCAGCCGATTTTATAGAAGCAGCAACGAAATGCCTTTCAGGCTGTTCAAAAAGGTTCAGATGCGAGGCGCGCGAAGAGCGATGAGCGGAAGCGTACTCATGTACGTTGATGCGAAATCGATCGAGCGCAACGAAGCAGATGAGCCTTTTTCAATAGCCTGAGAAAAAGTTTAGAAAGATGCCTTACATCATCGGCACCGCCGGACATATCGACCACGGTAAAACCAGCCTGATCAAAGCATTGACCGGCGAGGATACCGACCGGCTCAAGGAAGAAAAGGAGCGCGGCATTTCGATCGACTTGGGCTTTGCCCAACTCGATCTCGGCGACGGCAATCTCGCTGGAGTGGTCGACGTTCCCGGGCACGAGCGCTTCATCAAGAATATGCTGGCGGGCGCGCACGGCATCGATCTGGTACTCTTTACCGTTGCCGCCGATGACGGCGTCATGCCGCAGACCGAAGAACACCTGGACATCGTTCATTTGCTCGGGATCAAGATTGCCATCTTCGTGATCACCAAAGCGGACCTGGTTTCGCGGGCGCGCATTGCCGAAGTCGAAGAGGAGATCAATATCTTAACTCTCGGAACGGTTTTGGAAGATTCGCCGGTCATCGCGGTTTCCTCAACCACCGGCCAGGGTCTCGGTGAGCTCAAGCAGCTTATTTCTCAATCATTGAAGTCTATCGACAAACCGGCGCCAGGCGGCTACTTCCGCCTTCCGGTGGACCGCGCTTTCGTACTGCAAGGTCATGGCGTGGTGGTGACCGGCACCGCACGCAGCGGCGAGATCAGAACCGGCGATCGGGTGCGCTGCCTGCCCGGAGAGCAGATTTTTCGCGTGCGCAGCCTTCAGGTGCACGGACAATCTGTTGACAGCGCCGGCTGGGGCCAACGAGTCGCGCTGAATCTCACCGGACCCGATACCGCCGAAGTCGCGCGCGGTCACGTTATCTGTCACGAGAAAATCTCGCTGACGTCGAATCGCTTCGACGCCTATCTGGAAGTCCGGCCGGCCGCACGCAAGGGCATCAAGAACCATCAGAACGTGAGGGTGCATTTGGGCACCGCGGAACGACTTGGCAAAGTCATCATCCTGGGCGAAAGGAACCATATCGAGCCTAAACAATCGGCTTACTGCCAGATTACATTGGCCGAGCCGATCCTGGCTTTGCGCGGCGATCACTTCATTCTCCGCGATGAAACCGCTCAGCGGACACTCGCCGGCGGCATGGTAATCAATCCGTGGGCGAGAAGACATAAACGATCCGACGGACTGGAGAACAAACTTGAAGCGTTATACAGCGGCGACATCACCCAACTAACCGAAGCGTTCCTGGAGGAAAGCGAAGCATTTGCCTTGCCGCTGGAATCCATTTACCAGTTCCTCGATTGTCGCGAGGAACTGATCCGCGGCTCTATCGAGAAAATGAAGAACGTTCGCGCCGTTAGCGCCGAAGGCGAAAAAGTCTACACGACGCAGGCGAAATGGCAGCGTCTCAAAGAGCAAATCTCCACAATCCTCAAGGATTTCCACGGAACCCATCCGCTGGTTCCGGGCATGGATATGGAAGAGCTGCGCGGCAAGCTCTCCTACGAGCTCTCCCCCAAGGTCTTCCGGCTAGTGGTCGACGGATTGATCGATGAACGGCTCATCGCTAAAGAAGAGAACCTGCTACGGCTGGCGCAGCATAAACTTCAGCTTGGCGGACAAGACAAGTTGCTGATGGAGCGAATCAAGAAAATCCTTGGTCAACAGGAACTCGCGCCGCCGGAGCTGAAACAGATCGAAAAAGACGTGGCGGTGCCGCGCGCGAAACTGGCCGAGGTTCTGCGGCTGCTCGAAAGAGAGCGGTCTGTGATCAAAGTGGCCACCGATCTGTATTTCATGTCTGATTGCGTCGACAAGGTTAAGAATCTGCTTTGCAAGCATCTCGCCGAAAAGGGTGAAATATCCGCCGCCACATTCCGTGACCTGCTGGGATCAAGTCGGAAGTATACGATTGCGTTACTGGAATATTTCGATCGAGAAGGCGTGACACTGAGGATCGGCGATGTCCGGCGCCTGAAATCCTCTTCGCCAACGGAAAAGCGCGGCTCAGCTCATTGAATTGAAAGTTCGATCGAACTACACTCACGATCTATGATGATGGGAAAGAAAAAAGCGGTTCGATTAACGCAGTCGGTCAAAGCCGCGGGTTGAGCCGCTAAGCTCGGCCCAGCCGACCTCGTGCAAGTTTTGCACGATCTGCCAAAGTTCAACCACCCTGACATGTTAGTCGGCACGGAGACTTCCGACGACGCCGGAGTATTTCGCCTGCGACCGGATCTTGCCATTGTCAACACAGTCGACTTCTTCACGCCGATTGTCGATGACCCGTATACCTTCGGGCAGATCTCGGCGGCCAATTCACTCAGCGACGTCTATGCCATGGGCGGCGAGCCCAAGACATGCCTGAACCTGGTCTGTTTTCCGAAAGGGAAGATGGAGATCGAAATCCTGGGAGAGATTCTCAAAGGCGGCGCCGATAAGGTCAAAGAAAGTGGCGCAGTGATCATCGGCGGTCACAGCATCATCGACGAGGAAATCAAGTACGGTCTGGCCGTAACCGGGACCATTCATCCCGATAAAATCTACCGCAACGTAGGAGTGCAGGAAGGGGACGCGTTGGTCCTGACCAAACCTCTCGGCACCGGCATCATCACCACGGCCCTCAAAAAAGGTAAGGCTGCCGAAGAAAGCGTCGACCAAGCCGTGCGATCGATGACTACGCTTAACGCCACGGCATCCAGTATCATGCGC
>DASUVS010000058.1:0-10707 GCA_036378835.1 Binatia bacterium | reverse complement strand
GTTCAGTCCTGGGCGGCAACGGAGCTGAACAAAATGGGCGCGCTCAGTAAACGGGAGATTACACTGGCCGTTCTGGTCCTCCTCGCTCTGGTCATGTGGATCTTTCGGGGAGATGAAGTGAACGCGACCACCGCTGCGCTGATCGTCATTTCATTGATGCTGATCCTCAACGTCGTGACCTGGGACGACATCGTCAAAAATTCAGCGGCTTGGAACACGTTGGCGTGGTTCGCGACTTTGATCGCGCTCGCTGACGGCCTCACTCGCGTGGGTTTTGTGAAATGGTTTGCGGAGACCGTCGCCGGTCAACTCACCGGCGTCACCCCAGCCATAGCAGTCGCGGCTCTATTATTTATTAACTTCTTCGGTCACTACCTGTTTGCGAGCGTTACTGCCCACGTCACAGCCATGATCCCGGTGCTGCTGGCGGTCGCGTCGACGATTCCCGGAGTCAACATGCATACGCTCGCGCTGGGCATGTGCTTGCAGCTCGGAATCATGGGCATCATCACGCCGTACGCGAGCGGGCCAAGCCCGGTGTATTACGGCAGCGGTTATCTGCCTTCGGCGGATTACTGGCGCCTGGGCGCGATTTTCGGCGTGATCTTTTTTGCCGTATTTCTCGTCATCGGCGTGCCCTGGATGCTGGCGATACGGTGAGGAAGCCGGATCGAACGCGACCTCCTCGACAACCGCAAGGTTCCAGCCATGTCGAGACGATCCTTCGGTGCGGTTGACCGAAATATAGAGGAGTCCATCATGATTCAAGTTTTCCTCGCCAATAGATTTCACGGAACAATCCTGATGTTTGCGGCAGCTCTCTTGGCTGGTTGCACACCATTATACTTGTCGGATACACACACCACGTCAACGCCAAGATCAGAGCTTCTCGATGTCGCCGCACTGGAGCGCGAGCCGGTGGCGACACTCGGCCTTCTCGCTCCGGCCGGTCTCCAGGGCTTGAACCCGCCTCTGTCTCACGCCCTCAACGCGGCGCTCTCGGAAGCGTCCCCGCCTATCCGGGGAATTGCGGCCCATGAGACAGTCAACACGATCAACGAACAAGGGCTGGCCGGAGAGTACGGCACTCTGATGGCGGGCTTCGGTCGCGGCGGCATCCTGGAGCGGAAGCCGTTAGAGCGGATCGGATCGGCACTTTCCTCCCGCTATGTGCTGCTGCCTGGGCTCGCGGAGTTCAATCAAGTGATCATCGACCGGCTTTCGATCTCTGGCTGGAACTTTATCCAGAGTCGAGTCACTACCATGAGGCTATGGCTGCAGCTCTGGGACACGCAGACGGGAAAGATCCTCTGGGAGTCGGCTGGGGAAGTCACCGTGGCGACAAAACTCCTAAGGTCGGAGCAGACCGTGCCCCTTGACGGAATCGCGCAGAAGCTGTGGCTGCGCATGATCCAGGATAACTTGTTGGAAGGGAAAACCGGATCGCGATTCTTTTTCAGCAATTAGAGAAAGGAGACTAGATCAATATGCACGCTATAGACTATCTGGTACATTTTTCGAATATTCTGATGCTGGCGGCGTATTCGGTGCGCGACATCCTGTGGCTGCGCTGGTTTGCCGTTGCCGCCGCGCTCACCAATATCCCGTACTTCCTCCTCCAGGGTACCGTGCTCTGGCCGCCGGTTCTCTGGGCACTGGTATTTACCGCCATCAATCTCTATCAGATCGCGCGCCTCTACCTCGAGCGCCGTCCGGTAGTGCTCTCCCAAGACGAGCAAAAGCTCTATGATCTGGGATTCCGCTCGCTTCGTCCCCGCGAGTTCGTTTCACTGTCGTTAGTGGGCGAATGGAAGAATGGCGAGCCCGGGGAGAGGGTCTTGACCGAAGGGGAGCCGGTGTCGTCCCTCTGCATCCCGATCACCGGGAGCGCAGATGTTCACAAGCATGGTGAGCGCATCGGGGCGCTGACACCGGGCCACATCATCGGCACGGCGCTGGCGCTCACGGGCGAACCATCGCCGGTGGAAGTGACCTTCACCGAGCCCGCGCGTTACATGCGTTGGTCGCTTCCAAGCCTGCGGCGGTTCATGGACGCGCGGCCGGACTTGCGCGTAACGCTGCAAGGTCTCGTGAACCGCGATCTCGCCAGAAAATTGGAACGAGCATTGTCGTGAAAGAACATAACAGAAAAAGAGAGGCGCCGATGGTATCTACGCAAGTTCGAATAGAGCACGATTTCCTCGGTGACCGCGAGGTGCCGGCGGATGCGTACTACGGCGTCCAGACGCTCCGGGGCAAGGAGAATTTTCACATCACCGGAATGCCGATATCACGCGAGCCCCACTTCGTGAAAGCGTTTGGCTACGTCAAGAAAGCCGCAGCCATGGCGAACCGGGATCTCGGCGTGCTGGACGCAAAGATCGCCGACGCCATCATTCGCGCGTGCGACCGGCTGATCGCCGGCGAGATGCTCGACCAGTTCGTGACCGACTTCATTCAGGGCGGCGCCGGCACCTCAACCAACATGAACGCCAACGAGGTGATCGCTAATCTCGCTCTCGAAATTTTGGGTCATGAGAAGGGTGAGTATCAATACGTCAATCCGAACGACCATGTAAACTTCGGACAATCGACGAACGACGTCTATCCGACTGCCTTCCACCTCGGGCTGATTCTCCGCTTGGAAAGCTACATGGAGGCGCTGCGACAACTTCAGGCGGCCTTCTTCGCCAAGGCTCGGGAATTCGACAAGGTGCTCAAGATGGGCCGCACCCACCTACAGGACGCGGTCCCCATGTCCCTCGGCTCGGAGTTTCACGGCTGGGGTACAACAATAGGGGAAGAAGTCGAACGACTCGCCAGCGTGAGGCAAATGCTGCAGTGTGTAAACCTGGGCGCTACCGCGATCGGCACGACGGTCACCGCAGCGCCCGGTTATCCCGCGCTGGCGACGAAACATCTTTCCGACATCACCGGCATCCAGTTCTGCCTCGCCGAAGACCTGATCGAGGCCACTTCCGACACGGGTGACTACGTGCTGTTATCAGGCGTGATCAAGCACACCGCGGCCAAGCTCACCAAAATAAGCAACGATCTGCGCATGCTGGCTTCGGGACCGCGCTGCGGGTTAAACGAGATCAACCTGCCTCAAATGCAACCGGGATCTTCGATCATGCCCGGCAAGGTAAATCCGGTAATTCCCGAGGTCGTGAACCAGACGAGCTTCCTCGTGATCGGGCTCGACGTCACCGTGACACTTGCAGCGTCCGCCGGTCAGCTGCAGCTCAACGTCATGGAACCGGTCATCACTTTTGCGCTTTTCGCCTCGATTGCGACCATGGAGCGCGCGGTCAATAGTCTGCGTGTGCATTGCGTCGAGGGCATCACCGCGAACGCCGAGCGCACGCGTGACATGGTGCTCAACTCTCTGGGCATCGTGACTCTGCTTAAGCCATCGCTTGGCTACCGGCAATGCGCCGAGCTTGCGCGAGAAGGCTACGAGACGGGCAAAAGTCTCCACGACATCGTCGTAACAGAGAAAAAGCTTCTTAGTCAGCAAAGATGGGACGAGATTTTTTCCTTCGAGAACCTGATCAACCCCAAGTTCGAACAATGAGGCCTAAGGCACTTTGTCTATGGGTTCACGGTGATCTCCGCTGCGTTGATGGGTGTGGCGCGAGGACAGGGGTCGCTCCGAGCCCAGCCGGAATCTCTCGAACGCCCGGCGCCCGAGCTGATTGAGCGACTCCGAGCTGACCCGCTCGACTATTTCCGATTCGTCAACCGGCCCTGGATCGCGCGCATCTGCGACGTGTTCGGCGCAGACCTGAAAGACTTGCCAGTTTGCGCAGTTACACGGGGACGCCCACGTCGAACAGGAAATCGATCGCTGTGACAAGTCACTTCGAGTCGCAGGACGCAACGATCAGGAGATAGCAACTATGGATTATTTGATCAAAGCCCTGCAGCAAAATCCGGAATTGGCCATTTTTCTCGCGCTCGCCATCGGTTTTGCAATTGGCCGAGTGAAGCTCGGCAGTTTCAGTTTAGGCACTGTCGTCGGGACTCTTTTCGCTGGAGTATTGATCGGCCAGTTCGATGTCAAAGTCCCTGCGCTGGTAAAGACGGTCTTTTTCGATTTATTTCTCTTTACCACCGGCTACAAAGTAGGCCCGCAATTCTTTCGCGGGCTCAAACGCGATGCGCTCTCTCAAGTGACGCTCACGTTGGTTCTGTGCACCACTTGTCTCGCTGCAGCCCTCATAGCCGCTAAACTCTTTGACTACGATATCGGGACGGCAGCCGGTTTGCTCGCCGGGGCCTTCACCGAGTCGACCGTGATCGGTACAGCCGGAGACGCGATCAATCGTCTCGCAATTTCGGCAGAAGAAAAAGCCCATCTGCTTAACAATATTCCGGTGGCTTATGCCGTTACCTATCTTGTCGGAACCGCAGCGGTCGTCTGGTTCCTGCCGAAGATTGGACCGAAGTTAATGGGAGTTAATCTACAAGAAGAGGCCAAGAAGATGCAGGCGCAGGTGTCGGGCGAGAGCGAAGAACAACCCGGCATCATATCACCTTCGCGTGCCTTCGATGTGCGCGTCTATTGCGTCACCAACGAAAAACTCGCCAACAAGAGCATCGCTGAAATCGAAGCAATGCCACAAGAGGTACGTGTTTTTATTCAGCGTATTCGCCGTGAGGGTGCTATTATCGAGGCCGAGCCCACCACGATCATTCATCGCGGAGATGTGATTGCGGTTATGGCAAGAGCCGAAATCCTGGTCGAGCGCAGTAGTGTCGTGGGGCCTGAAGTCACCGACAAACAGCTACTGGACTTTCCCCTTGAGGTTTTGGATGTCGTCGTGACGAACAAGGATCTTGTCGATAAAACGTTCAAGGAACTCTGGACGTCGGAGCCCTGGCGTATGCACTTTCGCGGGGTCTTTGTGCGCAAGCTGCTGCGGGCGGGAGCCGAAATGCCCATCGCCATGACGACGCAAGTTGAACGCGGCGACTTACTGAGCCTGGTGGGCGCCAAACGCGATATCGATCGCGCCGTGGCCGCCATCGGTTATGCCGACCGGTCGAGCAACGCGACAGACATGATCTTTGTCGGCACAGGCATTTTCATCGGCGGGCTCGTCGGCCTTCTTACGGTCACGATCGCCGGGCTGCCGATTACGCTTACCGCCAGCGGCGGCGCCCTCATCATGGGATTAGTGTTCGGTTGGCTGCGCTCTGTATTTCCTGCGTTCGGCCGCATTCCCGAAGCTGCGATGTGGGTTTTCGACACCGTAGGGTTGAGCGTCTTTATTGGAGTCGTCGGATTGAGCGCGGGTCCGAGTTTTATTGCCGGGTTGCAAAAATCAGGCATAAGCCTGGTTTTCGTAGGTTTGGTGGCGGCTGTTCTGCCGCACATTGTGACCATTTTATTCGGTCGATATGTCTTGAGGATGAACCCGGTTATCCTTCTCGGGGCTTGTTCGGGTGCTGGCACGATGACCGCGGCGCTGCGCGCAATTCAGGACGAGGCACAAAGCAAACTGCCGGCCCTGGGCTACACGGTTCCCTATGCTATCGGCAATATCGTGCTTACCGCCTGGGGACCGGTTATCGTCGCATTGCTTTCGATTGGAAAGTGATCAGCAGTCAGGATGCCGGCAACATTCAGCCAGAGTCCCGCTTCATCATCTGCGGCAGGTGATCACCGCGCTGTGCGCGCTGTCGCTATAAAAGCCAACCGCCCAATGGCGGAAGCCTACGCGAGTTAACTAAGGTCCTGCAATACGAGCCTGCGCACCGGCGCGCAAGAAACGAAACCAGAGCATGCATTGCTTCCAACAACTCCGCCACTTCGCTTGTCTGTGCGCTGTAATCGCTGTTTCAGTAATGGGAACGGCCCACGCCGCGGCGCCGCTCCGGGCCGACCCGAAATCTCTTGAACGCGGCACACCCGAGCTGATCAAACGGCTCCGTGCCGACTCTTACAATTATTTCCGATTCGTCAACCGTTCCTGGATCGCACGAGTGTGCGACGACTTCGCCGGGGATCTGGAAGGGCTGCCAGTTATTCGTTTGCACGGCGACGCGCACGTCGAGCAGTTTGCGCTGACTCAAGATGCATGGGGGCTCGACGACTTCGATGACTCTGCCAGCGGACCGGCTGTTGTCGATATCGTGCGGTTCCTGGGTTCGGTCGAACTCGTCGCTCGCCGGCGCTCCTGGCAACAGGATCGTGACAGGTTGTTTGATCGTTTCGTCGAAGGATACAAGCGGGGTCTCATAGAGCCTGATCATTTGCCGCCTCCACCCGACATCGTGGGCCGGCTGCGGACCGCGGCGCCAGCGACCCGCGCAGCGTTGCTCGCGTGGGGCGAGAGCAAAATGCAACCGCTGGCCGATGCGTCGATGAAAGCCGTGGCGGGCGGGATGGAAGCGTTTGCGCAGATCATGTTGCGCGAGCGCCGCGATCTCGGGACGGACTACTTCCGCATCATTCGCGCCGGCTCGGTTCAAAGCGGCGTCGGTAGCGCTGTGACTCTGAAAATCATGATCCGCGTGCGCGGGCCGTCCGACGATCCGGCTGACGATGAGCTCCTCGAATCCAAAAAGATCGGCGATCTCGGCGGTCTGAGTTGCCTGAAGACTCCGATGGTTAATCCAACGCTCCGCATTATCGACGGAAGCAAACAGCTCGGGCGGTTGAGGCACAACATACTGGCGGCCGGACCGGAGCTTATGGTTCCTGAGGTGATGGCTCGCGGGGAACGATTGCAGGACTGGTGGATTCGCAGCCTGGATCCGTCTTACAGTCAGATTCGTTTGACGGACCTCCGCTCTGTCGGAGATCTCGCCGCAATCAGCTACGACGCCGGTGTCCAGCTCGGCGCGGGACGACTTCAGGACCGAACTGTGCTGCTGAGCACCTATGACCGAAAACGACTGCTCGGCGCGACCGGCAAGCTCGAGAAACGCTACCGGCAGAAGGCAACCCAATTAGTCGATGACCTGCTCCAAGGATGGCGCGAGTTCGCACAACGATGAATCCATTGGCGAGATCGCACCAGGAGGCGCTGTTTCGATGGACTCGGGTCACGTTCTGCTGTTCACTGTGGCCGGGTGCGCAATTCGGGATGGATCAATTTCTCTGCATTTAGACTCACGGAGCTACAGCAAATTACAGGAGATATCGCGATGCAAATGAAAGAAACGGGTTTGAGTTCGCGGAATCGGGAGATGGTGTGCGCATGCGTCGGCTCATCTAAACGATTGGTAAGGAGACAGAACCTTAGCTGGCTCACAATGATGCCTGTCATTATTCTGCTCGTTGGCTGCTCGTCGGCTCCGCCGGTTGCTTTTCAGAACTATTCTCATCGACAGCTTCACAGCCTGAGATTAGAAGACTTGCAACAGGTCCAGTTCTACTTGTCGAACGACGTTGTCGCGCAATACAAGGATGCCTCTGGAACGAAGTCCTTACTGTTGCCGCGGTTGACTCCCGGAGTGGCGACCAGTGAAGGGCCCAATTGGATCAAAGTGAGCTTTAGAGAAGGCGGCGTCGATGTCCCGTTTGTTACGGACCCGAAACAAAGCGACGGCCGTTATTATATCGCCACCGAGGTTGCCGGCAGCAAGGAGTTCAAGCGAATCTCCGATCTTCCGGTGAGGTCATTTCTTTACAAAGGCGTTCAGTACAACGTAGCTTCCGGAGGCGATGCCATTCTGCTCTTCGATTGGCAAAGCTGGAATAGAGTCGTCGAGACGCGCAAAACCACGGGAGGCAGACAAGTGGGAGGCAAGTGAAAAAGCTTGCCGAGTTCGCTCCTAGTTTGGACCTTAGCCAAGCAACATGACTCGAGCCCGGCCTCGTTCGAATCGCCTGCCCCTCGCAGATTTCGCTCCATGTCAAAACCGCCAGCGCGTTATCCCGCGCGCGATGTTGCCGGACAGATCTCGACCGCGGGGAAGTAGGGCTTGAAACATGAAATATCAGATCGGCCCTGAACGCTCTGACGATCGGCACGTTGGACGGCGTCGTGTTGATGAGCGCTACTACTTCTATTCGCCGGCGCACCATGAGCTGCGGGTACGACACAGGAGGCATTGAAGAGGATTTCCGATGAACCTACCTTTGAAACCGCGAAGGATAAAATGATGTCAAACGCAGCTCCCGCCGATGCGCTGGTATTTTTCGGCGCAACCGGCGATCTTGCCCATAAAAAAATATTTCCCGCGCTTCAAGCGCTTGCCCAGCGCGACAATCTCGACATCCCGGTTATCGGCGTCGCCAAAGCCGGTTGGACGCTCGACCAACTGAAGGCGCGAGCTCGGGATAGCGTCGAGCGCTTCGGCGGCCTCAATCCGGATGCTTTCGCCCAATTGAGCCGCTGTTTACGTTACATCGACGGCGATTATGGCGATGCGGCGACTTTTCAACAGCTACGGCGCGAGTTGGCGGATGCCAAGCATCCTCTGCATTACCTCGCAATTCCACCCGGGTTGTTCGACATCGTCATTCATCAGCTCGGCTCGTCGGGCTGCGCCCGGGGCGCGCGTGTAGTGCTCGAGAAGCCCTTCGGGCGCGATTTGGCTACGGCGCAGAAGCTGAACCTGGTGGTGCACAGCCACTTCAGTGAAGAGAACGTGTTCCGCATCGACCATTATCTGGGCAAGAACACGGTTCAAAACTTGCTCTTCTTCCGCTTCGCAAATTCATTTCTCGAGCCGTTGTGGAACCGGCAGTTCGTTGAAAGCGTGCAGATCACGATGGCGGAAAGTTTCGGAATCGAGGGTCGCGGCAAGTTTTATGATCAAACCGGTGCTGTGCGCGACGTCGTGCAGAACCATCTGCTGCAAGTTCTGTCGAACATTGCGATGGAGCCTCCGCCGGGTCTGGATGCCGAGATGCTGCGGGATGAAAAGGCAAAAGTGCTGAAAGGGATTCGTCCGCTTCAGCCGCGGGATGTTATCTGCGGTCAGTTTCGCGGCTACCGCGATGAACCGGGCGTCACCGTAAATTCACGGGTGGAAACCTTTGTGGCGCTAAGGCTCGAGATCAACTCGTGGCGCTGGAAGGGAGTGCCGTTTTATATCAGGGCCGGCAAGTGCCTCCCGGTCACGGCGACAGAAGTACTGGTCAAGTTGCGCCAGCCGCCGGCGGTTTTCTCCGAGGTTGCGCCGCCAGCTAATTACTTCCGTTTCCGCATAACACCCGATCTGATGATTGCGGTCGGCGCTTTGGTGAAGAAAGCAAGCGACCAGCCCGAAGGACAACACGTCGAGCTGGTAATCAGCGAGGAATCTGACCCTGCTGAGATGGGGGCTTACGAAGAACTCTTGTTTGATGCTATGCGGGGAAATTCGGCACGTTTTGCGCGTCAAGATTACGTCGAACAGGCATGGCGAATCGTCGATCCGATTCTGGGCGATGTTGATCCTGTTTACGAGTACGAACCCGGCACATGGGGGCCACCAGAGGTGAGTGGATTGATCGAACCCGAGGGCGGGTGGTTCAATCCGAACTTCAGGCAAAGACCCGTTAAGATTTAACCGCGCTTATACTAACAGGCTGATGAAAAGAGCCACCATCTCCTGACGTGGCAAGAATCCGGTCGGAGCGTTTTTCTAAACGGTGGTCGCAAACAGAGGTGTCTAGAAGTAACGCCGATCGCGCTCCGAGGCCAGCTCTCGAACGTGCTTGGCGAGGAACGTGCAAGCGTTTTGGTAAAAAAGTAGCGCGAGCGTCGGCCGTTCTGCAAATAACTCCCTCAGCTTATCAAAAGGTATCCGCGCGACCTCAGTGCGCTCGCGCGCGGTGGCAGTCGCAAATCGTTTCCCGGGCTGGAAAAAAGCGAGCTCGCCCAAGGTCTGGCCATTTCCCATCGTAACGATCGGCGCCTGTTTTCCCTTGACGACAATATCAACGGTGCCCATCTGGATAACAATGATGGCGTCGGAAACTTGATCAACATCATAAACAAGATGGCCCGGCAGGAAAACCACCTGTTCAACAATTCTCGCCAAGGCGGAGAAATCATCGGCGGTTATCCCACGAAACAAGTAAGTATTCCCGATAACGTCGTCTTTATTCATCAGTTCGTCACCCTCTAGTTTGTATTGAGTAATCGGATTTGTAAGAGAATTTCTCAATACCAGACCATTCACCTATGACGTCGACTATATCCGTCCTCTCCTCGACGTTGCAACGTTTGAAACAAACCATATGCTCCCCAAACCTGGCAATCAATTGGACCAAAGTCCAATACCTGCGCTTTTGCTAACTTGTTAGAAGAAGGATCAACATTCGTTGCTGGAGTGGATTGAACAGATCACTTTTGGTGATGCAGGAAGGGTAAACCATGAACACCGCTGTCGTCGACGTCATTGAGCAAAAACGGTTGAACGAAGCCCGCGAGGCGCAAATCCCCTGGAAGAAATGGGGACCGTACCTGAGCGAGCGCCAGTGGGGCACAGTGCGTGAGGACTACAGCGATAATGGCAATGCGTGGGATTATTTTTCCCATGATCAGGCGCGCTCACGCGCCTATCGGTGGGGCGAGGACGGCCTCGGCGGCCTCTGCGATGAAAAGCAACGGCTGTGTTTTGCGCTGGCTTTGTGGAACGAGCGCGATCCGATCCTCAAAGAGCGTTTGTTCGGGCTCACCAACAGCGAGGGAAACCATGGCGAAGATGTCAAAGAATATTACTTTTACCTCGACAGCACGCCCACTCATTCGTACATGA
>DASUVS010000057.1:0-15454 GCA_036378835.1 Binatia bacterium | reverse complement strand
ATCAGTGAGCTTCAATTGAGATCGCCGGGAGGCGTTATGGATACCATTCACTTTGTCGACACCACGATTCGCGACGGCCATCAGAGCTTGTGGGCGGAAAATATGACCACCGGCATGATGCTGCCGATTGCCAAGAATCTGGACCGAGCCGGCTTCGAAGGGATCGAGCTGATTTCCGGGTCGCACCTTAAGAAGACCGTGCGTGAGCTCAAGGAAGATCCCTGGGAGCGGGTTAGATTGATGGCAAAAGAAATCACTCAAACGCCACTGCGTGTCATCGCCGGGCGGGTCAACACCTTTGAATACAATCCGCCGTCGATGTACTGGCTCTTCATCGAGCGAATGTTTGCCAACGGCATTCGCGAAGCGCGGATCTCGGATGAATGGAACGACTACGAAGGCTGGAAGTTCAGAGTCGGCGTCTGCCATGCCGTAGGCATGAAGACTATTTTGAACCTGATCTATTCGGTTTCGCCCAAGCACAGCGATGAATACTTCGCCGAGCGGACGCGGCAAGCCGCTTCGCTTAAACCCTATCGCCTGTGCCTCAAAGATCCCGGCGGGCTGTTGACTCCGGAGCGCATGCAAACGCTGGTGCCGATTATTTTCAAGAATGCCGACGGCATTCCCATCGAGCTCCATACGCACTGCACGACCGGTTTGGGACCGCTGTGCTGCATCGAAGGCATGAAGTTGGGCATTCGGTCCATCAATACCGCGCTGCCGCCGCTGGCCGATGACTCTTCCAATCCTTCGCTGTTCAACGTCGCCAAGAATGCCCGGGCGTTGGGTTATGCCACGGCCATCGACGAAGAAGTGCTAAAACCGGTATCGAAACATTTCACGGCGATTGCTAAGCGAGAAGGCTTCACCATCGGCGCGCCGGTGGAATACGACTATACCCAGTACCAGCATCAGGTGCCGGGCGGGATGCTTTCCAACCTGCGGCATCAGTTGCGCAAGGTCGGATTGGAAGATCGCTTCCCGGAAGCGCTCGAGGAATCGATTCGAGTTCGCGCCGAGTTCGGCTATCCGATCATGGTCACCCCGCTATCGCAATTCGTCGGCAGCCAAGCGGCCATCAATGTCATCGTCGGTGAGCGCTATAAGGAAGTCACCGACCAGGTAATCAAGTTCGCCCTCGGTCATGCCGGCGCCGAAGGCGCGCGCGATATGGACCCTAACGTCAAGGCTAAGATTCTCGACCGGGCGCGCGCCAGAGAGTGGGCGCGCTGGCAGCCCGACGATCCGAGCGCCGAAGAGATACGCAAAAGACTCGATGCAGCGGGCGTCTCGGATCAAGAGTTGCTGCTGCGCTGGATCCTCGGCAAAGAGGACATCGATGCCATGCGCGCCAATCCGCGGCCGCTGGAATATTTAAATTCCGAACAGCCCCTGGTCAACCTGCTTCAGGAATTGGCCAAGCGCACCGGCAGTCGGCAGATACACGTTCAGACACCCGCGTTCTCGATGACCCTGGAAAAACGCGCATGAGCGCGAAAGTTCAACGTTCGACACTTCAAGGTCAACGATTCGCATACACCGAACCAGTCCCATATTTAAACCTTGAACATCGAACCTTGAACTAAAGGTCAGCCGATGCAATAAGGATGGATAATAAATTCTGCAGCCGCTCTTAACGGCAAAAATAAGGAGGAAACCACTCTATGGCTAGAGACATCGTCGCTATCGACGTTCACATTCATCTTTCCGATGAAACCACACAAAAAGCGAAAGGCTCGCGCACCGCGCAAATGGCGAAATACTTCGGCCGTGAACGACCGCCGGTTTCCATCGACGAGTTGGCGGATCAGTATCGCGCGCGCAAAATGATGGCGGTTCTGATGAACACGAGGGACGAGACCGTCACCGGTTTAACCCCGGTGCCCAACGATCATGTTGCCAGCGCCGTCAAGAAACATCCTGACGTGTTCCTCGCCTTCGGCGCCATCGATCCCTGGACCGGCAAGCTCGCCTTGGATGAAATCCGTCGCTGTAAAGATCTGGGCCTGCATGGAATGGGCGAGCTCAATCCGGCGCGGCAACACTTTTTTGCCAACGACGTTCGCTTTTATCCGCTTTGGGAGGAATGCGCCAAGCTCAATATGCCGATTCTGTTTCACGGCGGCATGGCGGCGGCGGGAGCCGGCACGCCGGGCGGCATGGGCATTAAATTGAAATACAGCCAGCCGATTTACCTGGACGAAGTCGCCGCCGACTTTCCGGAGTTGAAGATCATCAGCGCCCATCCGACCTGGCCCTGGACGGCGGAGAGCTTAGCCATCGCGCGCCACAAAGCCAATTATTTCATCGACCTGTCCGGCTGGGCGCCCAAGTATTTCCCGGCCGAGCTACTGCATAACATCAATACCCTGCTCCAGGACAAGGCGATGTTCGGCTCAGATTGGCCGGCCATCGGTGTTGAGCGCTGGCTGGAAGAATTTCAGCAGGTCAATATGAAACCGGAAGTGCGCAAGAAGATTATGCTCGACAACGCAGTCAAGTTCTTCGGCTTGACGCTGTAGAAAAACCAGGATTCACCGCCGAGACGCCGAGAGCGCAGAGGAAGAGTTATCGCTTCTAATTCTCTGCGTACTTTGCGCCTCTGCGGTGAAAAGTCTTTGAGGGATTCTGATCAAGTGACGATTGACGGAATTAGATTCGTCGATACCACCATCCGCGACGGCCATCAGAGCCTGTGGGCGGAAAACATGACGACCGGCATGATGCTGCCTGTGGCCGAGCGCATGGACCGGGCCGGCTTCGACGCCATCGAACTGATCTCCAGTTCCCATCTAAAGAAATGTGTGCGCGAGCTTAAGGAAGATCCGTGGGCTCGGGTCAAGTTGATGAGCCAGCGCATTACCCGCACGCCTCTGCGCTTGAACGCCGGGCGGTTTAGCGCCTTCGACATCACGCCCAAATCGATGTACCGGCTGTTCATGGAACGCATGGCCGCGAACGGTATTCGCGAGGCGCGGATTTCCGAAGAGTGGAACGAGCTGGAAGGATGGCGCTGGAAAACCGAGGTCGCGCGCGACGTCGGCATCAATCCGGTTCTCAATCTGATCTATTCAGTATCGCCCAAGCACAGCGATCAATATTTCGCGCAGCGAACCCGAGACGCGGCCTCGCTCAAAGTAAACCGGCTGTGCCTCAAAGATCCCGGCGGCTTGCTCACTCCAGAACGGGTAAAAACTCTCGTGCCGATTATCTTCGAGAATGCCGGCGGCATTCCCGTCGAGTTGCACACGCACTGCACCACCGGATTGGGGCCGATCTGCTGTGTCGAAGCGGTCAAGCTCGGCATCAAGATCGTCAACACAGCTCTGCCGCCGTTATCGGACGGATCATCGAATCCTTCGCTCTTTAACGTCGCCAAAAATCTGCGCGCGTTGGGTTATCAGACCCTCATCGATGAAGAGCTTTTGAAGCCGGTCTCGGAACATTTCACTTACATCGCGAAGCGCGAAGGGTTTCCGATCGGCGAGCCGTTGGAATACGACTATACCCAATACCAGCATCAAGTCCCGGGTGGAATGATTTCCAATTTACGCCATCAGCTGCGCAAAGTCGGCTTGGAGCACAAGATCGACCAAGCGCTGGAAGAAACGATGCAGGTGCGCGCCGAATTGGGGTATCCGATCATGGTCACGCCGCTCTCGCAATTCGTCGGCAGCCAAGCTGCCATCAACGTGATCGTCGGCGAGCGCTACAAGGAAGTCACGGATCAAATCATTCAATACGCGCTGGGTTACTGGGGCCGGGAAGGCGGCGAGTTGTTGGACGCGGCGATCAAAGCCAAGATCCTCGACCGACCGCGCGCCCGAGAGTGGGCCCAGTGGCAGCCGCCTGAACCGTCAGTAGCGGAGGTGCGCAAGAAGATGAACGCCGAAGGCGTGTCCGACGAAGAGCTACTGTTGCGTTGGAATCTGAGTGTCGAGGAAATCGACACGATGCGCGCCGCCGGCGCCCCAAAGGAGTACCTGACCGCACGGCAGCCGCTAGTAAAGCTGATCGACGCGCTGACCAAACGAACGGATTACCGTCAGATCGTCATCCAAAAAGGCGATATGGTTGTTTCATTAAACCGCGCGGCGGCTTCTGCGAATTAAATATCTTCATTTTCTGTTTTCCACGAACACGATCACGTTTCACGACCAAGGCACTCATTTTATGGAACGCTTCTTCTTCGCCGCCGGCGCGGCCATTGCCTTCTTAGGCGTCGCGCTTGGCGCTTTCGCCGCCCACTCGCTGAAAAGCCGCCTGCCGCCTGACATGCTCGACATCTTCGAAGTCGGAGTCCGTTATCAGATGTATCATGCCTTCGGACTGTTCGTCGTCGCCTGGGCGTCATCGCGTTGGCCCGAGAGCAACTTCAATCCGGCGGGCTGGTCGTTTATCGTCGGTATCATTATCTTCTCGGGCAGTCTTTATCTTCTGAGCTTAACCGGGATCCGCTGGCTCGGCGCAATCACACCCGCAGGCGGCATCGCCTTCCTGATCGGCTGGGCGATCCTGATCTGGACAGCCGGGCGATAGTCGAACCCAACAGCCCATTTGTTCAAAAATCAAAGTATGACGCCCTATCCGAGCGCCTTACTCGAGCAGGACTCAAAAAGGGGCTCAAAAGGATTCAGAGGCGGGGCGCAAAGCACAAGGATGAAAGCGGAATTCAGTTTTCAGCTTTCATAATTCATCCTTTCCGAAGGCATATGAGCCTTTTCAGCAGCCTTCACGTTGACTCTCCAGATACCATCGAGTAGCTTTCACCCAGATGATTATCGGCGTCCCCAAAGAGATTAAGACCGAGGAAACTCGCGTCGCCGTGACGCCCACCGGAGTCAGCGGTTTTACGGCGCGCAATCACAAGGTCCTGGTCGAAAAAGGCGCGGGTCTGGGGAGCGCGCTTAGCGATCGCGCCTACCAGAACGCGGGCGCGATCCTCGTCGAATCAGCAAAACAGGTCTGGGATGAGTCCGATCTGATCATGAAAGTCAAAGAACCGCAGGCATCGGAATTTCCGCTGCTGCGGCCCGGGCTGATTCTTTTTACCTATCTTCATCTCGCCGCCGACGAAGCGGTAACTCGCGCCCTGCTCGACCGCAAGGCAACCGCCATCGCTTATGAGACTATTCAGCTGGACGATGGCTCGTTGCCGCTCCTGACGCCGATGAGCGAAATAGCCGGACGAATTTCGATCCAGGTAGGCGCGTGGTGCCTGCAGGCGGAAAACGGCGGGCGCGGCGTTCTTCTCGGTGGCGCTTCCGGGGTCCGGCCCGGCAAAGTAGTCATCATCGGCGCCGGCATTGCCGGGACGGCAGCTTGCCAGGTCGCGATTGGAGTGGGCGCCGACGTCAGCATTCTCGACATCAATCCGACAAAGCTGCGTTACGTTCGTGATATTCTCGGCGGTCACGCGACGACGTTGATGTCCAACCGTGCCAACCTTGAGGAAGAAGTCCTTGAGGCCGATCTGGTAGTCGGCTCAGTGCTGATCCCAGGCGCCAAGGCGCCCAAACTTATTTCGCGATCGTTAGTGCAACGCATGAAGCCCGGGGCTGCCTTTGTCGACATCGCCATCGATCAGGGCGGCTGCGCCGAAACTTCACGGCCGACGACACACCGTCAGCCCATCTATATCGAAGAAGAAGTCGTCCATTACTGTGTGACCAATATGCCGGCCATCGTACCGCACACCTCGACTTATGCATTGACTAATTCGACCCTGTCGTATGGCCTGGAGCTTGCCAATCGCGGCTTCCCGCAGGCACTGGCGCGCAACAAAGCTTTGGCCAAAGGTCTTAACACGTTTGCCGGCAAGGTGACGCACGAAGGAGTCGCGGCTGCCTTCAATCTTGCTTTGCTGCCGCTTGAGGAGGTCGTTCGCGCATGAGATTAGTCACTCGCGCGGATTTCGATGGGCTGGTCTGCGGCGCGCTGCTGACGAAATTGGAAGCCATCGATGCCTATCTCTTTGTCGAGCCGAAGTTTATGCAGGATGGTTTGGTCGAAATCCGCGCCGGAGACATCATCGCCAACCTGCCGTATCATCCCAACTGTACTCTCTGGTTCGACCATCACATCACCAACACCACCCCGGACTTTGCCAGACCGATTGTGCTCGGCAAAGGGGGCTTTCGCTTGGCGCCAAGCGCCGCGCGCGTGGTCTACGAGTATTATAAAGAATTAGCCAATCAACCGCCGATAGGCAGCGGCGAAGACAAAACCACCCGCCGTACCAAGAGCGAAATCATCGCGTTTCTCGACAGCGAAAGAATCACCTATCTGCTCCATGAAACCGATCGAATCGATGCCGGCAAGCTGGAGCCGCCGGACGTTCTAGATCCTCGAGGGTATGTGCTGATTTCCATGACCACCGACGGACGAAATGCCGGCGATGAGCCCTACTGGCTACGGATTATCGAATTGCTGCGCGAGGCTTCCCTCGAAGAAATCCTGCGTGACCCCGAGGTCAGCCGGCGTTGCCAGCAGATCCGTGATGAGCAAGAAGAGCTACAAAAACTTTTGCTGGCGCGGACAGTCATGAAAGGCAACGTCATCTATGTGGATCTGCGCGGCATCCAAGATATCCCGGATGGCAATCGGTTTTTGATCTTCACTCTGTTCCCGCACGGCAATATTCAAGTCAAGGTCGCCGACGACAAGCAGCGCGAAAACACCACGAGCATTTCCGTCGGCTACAATATCTTCAATACCACCTCCAACGTTAACGTCGGCGAACTGTTAAGTCATCACGGCGGCGGCGGCCACAAAGTCGTCGGCTCCTGCCGCGTCCCCAACGATCAAGCCGAGCGAGCGATCCGAGAAATCGTCGCCGCTGTGACCGATGAGGAATGGCAATAGCCGTTAGGCAACAGGCTACAGTAGGATTCGCTGCAATTAACCGAGCCAAAATTCCTGAGTCGAATCTCGCTCGCATTGTTTCAAAGACTGCTGGCTATTGCCTGTGGGCCAATAGTCATAGCCCTAGCCCCGATGAAAATCGTCAAAATAGCCGCGGCGCTCAAGCGGTTAAAAAAGATTGGCGATGAAATCCGCTATCTGAGCTGCTTCGAACAGAAACAGTTCAGCAGTGGCCTGATCGTTTTCAAACCGTCAAAGAAACCCGATCCAAAGCAGATCAGCCACAACGATCGAGACGTCATTTGCCAGGTATTACAGGGCTGCGGCAGACTGCGAATCAATGGCCGGAAAATTCGACTCGCTCCAGGCACTCTCTGTCACATCCCCAAGAAGACGCCGCACGATTTCGCTGCCGGCAGAAGCGGAGAACTGGTGCTTTTGTATCTATTGATCAAGACCTGATTGTACAACTAGGAAGCTGGTCTCGAAAATTCGGCCGCCGGTCAACGCGACTGTTTACGAATGACACCGTCTAACGAGCCGGAATCTCTCCTCGTTAACGAACGTACTTCGCCTTCAAAAAGCCGTCCCAGACCGGCAGCGCCGGCTTGGGCCTTCCGCTGCTTGTCTGCATCCCGGTGAATGCCCAGATGCGCGCCAGATCGTCCAGCGGCGGACGCAAACGAGCGACCAGCCGGTCGGAATCGATGCTGGCAAAGTTGATGACGAATTCATATCTGTCGCGGCTGGCGGTTTTCAGCAGCAACTCGGTGAAGTTTCTTTGTTCGGCTTCCGAACCTAAAAGGCTGACGCCGTAACTTTTTAGCGGCACATCGCGCGACGTCATGCCGCTTTCCGAGACCGCGATCGGTTTCTTGAATCGTCTGGCGAAATCGAGAAAATTGTCCGGCAGCGGGTGCGGCGTCTCCAGACTCATATAGGGATAGAGGCTCATGGCGAAGAGATCACTGTGGCGCATCAATTCGGCAACCTCCTTCTCCTGCTCCGATTGCTTGGCGTCCCTCGCCAGGCGCTTATAATGCAGCACCTCGGTGGTAAAAAATACCGGCAACTTGGGATAGATTTTCTTCACCGCGTTGTAAGTTTCGCGGTGCAATTCCTTGAGCTGGCGCCACTTGGGGCTATCGCGCGAGAGCAGCACGTTCGATTCCACGCCAATGGCCAAATAGTCGGGCCGCATGGCTTTCACAGAATGCAGCACGAAGTTCAAAAAAGCCTTTTTGACCCGAGGGCTATTGAGCGGTTCTTTGTCCCACGGCTTGGGCAACGGCTCGTTCTCCTTTTCTCCCCAGTACGGCGCCAGGCCTTTGCGATCTCTGTCCAGCGGCGAGATCGACAAGAACAGCTTCTTTTCGCTCGGCGGCCTGTCGGCGAGAGCGTCCTGAACATCTTTAGGATAGGGTTTGCCTTCAAGCGCTTCAGGCCATGGAATTCCGCCAATGAACATCACAGCCATTATGTCGCCGTGGAGATCGGCAAACTTCTGCGCGGCCGCTACTCCCTCCGGCGTCAGATCCGCCGGCCATCGCGTGAATCCCATGACAAAGGGCCGCGTAGCAGGGCCCTGATACTCAGGCAAGGAGGCGGCAGCGGTAGCCCCCGGATCCCTGGGCGCGCTGCCGCTTTCCTCGTGAGCGGCAGGCACGCAGCCGACGATGAAACTTGCGAAGAGGATCGGCAAGACAAGCAGTTGAAGAAAAACTTTCATAGCCATCACTATGATTTGTTGCGCAGAGACGGTCAAGTAGAGGCGGAGGGTTGCAGCATTTGCGCGCCGGTTCTCGCGTACCGGATAAAGCGCCGGATGATCTGGGCGCGAGAACGGAGCCGAGCCGCGTTACCCTCGCTTGACTTAGGAAGAAAACTTCGGAAAATAACTGCAACCGTCAGACTCTGAACAACATCTCTCGGCGCCCGTCATCGAAGAAACTGTGCAAAGAATATTTTGATATCGTTCCGACTACTATTCCGCTCCGTGATCTCCGTCACGACGGTTCTCTCTCTATTGATCCTTGCCGGATGTTCATCGCGAATCGCTTCGCCTGAAGCGCGCTATGCGGCGGCGGGAGACCTGCTCGATATTGTCAAAGACTTTCAGCGTCTGGCCAAGGAAGATACCTACCGTTTTGCCATACCCAAAGACGTTACCGGAGTGAACATCATGAAGGCCACCTTGGTCCGGCTCGATGACTATGAAAAAAAGAATGCGGGCAAGTTCACCGACATCATTCAATTCAACAAAGCGCTGGCGCTGGAGCGACTCCGAGAGTACGCCAATGCCACCGTTCTGTACCGTAACGTGAGCGAAATCGGCGGGCGCTTGGGAGCCGAAGCTGCCAAGAACCTCGAAGCCCTGGAATCTTTCCTGAACATCCTCGACAAGCCCCTGCCCACCGAAGATCCATTCCAGTACATCAAAGGCCTGGACGAAAAAGTCGCCGCCTGGAATCACCTGATTGAAAAACATCAAGGCACTACTTATGAATTTCTCGCCCGCTGCGAAGAGGAACGGATCGATCGCGCTAAAGTGGCGTTCGTCGAAGCCAATCGCTACCGGCTCAAGGACGGCAATCAACTGGTCATACTGGGTTACGGCCAGTTGATCACCAAACACCGGCAAAGCAAGAATATCTATCGGTTCATCATCGACTTTGGCGACTTCTACGCATTGCTTGCAAAAGAGTACGCCGCCCAGTACGATCCTGAGGGTTTAAGCTTTGAACTCAAGGCGTTCGATCAATTTGCTAAATCGGCGCTTAAACTTTACACAGAAGTGGTCCAAGTCGATGGCATCGTCGAAAAGATAGAAGCGCAAGGCAACATTGAAGCAATGCGGGGCCTGATCGAGAAAGTCACGAGGCTAAGCCGATGAGAAAATCATGGATAAGCGCATTGTCGTTGTCGCTGGCGCTCGGCGCCATCGACGGTTACCCCGACCCTGTGCGGGGGCAGGACTCGCAAGCGATGATCGAGCGCATTTTGAATCCTCTGCCTGAATTCGATCCATTCGAAAAGCCGCCGCAAGCGCCAAAGTTTTTCCCCGATGAAGTCGACAAGCGCGCGCGAGAACTGCTGATCGATTCGCTTACCAACGACAAAGCAGCGATCGCAGAGCACGCGGAGTTTTTTCAGACCGAAGACCGCCGGCTACAGAAACAACACGGATCGAGCACCGGACTATCCGACCACGCCCAGGATCTGCTGAACAATACGGTTGATGAGCGCCAGCGTTATCTCGCGGCGCTGCGCCAGGCTCTGAAGAATACCTCGTCGCCGGAACGCAAAAAATATCTGCAAGCGATTATCGATGAAGATGATCTGACACGAGCCGATCAATTGACCCGGCAAAGCTCGGTCAATGAGTTGGGTGGCGTATTCAACCGGTTGTTGAGCTCGGTAGACCTGATCGGCGTGGCTTCGGGAAATTACATTGGCGCCGCCGCGGAAACCGCCATTGGACAGGCCTACTCGCTCCTCAACACTGAGATGTCGGTTGAAGAGCGGCGCGCTTTGACGCGCCACATGGATCATCTCAAGCGCTATCCCAACGATCCGCGCAATGGCAAGATCGTCAAGGACATCGAAGAGCTCGAAAAGAAAAAAACCGCCGCGCTGATTCGCAAACAACTGGATCATTCAAAGCAAGCGGCGCAAAAGGGAGATATAGACAAGGCCTTCTTCTATGCCGAGGTCGCGTCCTATTTGGATGGTCGATCCAGAATAGTCCAAGCCGAGCTGCAGAAGCTCTCGAAGTCCTACCTGCATCGTAGCGAGCAGCAATACCAGGGTCTTTCAGCACAAGCCGAGAAGCCCGGTTCGACCGAGCAACAGGAGGATGTCGAAGAACTGCTGCTGGCGCTGAGCTTGAGAGATCAACAGCAAATCGCGCAGCAAGCCGCCACTCTGGAGAAAAACTATGCCGGCAAGCCGCTGGCCGATTCCGCCCGGGATGCGTCATCGGTAGCTCTGGAAATGCAAGGCCGCCATGAAGAGGCAAAAAAAATTATCGAGCGGCTCGCCTCGTCGGCAAAGACTCCGGCGGCGCAAAAACACGCCGCGGCGCTGTTACAAAGCCCCGAGTACAATCTGCTCGCCACATTCGAGGCGGCGCGCAGCGAACGACGCGCCGAGTCGGTGAAGTATGTCCTTCTGGGCGAGGATCTGCTTAAAAAGAACCTGATTTATGCCGCCGGCGCCGTCGCCGCAGCCGGTCCGGCCGGAGCCGTCACTCTCGGCGCCGCCAATGCGATGATGGTCGGTAACAATCTTATTAATGTGCTAAGCAACAATCCGGTTTCGGCGCAATCGGTGATCGACGCCGGCGTCTCCTACGTCCGCAGTCACCCGGATTCAGTCAGCGCCACCGAAGTTTACAGAATTCTTGCCAATACTTATGAAGAAAAAGGCATGATCGATAAAGCGATCGCCTATCATGAGCTTGCCGGAACGTCCGCGGAAAAGCTTTCATCACTAAAGCAGAAGGCGGCAACAGCGCTGCTGAACGCGGCAACCAAGAGCAAAGGGAGAGGAACTCAGGAGTATTATCTGACGACCCTGCTCGATCACTATCCAGAAAGCCCGGCGGCCGCAGACGCCACCAAAAAACTCGCCGAACTGGCTAAGACCGATAACAGCGGTTTGCGTATGAGCAAAGAATTTTTGAAAGAAAATCCGGAACTCTTTGGCCCGACCGGGCTCGGCCTCAAGGCATCGTTGTTCGACGGCAACACACGGAACATGGAATTGGCGGATCGCGGCGTCGCTATCACCGGTGATAATCAGCTTCTGATCTATTATCAGACGCCTTCCGGTGTGCGCAGCCAAAGCTACTCGTTGCCGCGCCAGACCACCGAACGTTTTTTTGTCGCGCTGCGGCAAAAAAACCATGCGGTCGCATTGGCCGATGCCGGCCAGCGCGGCAAAGGCAGCATTGGCGGCATCAAAAATCTGCCGATGCCGATCATCCAAGGCGCGCGCCCAAACGCCGGCGAGTCTGAACAAGAGCATGAGGACACGACCTTTTCTTTCGTGCGCGAGGCCAGCTCTCACGCCCCTGCATTTCCCAAGGTTCTGGATCATGAAATGCTCAGTGAAAACGAGCGCGACCCCGCCGGCAAGTATTCCTTGCCGCCGATTCAAGGAAGTGTTTCCGCCAGCCGTTTCAGCATGAGCGGCGCCTTACCTGCCGGACTCTGGGGAAATCAGATCGGTATCGGCGGCGATCACAAGGGATCGTTTGCCGGAGTACAATTACCGATACCTTTGTTGCAGGGCTTCATCCCGGTCGATTTCATGGTGCAAGGCAGGCCGGGCGGCGTCTCGGTCTATCCTAAAATCCACATGCGCGACGACAACGGCGAAGATCAAGAGCTTTATAAGTAGCATGAGCCGGCTCTTGCCTAAAAAAGAAATTTTCCGGGGATCTTTGTCGATCATCATCGGCCTGACGATCTGGGAAGCGTCGACTCGTCTGCTGCTCGATAATGAACTACTCATCCCGCCGCCAAGCAGCGTGCTAATCTCGTTCTGGAATCTCCTCAGCACGGGCGAGCTCAACCGGCACCTTGTCGCAACTCTCATCGAATTTATCTGCGGCTTTACCACCGCTTGCTTCATCGGGATCATTCTCGGCTATTTGATGGGAATGTATAAATGGTTCGATGAAATCATGGATCCGTGGATAGCGACGCTTTACTCGATCCCGATTATTACCGTCGTGCCGCTGATCATCATTTGGTTCGGTATCGGGATCTTTTCCAAAGTCGTAGTAGTTTTTAAGATCACTGCGGTGGCAATTATTCTGAACACCGCCGCGGGAATTAAATCGCTGGATCCAGTATGGCTCGAGTTAGCCAAATCGCTGCGGCTGAGCGACTGGCAGACGAGTTACAAAATCCGCTTACCCGGAGCTCTGCCCTTCATCATCACCGGCATGAGACTCGGAGTTGGCCGTGCGCTGCTGGGAGTCATCGTCGCGGAGCTCATGGCCGCTAATGCGGGCTTGGGATTTCTGCTCCGCGATTCCTCGGAAACCTGGGACAGTCCGAAGCTCTTCGTCACCGTGATATTGCTGGCCGCCATGGGACTTGTGAGTTTTAATCTGATCAAGAAACTCGAACAGCGGATGGCGCCCTGGCGTCAGAGCGCCGAATGGTCTTCGGAGTGATTGCAGACGTCGCTACGATATGAAAGTACGCAACCTCAAATTGACGTCCACTTTCCTAAAGGCGGGCTCCGTCATCGGAGGACTGCTTCTTTGGCATGTTCTGGCCACCGCGGTTGTGAAAGACCCAACCCTGCTGGTATCGCCGGTGGTGGTAGCCGTCACCGCCTATCAGATGCTCTTCGTCACTAAGGACCTCTACCCTCATATATTCGCCAGCTCATGGATTTTTTTCTATGGCTTCGTGCTGGCTATTCTCGCCGGCGTGCCGTTGGGTTTTCTGATGGCGCTCAATACGGTGGCGCGCGATTACGTCAATCCGTGGATGTCGATGCTTTATACGACGCCGCGAATTGCGTTTGCGCCGGTGCTGCTGCTCTGGCTAGGCATCGGCGCCGGCTCCAAAATCGCCATCGTCTTTCTCGGTTGCTTTTTTCCCATTCTGATCAATTCCTATTACGGTATGCGTGTGGTTAATCGCGACTATGTCGAGCTGGCCCGCTCGTTTCGCCTGAGCCGCTCGGCATTGTTCCTTAAAATCCTTTTGCCGGCGTCGGTTCCTTTCATATTGGCCGGCATACGTCTGTCCGTCGGCCGCGGCCTGACCGGAGTCGCCATCGCGGAGTGGTTTGGCGCGAGAGAGGGTTTGGGCTATCTGATCTTTTTTGCCGGCCAAACCCTCAACATACCCATTTTATTCGTCGGCGTGGCCGTATTTGCGGCACTCGGGATAGCAGGATTCGAAATCATCCGGATTATCGAAATCTATGCGCTGCCCTGGAGAAAAGAGCCCCAAGGAAGTTGAAATGGCCGGCCCAGCACTGGTATTGCGCAACTTGAACAAGGCGATCACCCGTCCGGATCGCGACCCGTTTGTCATCTTTAGAAACATCAACCTATCGGTGAGCGATGGAGAATTTGTCAGCATCGTCGGGCCCAGCGGCTGCGGTAAGACCACCCTGCTGCGTGTTATCAACGGTCTCATGCCGCATTCCGGTGGAGAAATTCTCATCGACGGCAGATCCGCGCAGGAGGTCGACAACGAACTGCTGATGGGCTTTGTCTTTCAAGGCGCATCTCTCCTGCCTTGGCGCACCAGTCTCAAAAATGTTGTTCTCGGCCTGGAAGGACGGAATCACGACTCCAAGGAAGCTGAACGGACGGCGCAGAAATTTCTCGATCTGGTCGGCCTTTCCGGTTTCGAGACTCATTATCCACATGAGCTCTCCGGCGGCATGCAGCAGCGGGTCAATCTCGCTAGAGCGCTGGCGGTAAATCCGAGAATTTTGCTGATGGATGAGCCCTTCGCTGCATTGGATGCGCAGACGCGCAACTTCATGCAGCTCGAACTGCTGCGCATCTGGAGAGAGACTAAAAAAACCGTCATCTTTGTAACCCATATGATTGCCGAAGCCATTCTTCTTTCAGACCGAGTCATTGTCTTCAGCCATCGTCCGGGCAGCATCCGTTCTGAAGTCAATGTGCCGCTGCCGCGTCCAAGAACCATGGAGATGAAGTCAGACGCTCGATTTCTCGAGCTGGAGCAGATCCTATGGAAACAAATCGAGGAAGAGGTAAACGCTTCCGGCGGTTTTTCGCTAATGTAAACACCCGCAAATTTAAGGAGGATGCATGAGATATAACACCAAGATTCGCGCGCTCGGCATCGCGCTCCTGTTGGCGATGTCGTCAGCCACGATCTCTTTCGGCGCCGGCGCCGAGTTGAGCAAGCTCCGATTTGCCCAGAGCGGGCACACGGCGGCCAGTTGGCCGATTTACATCGCCCAGGAAAAGAAAATCTTCGAGAAAAACGGCATCCAGTTCGAAAACATCATCATTCAGGGCGCCACCAATACTACCCGCGCCGTACTCAGCGAAACCATTCCTCTCGGCCGCATCAATCCGGATTACGTGATCGGAGGGATTGAAAAGGGAGCCAAGGTCAGGATCATCGGCGGGAATATGGACAAAATTCCCTATGATTTGATGGCCCGAACCGAAATCAAAAATGGCGCCGAGCTCAAAGGCAAAACCATTGGCGTCAGCACCTTGACCGGCGGCACGACCAACATGATAGAAGAAGTCCTACTCAAAGGTTTCAAACTCAAACCAGGAGAGTACCGATACTTGGTCGTCGGCACCTCGCCGGAGCGCTACGCCGCATTGAAATCAGGTTCGGTACAGGCGACTTTCATGGGCCCCCCGTTCAACTTCCGGGCGCAACAAGACGGCTTCACAAAACTTATCACCTTCCATGAGATCCTCGGTCCGATTCAGTTTACTGCGGATTTCGGACACATGAATTATCTGAAGTCGAACAGAAACGAAGTCGTGCGCTATCTGAAATCCATGATCGAGGCAACCAACTGGCTCTACGACACGAAAAATAAGGAAGAAGCATTG
>DASUVS010000056.1:0-14228 GCA_036378835.1 Binatia bacterium | reverse complement strand
CCGCAAAATAGCGTTTGCGACGGCAATATCGGAGAGATAAGCTCGGCGACGAATGCCGGTTTAGGGTGAGCATCTTACTGGAACGTCTGCAGCGGATGCGACGCTGTTCTGTTGTTCATACTCGGGAATGCACGAGTGACGTCTAAGTACTATGTGGCTTGCTGATTCTCGGGGTTCGGACGCGGGATCTGCAGAACCTGCGGCTTTTCAACCGTTAGCACTTGGTGAAACTGGGACGATCTTTTCGCTCGTCACGGTAATCGTATCTCCGACCCGGATAGTGCCGCCGCGTACCACATCCGCGCGCAAGCCGCCGCGATGAACCAATCCCCGCATAACCCCTTTGGCCGTGAGTTTTTCCAAATGGGCGCATGGCTCGCACAGCCTGGTGCCGCGTAGCACCGCCTCACCGACGGTAAATTCTCGATCGATCAAATGATTGAGCGCGACGCCTCGAGTCACGATGTTGCGTCTGGCTTGCGCTGCATCGATGTCGATCTGATACTCTCGTCCTAAAGCCTCGATGGCTTCGATTTCGATCATGGTTACTTCGCGGCCGGTTCCGCGAGTTTTGCTGTAGGTGCCGGTGCTGAGATAGTAGCGGTCTCCTTCCAGCCCCTTGCCGGCAATGGCCTGGATCTCCCCAAGTGAGATCACTGGGGCGGCCCCGGCAAAAGCGATATGGAGGGACACAACGGCGGCTCTCCCGTTCATGCTCGCTTCTGTTTGCGCCCCACCAGCGCGTTGATATCGGGCGTCTGCATCCCTTCCTTCAGCAGATTGCATGTGCCCTTTTCGAGAATCTCTTGGGCCAATCGCCGCGTGGCGGTGATCGCGGCCTTGGTGAAACCCGACCCGTAGCTGACCCGCGCGACGCCCAGGTCTTGTAATTGCTGAACGTTGGGGGACTGCGGACCGGCGAGAATGCTGATGGGCGCTTTGACCTCTTTGGCTAGCCGCCCAATAATCTCGGCCGAGTGGAGGAATAGGTAAAAAATGCAGTCCGCTCCTGCTTCGGCGTAGGCATTGCCGCGCTGGATCGCTTCATCAACCGCTTTCTTTGGATCGTCGGTGATCACGTGGAAAGAATCGACACGCGCATTGAGAAAAAACTCGCTGCCCAACTCCCGCTTGGTGTCCATGACGGCTTTGATTTTGCGTAATTGTTCCGATACTTCGACCAATCCGCCTTTGCCCTTCTCCGCGCCGTCTTCGAGATTCATACCCGCGACCCCCCGGGACACTAAAGCGCGGACTGTATCACGGACGCCGTTCTCGTCGCCGTAACCCCGTTCACCGTCGGCGTTGAACGGGAGGCTCACCGCCGCCGCGAAGTTGCCGCTGAGCTCTATAAACTGATCGCGGCTCATCGCTTCGCCATCCGGAAAACCGACGGCTGCAGCAATGCCGCCGCTGGTCCCCTGAATCGCCTTGAAGCCCATCTGCGCGAACAGCAGCGCGCTGAGAACGTCATAGGCCCCGGGCATGATCAGAATTTCCGGCGCGCGCACCAGTTCCCTGAGCCTGCGGCTCTTCTCGTTGGCTGTAGTTAATGTTGAAGCTGCAATCGATTCCATAATCCCTTCTCCTCTTAGATTTTAAAAGTTCAATTCGTTCAAATGGTTCAAGCGGTTCAACTCGTTCGGATCATCCGAGTTTTTGTTTCGCCCCATGGCTAGGGCGTCGCTTTTTGAAAGACTTACCTTTTGAACCCTTTTTGCAGTTCTAAACTCGTTCAACGGCTTAAACGAATTGAACGGTGACTGTCTTGAACATTTTTAGTTGTTGAGCTCGCATCCTAAGGCGGAACAGCACAATATAGCAAGAGTTCGGAGAGCTACCGTCGTATCACACAGTTTCAGAGTTGTTTTATTGCCGACGGGGGAGTCCGGGGCACCGCGTCCTGTGCTTCGCCGAAAAAGATTGAAGCTGGAAAGACACTGACGAAGGCACGGATTTATCGGAAATTATCACTCGTGAACTAAAATCGAACTGGTTCAATCGTCGGCTAGATCCCGATCCCCAGAAAACCGGCGCTCCGCAGAGCTTGCCATGTCAGCGCTATGCCGAAGAGAACGATAAAAGCTGCAGAGGTAAGCGGTAGCCAGCGAGTCGTCAGTGTGCCGGTGCCATGAAACCGCGTCATGAAGCGCCGTGCATAAACCATTAAAAGACTGATTTGTCGCGCAAGAGGGAGATCCCGGTCTGCCGGCTTATCTTAAGCTGCCGGGCGATTCTTGTGGAATGAATCCGGCAACGGTCATATCTTTGTAAGTCATCTTCCCGTTGCGCCTGCAGGAAAGATCTATGCCGTCTGGATCATCGCGCCAGCTTCGGCGCCGCGCTACGTCGGCGCGGTAAAGACCGATGTCACCGGCCAAGGCGGCTTGCATATCGTTGCCGCTCGCACCGATCATCCGGTGGAGACCTTCGCGGTGACGCTCGAACCCGAAGGCGTTACCGCCGCGCCCACCGGACCGATGGTGTTAGTGTCGAAGCAATCTTAAATGGTAGCGGCATCTCGAAATCTTTTCCGCGAACATTCTTTATGGCTGGCCATGGTGCATCCAAGTCATAAAGTTATCCACTTCACTTATGAAATGATGCAGACGTTCCAGCTGTTCCAATGGTTCCAAACGTTTAGCCGAAGAGGTTCGCTCAAGTTGTCAATGGCTGAACAGGCTTCGACCATCCGCACATGCCAATCCAAAGCGCCGCGAGCGCCGCGCGATGAGAGCGTCGAGCAAAGAATATTGAGCAAATTTTCTACTGGCGTGAGATCGGCATAAAAGGGCCTCCTGTCTCTTGTAACACAGGGTTCACCCCCGGCTGAGAGGATTTAGACGTTGAGACGATGGAATAGGTCTGATGGACTGCGCCACTCAGCGTCCACACCGTTGACATGCGATGAAGCTATCGGATAGGTTTTCACTCTAGGAACCGTCGTGAACAATCGATGGGAACTATACAAAGGAGGCTGCCGATGTCAAAGATCAGAGGGCTGAGCCATGTTGTGCTCTACGTCAACGACCTGGACAAGATGGTCGCTTTCTACCGCGACGTGCTCGGGCTGGTCGAGTATCGGGAGAACCCCGGTCGCATGGTTTTCCTCACGCCGGACCCCGACATTGACGATCATCAAATCGCTTTGGCAAAAGGTCGCGAGGGTGACGCCAAGCTCATTGGTCACATTGCGTGGAGCGTCGATAGCCCTGCCGACGTCAAGGCATTTTATGAGAAGTTCAAGGCCGCAGGTGTGCCCATCGACCACTGTGTCAGCCATGCATACCAGGAAATGGGAAATACCGTCTCCTGTTATTTCCTTGATCCGGAAGGCAACTGTCTGGAGATCTATGCTCTGGTGGCGGAGCGGGACCAAGCGCGCATCAATCGGCCTCTCGATTTAGACAAGAGTGTGGATGAGATTGTCACGCAGGCCAGCGGGCTCAGTGCCGCCTAAGATTCCGCATTGCTGTTGCAATTTCAAAGGCTTTCATCAGGCAGGCCATCTCAATCCAGCGAGCATCCGCGAGCGGTTGGACGGTTCAACCTTGAACAAACTTGCCGCCCCTTGAACGAACACAATGGTCTTGGATCGAGGCGTCTTTTGGGTTAACTAAAGACCAGGAAGGAATTCAGTTCTAATGAAACAGACTTGCTTTGTCTGCCTCAACGTTGATTGCCAGAGCCGGGGCTCTGAAGAGCTCATGAAGGAGCTGACTAGTCAGGTCGCGGAAAAATCGATTGATGCCGAGGTGAAATCCTACATCTGTTTTGGCGGCTGTGATATCGGTCCCAACATCGTTGTCCATCCGCAAAAGGTCTGGTACGCTGGCGTCAAAAAAGAGGATGTGCCGGAGATAGTTGCTGCCTTGGCCAGCGGCGGCACGGTCAGCAGGCTCGACAGTGCAGACCCCGCGTTGAAAGAGATCGTATTTTCGCTTCTGGATGCAGGAGTATTCTAGGTAAGCTCCCGGCATGCGAGGCGCTAAGCCTAAGAACACGAAGTGAAACGGATTGAAGAAGAGCTCGGCCAACCGGGCTTTTTTTCTTTTGGGTATGTTGGGGGAGGGCTATCGTTTTAGCATCGGAGTTGGCACATTTTGGAAGGTTTTCAGGAACGTTCTTAAGCCTGGTGGCATACTCCCGATAGAGCCATGTTCTAGATAGCACCTCAAGCAGCTTTTTTGTGAACTCCGCATCCGTGATGACCCTCTTTTCGATTAGGAGCTTTGCCAGGGCGTTTCCTACTTTATCACCTTGTCCGCGCGCGCGAGCACCGTTGGTGGAATCATCACACCGATTTGCTTCGCGGTTTTCAGATTTATCAGCAGCTCGAACTTCTTGGGCTGTTCCACAGGAAGCTCACCTGCTTTGGCGCCTCTGAGAATCTTATCGACGTACGCTGCAGAACGGCGAAACATTTCAGCTATATTCACGCCGTAGGCCATGAGACCACCGGATTCTGCAAAATCTAACTGCTCGTGCATTGTCGGTAGTCGATTTCTCATCTCAAAGGCCAATATCGTCTTTTTTTGTCTATTGAGAACACCACCCCCAACTACAACCAAAGCGTTTAACCGATTACGAGCTGCAATGGAGAAGGCGGCTTCGAGATCATCTGCCGCTCCTATTTGAAGAGATTCAAGTTTCAACCCTATGCTCGCAGCCGCGACCTGCATTGTATGAAAATCGAACCTGTTTTCTGGAACCATGCCGTCCCATAGAACACCGATACGCGAGCTGTTGGGCGCGGCCTCTTTGAGCAGTTCTAATCGTTTTCCGCTTAGTTCCGGCGAGATCATCGAGAGCCCCGTAACGTTACCACCTGGCCGGGCGAGGCTTGCCGCCAACCCGATTGCGACTGGGTCGCCACTGATGGCTAAAACGATAGGAATTGTAGTGCTTGCCTGTCGAATAGCTTGGGCCTGGGCAGTGCCTGCCGTAAGTATCAGATTGACCCTATTGTCGACTAGTTCGGCTGCCAGTTGCGAAAGACGTTCACGATTTCCCTTCGCGAATCTGCGCTCAATAAAAATATTCTGCCCTTCAACATAGCCGAGTTCGTTTAAGCCTTGGCGAAACCCTTCCATCGGAGCGCCTCGGCCATCACTCAGAAGCAAAACTCCTATCCGCGGAATCTTCGTGGCCGGATGTACGTTGGGCAGATGTACGGTTAGTGCGGCGAAAACTAATGTGATGATACTGCACGCCCTGAGCATCAGTCCTCCATTTAACGCAATTTTACATGCGCAATGCAGGTCGCGGTGATTAGCTTGATCGCTGAATCTTATCGCTGGAGGTCAATCCGCCATTCTCTTTCCAAAGCAGCTAGGTCCTTGCTGTATACCAAGTCGTAGCTACCCACCTCATATAAGTTGCGGAACATCGTGAGGCCATAGTTTCCAATGAGAAATTGGACAAATGAGCCGGCAAGAATGTATGCGGTCTGCTCTTGCATGACAGAACGCAGGGGGCGGGGCGTCCTTACATTGTTTAGCGCTTCCAGTGAGGTTAATGCTGAAAGCCTATGTCGCGCTAATTCCCGCAAGTCCCTACCGAAGTTCGGAAACGCAGGGTTTCCACCCAGCTGTTGTTGAAGATAAGCGGCTAGCCCTTCGGCCAAAAATCTATTCGTGTTAGGCGCATATACATGGACAATCTCATGCAGCAGCGCGCTTCTTTGCGCTCGCACTACAGTAAGCGGCATCTCCATGAAACCCCGGGTCTTCGTGGTTAATGCCCTCGAAATTTTATAACGATCATCCACATCAATGTGAATTATCTCACTCCATGTTCCACCCCAGAACGTTTCCACTTTTTGTCGTTCGCCCGTGGCATAATGACAATACTGTTCCGCCTCCGCGAGCGACAGAGCATTGGAAGTGATCCGAATCCTGTCGCAACTTGAGGCAGTTTCACCGACTGTGGCACACTGACTAAGAAGAACGCATGCGATACCGACATCTAATAAGAGTAAGCTCCGGCGGTTTGTCAACGATGGAAAAGGTAAATTCATTTGATCACGTTATCCGCTCGTGCCAGCACGTTGGGAGGAATTGTTAAATCGATCTGCTTGGCGGCTTTTAGATTTATGAAAAGCTCGAACCTTATCGGCTGCTCGACGGGCAAATGAGCTGGCTTTGCTCCCTTCAGGATCTTGTCTACATAGTAAGCGGCGCGGTGATTCAATCCGGTAATGCTCGGCCCATAGGACATGAGGCCGCCACTCGTGACATACCAGTTTACGCCATACACCGCCGGTAACCGGTGCTTAGCAGCAAGGCGTACAATTTCGTTTCGGTGGTAATTAGCAAGAGCAGACGGCTGCACAATAACTGCGTTGGAACCTCCCTTCATAGCAACTTCAAAGACATTTACGAACTGATCAGATTTTTGGACATGGAGCTCTTGGAGCCGTACGCCCAAAGACTGCGCCGCAGATCGAAGCTGATCGGAATTGGCACCCGGCCCAAGTACGGTCACGTTCGAAGCTCGCGGAACTACCTCTTTAAGCAGTTCTAGCCGCTTGCCGGCGAGCTGCGGTGAGATATTCGTAAGACCGGTGACGTTCCCCCCTGGCCGTGCCAGGCTATCAATCAAGCCATCGGCAACGGGATCGCCACTGACGACGGCGACGATTGGAATCGTTTTAGTTGACTGCGCCGCAGGCCGGATCGCTACTGAGTCCCGTACAACGATAACATCAACTTTGAGACGGACTAGCTCGGCCGCTAGCTCCGGAAGCTGCGTATAGTTTTCGTTGGCATAGCGGCGTTCGATGATAATGTTTTCTCCTTCGACCCAGCCCAAGGAGCGTAGACCTTCGATGAATGGCTGCCGCCGATCAGCCCTGGAACGTCCAAAGGCGAGCCAACCGATCCGAGGTACTTTCTTAGGCTGCTGCGCCTCGGCAAGCTGAACGTGAAGGAGGAGGAGAGCCGCGAGTAGCCAGAGGATCTTTCCGATCATGGCGTTTCTTTCTAGCGCAGCAACGGATATGCCATAAAAGGAAGCTTATGAACACCGAATTCTTTGGAGCACAATTAGGAGAGCGTAGTGCTTCCACTACAGGCGGAGTATCAGTTTTGATTCGTCAATTGCTCGGACGAGCAATCTGCTGCCAGAACGCCGACTACCGTCGCCAAGCGGTACCGCTGCGTTCGTCTCGATGTCTCAATAAGCAGCCAGGCGAGCCGTCGCTCCAGCTTGCGCCAAACGAGTACGGACTATCGAGTGCGCGCGCTCAATGTCATCTGTCGGCAGAACGCAGATATTGCCAATGTGTAGAAGCGGAATCTGACGACCGCAATGGAACTCCAAGCCCACTCTGCCGCAGTCCCTTGCTGCCATCGCTGACGACAGCACTAGTCATCGAGCGTTGCGCAGTGCGTCGGCTGACTTCAGCTCGTAGGTAATCGCGTCCGTCGAGAACTTGATATTAGTGGTACGGATTCATGTCGGGAGGTCTGACGGCTAGCCTATCCCGCCTCGTCGATGCCTCAACTAACCTGGTGTCACGAGGATTCCTGTCACCACCTTGAGCGGGTTTCTTGCTCACGGCGCGAATTTGGGACATTCAATCGCACCCTTCAGCGGTGCCTGCCTGTGCGAGGCTACAGGATTCGGTTGAACCACAGCAACGAAAGCAAACCGGAAATTAGCGCAGTGACCGCTGCGGCTGCGGAAAACAGAGCAGTGATCTCGGTTTCTTTCTTCTCCAACACCAGCCGTGAATTGAGCGACTGGTAAACTTTCTTCAAATCGTTTGCCGTCCCCGCATAGAAATACTCGCCGTGCGTTAGGTTGGCGATCGCTTTGAGAGAGGCCTCGTCCAGGCGAACCCGCATGGACCAGCCTTCGAAGCCGAGCGTCTCGCCGCTTGTAGTTCCTATTCCCACCGTAAAGACACGAACGCCGCGATCGGCGGCCATTTGAGCCGCCTCGATAGAGCTCGGCCCCGTCGTCCGCTGCCCGTCCGTGAGCAAGATGATCGCCGCGGAAGTGTAAGATCCGGGCGGAACCGGTTTCGGCGCCGGCTTGTCCGTTTTGCGAGACTGATCGAGCGGCACACCGCGGGAACCGTCCCGCCCGTAAATGAATGAGCTCACATCGATGCCGGCATCAGGAAAGATCGCCGCCAACGAGACAATGATGCCGCTCCCGATGGCGGTAGCGCGTTGAAGTTGGAAGCGATCGATGGCGGCAATAATATCTTCGCGATTTTGCGTCGGCATCTGCACGATCGATGCTGTTCCAGCAAAGGACACCACGCCGATGCGCACGTTGGAGGGTTGATCGGCAACGAAGGCTTTCGCCGCCGCCTGTGCCGCGGCAATCCGGCTGGGCTGCACGTCGGCAGCGCGCATGCTGCCCGACACATCCATGGCGAGAATAATAGTCCGGTGTTGCGACGGCAGGGTGACCAGCGCCGCCGGCCGGGCGATCGCAAATATCATCGCAGTGATGGAAATCAGAAACAGCAAGGGTGGAATGTGACGGCGGAATCTCTGCCTGGCACTCATCGCGTCTTTGACGATGCTCAAGCTGGCATATCTGAGGGCAGCTTGCTTCTTGCGATTCAAGACAAAGAAGTATGCGCCCACCAGAACCGGCACCAGCAGGAGAAGCAAAAGCATTTCAGGCCATAGAAAAGTCATGGCTCCTCCTCAAATGTTTTGGCAGGCTTCCGCCCACTGCCAACTGGCTGCGGCGCTTGCGCAGATCGGCGAAACGGAGAATCGCATCGACGAGATCATCGTGGGTGGACAACTCCAAAGTGTCGACGCCGGCCTGGCTAAAAGCGGAGCGAAGCTCGGTCTCGCGGCGCTCGGCCGCGGCTGCGAAGCGCCTTCTGAAACCGCGGTCGTGCGTATCGACGAATAACTGTTCTCCCGTTTCGGCATCCTGCATCACCAGCAGCCCGAGATCCGGCAATTCCATTTCCAGTGGATCGTAAAGTCGCACCGCAATGATTTCGTGCCGCTGCGCCAAATGCGCCAGCGGCTTGGCCCAGCCGGGTGTGCTGATGAAATCGGAAATCACGAAGACCAGCGAGCGTCGATTCATGATGCGAGAGGCGATCTGGAAAAAATCGCGCAGGTTGGTCCCATGAGAGTCGGAACGCTTGGGCCGGGAAAGCACGCGATGGAGAATATCGAGTACGTGACGGCGGCCGGTCCGCGCCGGAATCACCGTATCCACGCTGTCGCCGTAGAATAGCGCGCCGACGCGATTGCCGTGTCGAGTTAAGAGCCGCGCCAGCATTGTCACGAATTCTGTCGAGATCGACTGCTTCTTAATGTTGGAACCAAAATCCACTGACGGGCTCAGGTCGAGCAGGAACCATGCGGTCACTTCTCGATCTTCATTGTAGACGCGGACATAAGGCGTCTGGAGCCGCGCTGTGACGTTCCAGTCGATATAACGGACGTCGTCGTGATATTGGTATTCGCGCAGATCAGCCAAGTCCAGCCCAAAACCGCGAAACAAAGTTTGATAATCGCCGTGCAGCAATCCATCGAGACGACGAATCACCGTCCACTCCAAGCGCCGTAGAATGTCTTCAGCTCCGGAGTTGCGAGCTGCGGGGGGACGGAAGTCTTCGTTGACAGCGCCGGGAATTACATTAGGCGCTTTGTGAAAAACGCTCATGGATCGGATGAAGATGGATGATGGAAGCTGGAAACGGAGCTCGCCTTCCAGCGCTTCCGCGTTGATTTGTATTTACGCTCCGGCGACTCGCGCGCATATCTAGGCTTCGCTTAGAATTCACGATCACCTTCCAGGCATTTCGCCCCGGGTATGTCACCTGACATGGGTCTCCAGTGGCTTTTCCGGGGCCGGTATCTGCTGCATGATCCGGTGGATCAACTGATCCGCGGTCATTCCCTCCGCGAGCGCCTCATAAGTCAGCACCAGACGGTGACGAAAAACATCGGACACGAGATCCATTACATCCTCGGGCAAGACATAGCCGCGCCCGCGCAAGAATGCCAGCGCCCGCGCGCCTTCGATGAGGTGGATGGAGGCTCGGGGGCTTGCGCCGAACGAGACGAACTTACCTAGATCAGACAGGCCAAAGCGTTCCGGATCGCGCGTCGCCGAGGCCAGGCGCACCGCGTATTGCATGAGTGACGGATCGACATAGACGCCCTGGCACTCGCGCCGGAGCGAGTTCAGTTGATCGGTCGTGGCCACCGGGACAACATCGTTGGCCGTGCCGGTGACTCTTGCGACGATAACAAATTCCTCTTCCTCGGTGGGATAGCCCACCAGTACTTTCATCATAAACCGGTCGACCTGCGCTTCCGGCAGCGGATAGGTTCCCTCGGTCTCGATGGGATTTTGCGTCGCCATCACCAGAAACGGCTCGGGGACATGATGGCTCTCGCCGGCGATCGTGACCTGGCGTTCCTGCATCACTTCGAGCAGGGCGCTTTGCACTTTCGCCGGCGCCCGATTGATTTCGTCGGCGAGCAAAAGATTGGTGAAAACGGGGCCCAACGAAGTGGCGAAGTCGCCGCTCTTCTGATTGTAGATCCGGGTTCCCACCAGATCGGCCGGCACAAGATCGGGCGTAAACTGAATTCTCCTGAACGAACCGCGCATGGTTCTGGCCAGGGTCTTTACAGTCAGAGTCTTGGCCAGCCCCGGGACGCCTTCGACGAGCAGGTGCCCCTGAGCGAGCACCGCAACCAGCACGCGCTCTAAAAAATGATCCTGCCCGACGATAATCTTTTTTACCTCATAAAGGATTCGCTCCATCAATGAAGCAATGTCACTGCGATTGATCTCTTTGTTTTCCATTGTCCTTAGAATGGCGGCAATCCCGCTGCCGCTGCTGCGTTCTCGATGGGAACAGCAAAGCCGATCCCGACAAAGAAACGCTGGTCTGTAGGATTTAGAATGGCGGTGACGATGCCGACGACTTCGCCGCCGGCGGTCACAAGTGGCCCGCCCGAGCTTCCGGGATTTACCGCGGCATCGAACTGAATCAAATTTGTTAGCAAGCGCTTGCCTTCCGGAGAGCGAAATTCGCGGCGCAACCCTGACACCACGCCCGCGGTAACGGAAGGACCGATGCCGAATGGAAAGCCTACGGCGACTACCTGATCGCCTAACGTGAGGTCGGCAGTCGATCGCATCGTCGCCGCGACCAGATCATCGGGTATTGTCTCTGCCTGAAGCACCGCAAGATCGTGCTCCGGTTGTATGGCTACAACCGTTGCATCGGATTTGAGACCGTCGGCGAACACCACTTGCACGCGTTTGGCGCCTACGACCACGTGAAGATTTGTGAGGATCGTCCCCTTGTCGACGATCACGACTCCGCTACCGACGCTCTTGTCATTGTCGTCATCGACCGGACCCTCGGCTCCCCACCCGTTCACTCTGACAACCGAGGAGCGAACCACATCGTAGGCTTTCGCCACCGGCGACGGCAGCGTGTTGGTCTCCAAGGTATGAAGCACCGCAGCTCGAATATCTTCCTGGGTAATCTCGCGCGGCGGCTTGAGGGCGGAGTAAGTAAATACCAGAAGAACCGATATCAACCCGCCGGCAACAAGCCATAAAAACCGCCGCTCATTGCGAATGTAGAAGTTTCGCCATCGAGGCCGGCCTGACGTCTTGGCGAATTGAGCGGCGGGTGTTTGGCGCGATTGATCCGGGGATTGCGATTGTTCGAGTTGTTTAGTCGGAGGCGCCTGTCCAATGATCGACGGCCGGCTAGAGCTGTAGAGCGGTACTCTTTTCATGTGTGCGATCCATCAGGTTCGAGAAGCATCTATAATAGAGCTCCGTCAAGTTCTTCTCGTGGCAAGCAACCAGGGTCTGCTGATCTCTATCTATCCCAAGGCCAACCGATATGAAAGCCCTTTATTGACCCTGCCGCAAGTCCGTTTAATTTGACATACCCTCAACCTATCGAATACTTTCGCCTTCGAGAAGAGTAGTTGGAGCCACTCGCGTGCTGCCACGGAAAATTCGAAAGGACGAGCGGCGATGCTCCGATTCTATATCGCTTAGGTCAAAGAAAATCCGGGATGACAGGGTTTTAGCAGATTCAGAAGGCTCTTGGACATCGTCGGAAGATTCCTCGGAGTGTTCGCATTTCTTTCGCGTTTCACGGCTCCTTTAAAGGGACGTGAATCGCAAACGCACGGAGCGCAAATTAGAAAGGAGCGATAGATATGGCTGCATTAACGCTTGAGATGGCAGAAAAGGCGGTCAAGGCGGCGCAGGCGAAAGCGCGCGAGCAAGGAACGCCGATGACGGTCACCGTTGTCGATGAAGCCGGCCGCTTGGTGCTGTCGGCGCGCGGTGATGGCGCCGGATTTTTTACTCCTGAAACCTCCCGCGCCAAAGCGGTTGCGGCAGCGGCCTTTCGACGATCAACCAAAGAAATGGTGCGTCTCAGAGATTCGTCGCCCGCCTTCTGGAGCAATGTCTCTAATGTGCTGCACGGCGAAGCTCTGCCGAGCATAGGCGCAGTGCCAGTTTTTTCAGGCGGAAAAGTGGTTGGCGCTGTCGGCTGCGGTGGCGGTAGCGGCGAGCAAGATCACCTTTGTGCCGAGGCCGGCGCTGCAGCTATAGCTAACGGGTAACTCGCGTTCGGCAACCGGCTACCACAGATTTGCCAATCGAGCAGCAGAGGACCCGTTCTGTCTCCTGCCGCTCGACTCGCGATGAGGGATGGTCGCGGTAGTCCGGAATCCGTGTCGAAGAACGGTTTCCGTTAATAAGGATAGCGCGGAATCGGCTCTTTCTGCTTCGGTGTGGGGGTCTTTTTCTTGGCGCTCGATTTCTTAGCAGTGGATTTTTTGGCGTTACTTTTTTTCGCCGCCGGCTTTTTCTTAGTGGTTGCCTTTTTCGCCATTCAAATGTTCTCCTTTATCTCGGAAGTTTTTACCGTGAGCTCAGCTCCGCAACTGACGTTTTATGCGTGCCTGATAATACTTTAATCATCGCAGAAAGAATAGAAAAAATTAACGTTCGGCCATTTTGCGAACCTTGTCCGTCTCGGAAAAAAACTTTCAATGAGTAATCCCGGGGCATGTTGGCCCAACGGCAAAACCCCGCACTTGAAAAATCGCATCGCACCGTTTCCGAAGCCGAGCACTCTATAAGCTAGGCCGAGGCTATCGCGTCTGGGCATATAATTTATCGATTGCGCCGCTCTGCTCAATTTCCCGGACGAAACGCATGTCGACGAACCCCTTGGGATCGGCGGTCTTGGCGCGCGGGTCGCGATCGGCGGCGAGTTGGAAGATAATCTCGACGGCGGCGGGCGTGGCGTACGGCGCCCGCGGAAACTGTTTGATGACGAACGATTCATAGGCGTCTTCCAGGGCTTCTCGATCTTGCACGCGCAGATATTTTTGCATGATCTTCAGCGCTGCTTCGCGATTGGTTTTAGCATAATGGATTGCTTCGACAATAACTCGAACGGTTCGCCGAACCGTGTCTTCATTGGACTTGACGTAAGAGCGCCGCGTCACCAGCCCGCCCTGCAGAAAGGGAATACCCAGTTCGACGCCGTCAGCCAGGGTGCGGAATCCCAGGCGTCGCGCCTGCACGGTTTGCGGCGAATCGAGCACCGTGGCATCGAGCTTTTTGGCTTCCATGGCGCCAAGACGAGTCGCCGGTCCTCCGCCGCCTGCCTGAACGATCTGTACATCCTTATGCTCATCGATACCGAGCTTGCGAAGAATTAATCGCAAACCCCAGTCCGCGGCAGCGCCGTAGCGCCCGATGCCGATAACTTTTCCCCGCAGATCCTCAGGGCGCCGAATTTCGGGACGAGTAATAAGCTGGTACCCGTTCAAATTGCACCAGCCCGCCAGCATGACCATGTCCAAGCCGTTGAGATACGGCCCGACCGCAAGGCCGCCTGACATGGTCGCCAGAGGCGCTGCGCCGGCAGTGAGCGCCTGCACGGCCGGAGCGGAGTCCACATAGATCAGGTCCGCGTTCAAGCCGTGACGCTCGAACAGCCCAGCCTCGCGCGCGAACCAAGTCGCCGAGTTGGTCATGGTAAATTGGCTATAGATCAGTTTAAGCCGCTCTTGCCCGGGTGCTTGCCGTGGGACCAAAAGTAAGACGGCAAGAGCGCTAATGATCAACGCGCTTTTCATAGGAGACTCCTTAAAGAGAGTGCTAATCGAGCAGAAAAGACGTTAGATCGACCTTGGGGAATCCTTTGGACGCGCAAAGCATAACCTGTC
>DASUVS010000055.1:0-4051 GCA_036378835.1 Binatia bacterium | reverse complement strand
CGATAGAGGTCTCCGTAATTAACTCCATAGGCCATCAGCCCGCCCTCTTCGACAAACTGCCTCGTTTGATACATTGCCGGCAAGCGAAGCTTCGTGGCGAGATTCACAAGCCGTTTCGAATTTAAGGTCATGACCGCGCCGCCCGGTATAAGCAGCGCGTCGGGGTTGAGACTTTTCAACTCTTCGAAAGCCCGGTCGATGTCTCCAGTGTTTCTGATTTCATGAGGCTGGAGTTGTAGCCCGAGAGACTTGGCTCCCGTTTCCGCTCCGTCGAGAACTTGTTTTGCAAAGTGACCAGCTTCGGGATTCCACAGCATCGCGACAACGTCAATTTTCGGGAACGCCTCCTTGAGCAGATCCAGGCGCTTGCCCATCATTCCAGGGCCAGCGCTGCTTGAAAGGCCGGTAACGTTTCCGCCCGGGCGTGCCAGGCTTTTGACCAAGCCGGCGGCGATCGGATCAAACCCGATGGCTACGATAGGAATCTTGCTACTTGCCTGAAGAACAGCGCGAGTGGCGGCAGGCGTAGTTGTAAGTATAACGTCAGGATTGAGGGCAACGAGTTCGGCCGCAAGCACTGCCAGCCTCTCGGAACTCCGTTCAGCGTACCGGTATTCGATCCGGATGTTCTTGCCGTCAACGTAACCTAAATCCCGCAGTCCGTAGTGAAATGATTCGAGATGAGGTTGGTCCTTCGAGCCGAAAAAGAGAAATCCTAGGCGAGGACTCTTCGCCGGATGCTCCCCCGCATCGAGCTGAACGTACGCGAGAAGGAAAGTGGCGAGCAGCCAGAGGACCTTTGTGATCATAGCCATTGCTCCTACCGCAACGGATATGCCACAAAACGAACTCCATGAAAATAATAATTTAGAAGGCGCGAAAGCGAAGACGGGTGGCCGTTTGACTACACAGGAGTATCAGATTTGCTGCGCTATAATAGCTGCATCACCGAGACTGCCTGCGCTCGGATCGAGTGTAAGGTTAATGGAACGCGTTCGCGAGATAGTCTCGCTTTTCAGCAAAACCTAGCTCAACAATTAAGACCAACCATTGGAATGTTTTCTGATGACGGGAATAAAATCTTTGTATTTAGTTATGCGCCGTCGCCGTAATAATGAGCCGCCCGGGCAGATCTCCTACTTCTTAGGACCTTGGCACCAGCTCAAAGCTTCCTCCAACCGATCATTTCCCCAGAACAGTTCCTCGCCGGCAATGAAGCTAGGCGCCCCGAAGATGCCTAGATCCACGGCTCGTTCCGTCTGCTCTCTTAGCATGGTCTTTGTCTCAGCCGAATCCGCGGCGTGGAGGACCGTTTCTGTATCCTGATTCACGAATCTCAAACAGGCGGCGATCACAGCGCGGTCGGCGATGTCTTGATCTTCGGCGAAGTTCGCGTAATAGACCGCGCGAACGAATGCCGGAGTCCAGGATTCTCTTGAGAAACGGCAAGCGATTCTCGCGGCGAGTAGCCCGTTGCGCGGGAACTGTGATGGACGGCGGAATGGCAGGTTTTGCGCTTCGCAGATGCGCTCCAAATCACGCCACATGTAACGGCCCTTTATCGGGTATAAGTTAAAAGGCGAGTCGGTCCAGCCCTGCGCCTGAAAAATCCGGCTGAGCAAAAAGGCATTCCATGATAGCGGCACGCCGCGCTCCTTTGCGAGTCGCTCGATTCGCATCGCCGCGGGATATGAGTAGGTGCTGGCGAAATCGAACCAAAAGGAAAGTGTCATTCGTCTACCCGATACCTAGTCGTTTACGATGTCGAGAATATCTTCGAAGCTATCATCGCGTTTCTCGATAGCAGGAATTCTCCGCTCGCTTGATCAAGAAGCAACCTGTTAAGCCTTATGGCCGGTGAAGCTCCACCTCCGACCGCGCGAGCCACCAGCCGATGACCAGCAGCCGACACCGCCAATGCCGAGAAACAGCCAGTCATAGACTGGCACATGCGTGGGCAGGTCGCGGACGTGATGGATCTCAAGAAGATGATGGTCGATGTCCTCGACCAGGTTGAATGCGCCCCAGCCGAGCAACAGTTGGCCGGTGAATGATCCCGCACGCGGCAATAGCGCCTCGCTCGCGCATGATTCAAGAGCAAATAAACACCGAAGATGGTGAGCACCAAGGTGGCAACGTGAAACCAGCCGTCCCAGGCCATGTTTTGTTGCATCGCCTCCATCGTGATCGGCGGAACCTTGGCGGATCCCATGTTATGCCATTGCACAATCTGGTGCAGCGCAATCCCATCTATGAACCACCCAATCCCAGCCCCAAGACGATGCCCGGGCTAATTGAGCGTGTTGTTTGCGTGGGAGCCGCCGATCGGTACTCCATTGCTCCTCCTTGGGAAGTCGCGCAATCGACGGATCGCCGTTGCCACCGTGCGCGCTGCGTTTTTCGCATGGATCTACAGCCTAATCCTCGACAAACACTCGTCCTCTTATCGACCGATCTGAAGGGATTTTCGAATCGAAAGCATCCGCTGTCCACGCGAGTGTTGCAGTTGCGAGATTCTGCCGCAAGCGGTTAAAGCGGGATCTTTCGATCGGGCTCGCTGCTGAATCAATAGCAACCAGGCAACTTAAATATCTTGCCGGTCCGAAGAAAAAGTCATATTTTGGCGCAATCTCAATTTTATCGCTTGTATCTATCGATGAAGGCCTCTATCCATGAAGACCGATCGCGAGTTGAGGCTGATACATTCAACGTGGACCCCGCAGTAACAATCCTGATAATGTAAGAGCTCATTAACCACGAAAGAGAGACACGATGACACCGAAGAAGACAGCTAGGCTTGTGCTTTTCACGGCGATCATTAGCGCCGTCTGGGTGAATCTTACTTTTTCAGCCGACACACCTTTCTATCGCGGCAAGACATTGACCGTCTTAATCAATTTCGCCTCGGGCGGACCCACTGACATTGAAGGACGATTGGTCGCGCGCTTCCTGGGAAAACACGTCCCTGGTCAGCCGACGCTCGTCGTTCAGAACATGCCCGGGGCGGGCGGCGTCACCGGCACCAATTACCTCGGCGAGATTGCCAAACCCGACGGATTGATTCTCGGATATTTCACGTCACAGTTCTTTAATCTGTTGACTGCCGATCCCAACCTGCGCGTCGACCTGACCAAATTCGCCTACATCGCGAGCATCGAGGGAGTCGCGGTGGCGTATGTACGCAAGGATGTTCCGCCCGGCATTCAGGAGGCGAAAGATATACTTAAAGCCAAGGGTTTGAAGGCGGGCGGCTTGAGCCTCAACAGCGCCAAGGATGTTCGTTTCCGGTTGCAGCTCGATATCCTAGGTGTTCCCCATCAATACGTTACCGGATACAACTCAAACTCCGATGCGCGCCTGGCCGTGGAGCGTAACGAGATTCAATTCTTTACTGAAGGGACACCCGGGTATCGATCGCAGGTCCAACCGCGCATGGTGAAGGAGGGCGTCGTCATGCCGCTGTATGCAGACGAGCTCGTAACCGTCGATGGGGAATTCCGTCCTAGCGCTGAGGTGCCCGATATACCTTCTTTCTCGCAGCTCCATCAGCAGATATTCGGCAAGCTCGGTTCGGGCGCGTTGTGGGAGACTCTGAAAACTATCAATCTTACCCACGCCATGCAGCGCTACGCCAAGGTTGCTCCGAATACACCGCCGGAAGCGGTCGCGGCGCTGCGCCAGGGCTTTTCGCAGATGATCAAGGATCCGGAATTCATCCAAGAGTTCAAAAGGGTTACCCGCTCTGAGCCGGCGTTCCAAGTCGGCGGCGAGGCGGACAGGGTGATAAGAAAGCTGGTTCAAGCCCCGCCCGAGGTGAAGGATACCATTCGAAAATACACCGAGAGCAAGTGATTGGAGAGTTTTCTGTAAGGTTGCATGCTCAGCGCCGGCTGAAGCAATCGCCTGATCCGCATCATCTGCGAGGTAGGCAATTTCCTACCTTATCCATGGGTGCCGCTGCGCAGACAGCTGAGCGGCGGTGGGAAGGCGGCTCATTCCATATAGATCGCGCTGGCGCTATCAGCTGTACTCCTTGGCGGCCGCTTCGATC
>DASUVS010000054.1:0-25066 GCA_036378835.1 Binatia bacterium | reverse complement strand
CGATGTCTTGTTGCGAAGCGGCGCCAAGCAATTACCAATCACTGAGGCGGAAACGTTTTGGCGCAACCGGCATGCGGTAGCTCGCCGCTTTTTGGCCAATCGCTCGCAGCAGCGCGCGCGCGGGCGAGACGGGTTTCATCGTGACTGGATCCATGTGGCGCTTCCCGCTTCAAAGGTGCTAGCTTTCAGACGCGCGGCCATGGTGATCATTGAGCGGCACGGAGTAGATCTCCATGAGAGCGGTCTCTGGATCCAGCCGGAGCTCTTTTCAATGCGGCTCGGCATCGAAGATCATGGCCAAAATCAGGCGCAGCTGGCGCTGCAGCAAACAGTCGATGAATTGCTCAAATTGGCACAGGACATCGGCGGTTCCATGGAGTACACTCATGGGGTGGGAGTGAAACTTGCGCCTTTCATGTTGAAAGAACACGGTTACGGTTTAGAAATCATGCGCGGCATTAAAAAAATGCTCGATCCCAATAACATCATGAATCCCGGAAAGATGGCCCTCTAATTTGTGAGCCCATCACCCTGTTCGGGCTCATGGGTCCGACGTGACAGCCAGGGGTCGAGTCGCTTTGACAACATAAAAAAATCAATATAAATATTAGATGTGGAGTTGAGACGAGGATTGAGAACCACCAGCCTTCAAAACGCACAAGTCACAAACAGGCATTTTAACAACTGCACCCAACCGGGTGCATTTTTTTTGTTGATTGATGGAGAAGAAGTTGCGCGCACAAATTGAGATTTTGGCTGCATTACAGATTATCGATCGAGAAATAAGAGAACACGCCGCCGTCAAACAAGGGCTACTGAGCGAACTCCAGGAAAAACAGCGATTCATTCATGAAAAAAAACAAGAAATCGAAACCCTGACGGCCGCGTGCGCGGCAAAGGAAAAGCTTCGGCAAGAAAAGGATAAACTGCTGCACGAGGAAAGCCAAAAGGCAACGGACAAGCGGATGCGGATGAATCGCATCAAAAACGTTAAAGAACTACAGGCTTTACAGCGGGAGATTGATCAGATCCGGCAGGCAAACGGTGACGTGGAAGAAGAACTGCTAAACATGATGGTAGAGATTGATGGCTTCAAGGGAGAGATTAAAACCAAACAAGAAACGCTCCTTGAAGCCCAGCAGGATTGGCAACAAAAACAGCAAGCGTTGCAAGCTCAGGTCGCCGCGATTGATGAGGCGGTGAACAAAGCCTCAGTCAGCCGGCAGCGCATCGCCGAAGAAATCGACGCCAGCCTAATGTCGCGTTATGAGTTGATCTTTTCGCGCCGCGGCGGCAATGCGGTCGTGGAAGCTATGAGCGGTATTTGTCAAGGTTGTTATATGAACATCCCGCCGCAGCTCTGGAATGAGATCATTCGGAGCGAAAAGGTCAACCTTTGTCCTAGCTGTCAGCGCATCCTGCACTACAAGGCCCCGGAAGAGCACGAGAAGACCGCCTAATAAGTCGTTTCGGGCTCTACGCCATTGCACCATAGATCGCTCCCGAGAGATAACATGTGTATCTGTCTTGGTTGCTCAGGCCAGACTCCATGGGTCAGCTGATAATGCCCCCGTCTGCCATCGAAGCCAAAAGAATCCATGTATTGTTTCTTCGTCGGCTGGACGCTATCGTCTCTTTTCGTGTATGCCTGAAGCGAACAAAGCGGGCTGTCGGCTCATCGAGATACCATGAGGCCTTCAGCAATCTCAGACGGGCTAAAGTGGATTAAGCGATCGCTCCTCACGATTCTGTAGTCTGAGGAGAGGAAAGTCCGGACTCCGCAGGACAAGGTGGCCGTTAACGGCGGCTCCGAGTGATCGGGGGAAAGTACCACAGAAAATATACCGCCTGCCGTCCCGGCAAGGTAAGGTTGAAAAGGCGAGGTAAGAGCTCACCGGTTCATCAGTGATGATGGACGCATGGCAAACCCCACCTGGAGCAAGACCAAATAGGAGGGTAGGGTGGTCCGCCCATAACCCTCGGGTAAGGTCGCTCGACCCCAGGAGCAATCCTGGGGCAAGATGAATGATCGCTATGACTCCTTCTGAGAGTCATTACAGAATCCGGCTTATCGATCCACTTTAGCTCATACTCCTTCTGTCCGGCGTATCGCACCCCTGTTTTTGTCAAACTAGCTCGCCTCGTGGGCCGACATCCCACTGCCAAACTTCTTTTAAAGCCGTAAGCGCACGAGATTGTCTTGTCACGCGTGTTATAGGGCGTCGCCGCGATCTACGAAACCGGATGTATAAACTTAAAAAAGCTGGAAAAATTTAACAAATTTATTGACAGCGCGTAGTCGTGAAGTTATAAGTGGCGCAGAGGTGGGAGAAAGTGGGATAATTTCCCATAAGTCAGCTTTCTAGCCGATCTCTTAATATGTTTCGCGGCAGCTTTGAGCACACTCTTGACGGCAAGGGACGGCTAAGTATCCCGTCCAAATTCCGGGATATTTTGCTCGGCAAGGGCGATGAACGGATCATTATGACGAACTTCGTCGTGGACGGCTTGCGCTGTCTCGACGTTTATCCCATCGACGAATGGTTACGGCTCGAAGAGCAGATTAGCCAGCGGCCGAAGTTCGAACGTCGGATGGTGTTGTTCCAAAACTTTTACTTAGGCGGGGCCTGTGAATGCCTTTTAGACAAACAGGGACGCATTCTCATCCCTACCTCTTTAAGGAAGTACGCCGACCTCAAGCGCGACGTTGTTTTGGTTTCAGCTCTCGAAAAATTTCGTGTCTGGGATCAAGAAACCTGGAAGCAGTTCTTCGCCGATGCGGAAGGCAAATTGATGCAAGATCCTGATTTTCTCGGCGACCTGGGGTTGTGAGAATGCTGGGCGGATTTATCGCCGTGGCTGGATGAAAGGAGAATAGGAAATGCTACCGCAAAATAACATTCAGGATATCTCCGTGATTGACGTTTCCGGCGATATCGATTTTCGCGAAATGATCCGCATTAAAAACGTTATCGGCGGACTGATCGAGAAGGACCGCCTGAAGGTGGTTCTTAATCTCCGGGCGGTCGATCACATAAACTATTTGAGTATCGGGGTCCTGCTCGAGAGATTGAAACTACTCAGAAATCTTAATGGTGATCTTAAGCTTGCCGGCATGAGTCCTTTTCTCCGCGATATCTTCAAAGTTGTCGGCATGGACCGTTTTTTCGAAGATTATACCTCTCTTGAAGACGCGATCGAGAGCTTCGATGACGATTGGGAGGGTGACGGCACTAGTCATTAATGAAGTTTGCGCACACTTCGGTTCTGGTTCAGGAATCGATGGGGCTGCTCAAGCCCAGAGCAGGAGAACGTTATCTAGATGGAACTTTAGGCGGGGGCGGGCATGCAGAGGAGCTACTTCTTCGCAGCAGTCCCGACGGCCGAGTCTTAGGCCTCGACAGGGATGAGGATGCGTTGCAGGCAGCAGCGCAGCGATTGAGTCGCTTCGGAGATCGGCTGACACTTCGCCAGGCCAATTTTGATCAGGCGAAGGAAATTCTAGCCGATATAAATTGGAATCAAGTAAATGGTGTGCTCTTGGATTTAGGCGTTTCATCGCACCAGTTCGATACGCCGGAAAGGGGTTTTAGCTTCCAAGCGAGCGCTCCATTGGACATGCGCATGGACCGTCGTCAGCGATTGACAGCTTCTGAAATCGTCAATTCTTTTCCTGAGGCGGAAGTAACCAAGATCATCAGCGACTATGGCGAAGAGCCCCGGGCGCGTCGCATCGCTGCGGCGATCGCGACAGAGCGGAAGGAGCGGAGGATCGAGACTACGCTCGATCTGGCAGACCTCGTCGCGCGAGTGAAGAGAAAGCGGGACCGCGCTCATCACCCGGCAACGCGGACCTTTCAGGCGCTAAGAATTGCGGTGAACCGGGAAATGGAATCTCTCAAGCAGTTCTTGGAATACGGCTTTGAATTGCTCCAGCCTGGGGGGCGTATGGTGATCATTTCATTTCATTCACTGGAAGACCGACTGGTAAAAACAGCCTTTCGCAAATGGAGCGATAAGTGTATTTGCCCGCCCAGAACTCTCAAATGCGAGTGCGGCTGGAGCCAGAAGGCGCAAAGACTAACCCGCAAACCAATTATCGCATCGGCTGAAGAAGTCAGGGCCAACCCTCGGGCGCGTGCGGCGAAGCTGCGCGCGGCAGTGCGACTATGAGAACAAAAACGGCCAGCGCCGCCAATCTAAATTCACCCCGCCCCGTTAGGTCGGTTAAAGCGAAGCAGCCTAACCGGTCTCCGAAGCGCAAAAGCCAGCGGCACCTCATTCCCATCTGCGCTCTGGGCTTTTGTCTGTTCATTTTAGGATTGGTTCATGTGTGGTTGCGTTTACAGGTAGTTCACATGGGCTACGTGCTTTCAACGACCACAAAACTGCAAGGTCGGCTTGAACAAGAAAACCGAGAGTTGAAGGTTGAACTGGCCAGCTTGACCTCCCCAGATCGTTTGGAAGCGATGGCGCGCCGCCGGCTGGGGTTGGTGCCTCCCGAGAAGGGTCAGGTTATCGTACTGCCATGAGACGCACTCCGCGGACCAGCCATGTTCGCTTGGCTGTCGCTAAGATTCTTTTTCTGGCGATGTTCCTGGTGATCGGCGGGCGCGCATTCTATCTGCAGGCGTTGCAGGGCGAGAGGCTGATGCGCTTGGGACAGCGCCAACATCTGAAAGAATCGACCGTGCTGCCAAAGCGAGGTGGCGTGTACGATCGGGGAGGCGAAGCGCTGGCGTTGAGTCTCGAGGCGCAGTCGGTTTACGCACGGCCTGGGCGGATTCAGGATCCTACAAAAAGCGCCCGTGATCTAGCGCGAATCTTGAAAATCAGCACGGCGGAAATCAAAGAGAGGCTTACGTCGGACAAGCCTTTTGTTTGGATCAAGCGGCAGATTTCGCCCAATGAGGCGGGACAAATTCAGAATCTCAAGATCGAAGGCGTAGGCATGTTTCACGAACCGCATCGCTATTATCCCCAGGGTCAGCTTGCCGGGCAGGTGATCGGCTTTGTTGGTCGTGACTCCGAAGGGCTCGAAGGTTTGGAGCTGCGCTACAATGAATATATTCGTGGTGAAACGGGTTCGTCTGTATCCGAGCGAGATGCCTTGGGCCGCCGTGTGCTGGTCGAAGGCGTCGAAGGGTTGCAAATCCCCGCGGGCGGCGACATTCACCTAACGCTCGATACGTCCGTTCAGCATCTGGCAGAAAAAGAGCTGGAAGCCTCCATCGATAAATACCGCGCGAAGGCAGGCGTTGCGATTGCCGTCGAGCCGCGCACCGGTGAAATTTTGGCATTGGCCAATTACCCCACGTTCAACCCAAATAATTATTCGAGCGCCTCGCCTGAGCAGCGGCGCAATCGTGCGGTGACGGACAGCTTTGAACCGGGTTCCACCTTCAAGACAATCCTCGCAGCGGCCGCGCTCGAAGAGGGAATCGTCGAACAAGAGGATTTGTTTTTTTGTGAATACGGCAAATTCAGTTATGCCGGCAGAATCATTCACGATAGCCATCCGCATGGTTGGCTGCCATTCTCCAAGATCCTTCAGGTGTCGAGCAACATCGGCTTTTCCAAGGTTGCCGACAAATTGAAAAAAGATCGTTTCTTCAAATACATCGAGAAGTTTGGTTTCGGGCGGGTGACCGGCATTGATATGCCGGGGGAAGCTCCAGGATTACTGCGGCGACCGGAAACATGGTCAGCGATCGACTTGGCGACCCATGCCTTCGGTCAAGGGCTTTCAGCGACGCCGCTGCAAATGGTGATGGCCTATGCGGCTATCGCCAACGGCGGATTTCTGATGCGACCCTATGTCGTTCGGCGGGCGCTGAGTCCTAAGGGCGAGGTCTTGGTGGAAAATCAGCCTCATATGGTTCGCCGTGTGATTTCAGAAAGAACCGCTCGTTCGCTGGCCTCCATGCTCCAAGAGGTTACGACCGAGGGCGGCACCGGAACGATGGCGAAAGTGGAAGGCTTTAATGTTGCCGGTAAGACGGGCACTGCGCAAAAGGTGGATCTGGTCAATGGCGGCTATGATGCCAAAAAACGCGTCGCATCCTTCGTCGGGTTCGTTCCTGCAGACGAACCTCGCCTTGTGTTGATGGTTCTGGTCGATGAGCCGCAAAGTAACGTCTACGGCGGTGTTGTAGCCGCTCCGGCATTTCAGAATATCGCGCGCGGCGCATTGCGTCATTTTGGCATTGCCGCCAAGACCGCGGAACCGATTGCCGCTCCCCTGCTGGAGGCGGACATTCCGCTGCGGCGCGTGCCGAGGAGGAACGGCGAGGCTGCTGTCGATAGCGGAGCAACCCCGGATTTCGTTGGTCTCAGTTTGCGCGAAGCCGTGGAGAAAGCGCGTGATCTAAATGTCAAAGTAAAAATCCATGGCAATGGCTATGTGGTGAAGCAATCACCAGGTCCCGGGGGACGCTGGGATGAAAACGGCATGCTGGTGTTGAACCTGCAAGGATGATCCGAGATGCGTCTAAGAGATTTTCTGACGCTGCAGAACCTCGCGCAAGCCGAAGGAAATCTTGATCAAGAAGTAGCAGGTCTGGTTTACGATTCGCGGCGGGTGGCCAAAGGCGACGTGTTTTTCGCCGTGCCGGGCGAGCAGGCGGATGGCCATCAATTCTTAAATCAAGCCATCGAACGCGGCGCCATCGCCGTCGTTGTTGCCGATAAAGCCAAAGTACCTCTAGGAGTGACGTTCGCTCGTGTCCACGACGTGAGAGCGGCGATGGGTTTATGGGCCGCCCAGTTTTACGGGCACCCGGGGCGCCGTCTAAAGATCGTGGGAGTTACCGGGACTAATGGGAAGACCACGACCACCTACCTGATCGAGTCCATACTTGCTTCGGCGGGCATGGAGCCAGGAGTGATCGGGACGATCAACTATCGCTATGGCGGCAAAGAAATGCCTGCGCATCACACGACACCAGAATCTCTAGATGTTCATGCTCTGATGGCCGAAATGGCGCATCAAGGTGCCCGGTCGCTGGCCATGGAAGTTTCGTCCCATGCGTTGGTCCAGGAACGGGTTCGCGGCATCGACTTCGACGTCGGTGTCTTTACCAATCTTTCACGCGATCATCTGGATTATCATAAGAGTATGGATGAGTACTTCGTCGCCAAGAGCAGGTTGTTTACCGATTACCTGGCAGCAAGCGGCAAATCAGCGAAAGCGGCCGTCATCAACGGCGACGATCCCAGAGGATCCGAGCTTATCGGTAGAGCGCAACGCGCCGGGATAACCACCTGGAGCTATGGCTCCAGCGACGAGTGCGATATCAAACCGCTGCAGGTGCATCACAGCGCCGCCGGTCAGAGTGGAAAAATCAAGGTCAAAGATCGAGTGATCGAATTTTCATCGGAGCTCATCGGCGCCGCAAACTTCGATAACATTCTCGCTGCCGTGGGTGTCGGTGTTGCGTTGCGAATCCCGCAGGCGGCGATTGTCGACGGCATCAAGAAGTTGCGATCCGTTCCCGGGCGCTTGCAACGGGTCGAGAACTCGCGCGGGGTTGTGGTTCTGGTGGACTATGCTCATACGCCGGATGCGTTGGAGAAAACTCTTGTCGCAGTCCGGCCTCTGACCGATGCAAAAGTTTTAACTGTTTTTGGTTGCGGCGGCGACCGCGATCGCGGCAAGCGGCCTTTGATGGGCGAAATTGCGGCACGTCTCAGTGATATCGTCGTTTTGACATCCGACAATCCGCGTTCAGAGAACCCGGAAAGCATTCTCCAGGAAATCGAGGCGGGTATGCAGAAGACCGGTATTGTCAGACTTCAAACTCAAGGAACAAAAGTTGACGGTGTTCACGGGTATGGCGTCGAGGCGGACCGCCGCAAAGCGATTGGCCTAGCATTGACCTGGGCGCGGGCGGGAGATGTGGTCGTGATTGCCGGAAAAGGGCATGAGGATTATCAGATTCTTGGAGCGCACAAGATCCATTTCGATGACCGCGAAGTAGCTCGGGAGATTTTAAGTTCTCAGGCGGGCGCCTTGCGGGCTTGAGTATGGCATGGACGCTGGAAGAAATTCTCATGGCAACCGGCGGCAGATTGGAAAAACGAGCAAGCGCCAGCCGGTTCGATGAGATCGTCACGGATTCCAGTAAAGTGAAAACAGGCTCTATTTTTATCGCGCTTAAGGGCGAGAGGCTCGATGGCCATCGCTTCGTCAAAGATGCAATCAGCCGGGGAGCTGGCTGTCTCGTGGTTCACCAAGCTCTTCGCGCGGTCGATCTCAGAAGTGTTACGGCCGTCAAAGTGCCCGATACCCTCCGAGCCCTGGGAGATCTGGCGCACTTCCGTCGCGAACAATACCGACCCAAGGTGCTGGCGATTACCGGCTCGAACGGAAAGACCACAACCAAGGAAATGCTAGCGGCCATTTTGCAGTGCGCATCGTTGGATGGCCAACCGCTCCAGGGAAGGCTTTTAACCACCGAAGGCAATTTCAATAATCTGGTGGGCTTGCCGTTGACCTTGCTTCGGCTTCGCAAAAGGCACCGGGTTGTAGTTGTGGAAATGGGAACCAATCGCCCCGGCGAGATTCAACGCTTGGCTGAAATCGCCGCGCCCGATGTGGCGCTTATTACCTCGGTGGCGCCGGCGCATTTGGAAGGGCTGAGCAGTTTGGCCGGAGTCGCCAAGGAAAAGGGCGCGTTGTTCGGCGGCATGCGCGCGGGCGGAACTATCGTAGTTAACCTCGATGATCCCCGGGTGCGGCGCCTGGGTGCAAGATTCAGCGGCGAAAAAATCACTTACGGTGAGGGTGGTCAGATTCGCGCGGAATCCGGTTTATTGCTGGATTCCGGCGCGATGCGATTTACTCTGCGCGCCGGGCATCAGCGCGCGCAGATTCGGCTTAATTTCGTCGGCCAGCATAATATTGCCAATGCCGTCGGCGCCTCTGCCATGGCCTACAGCTTAGGCATACCTCTGCCGATGATTCGGCGCGGTTTGGCAAGGGTCAAGCCTTATAGCATGCGAATGCAGCTGGAGAACTGGCGCGGCATCGGCATCATCAACGATGCCTATAATGCGAATCCGGCATCGATGATCGCCGCCATCAAAACGCTGGCCCAAATCTCTTCCCGTGGCCAACGGATTGCCGTGCTTGGCGACATGTTCGAACTGGGCAAACAAAGCCAACGCGAGCACCGGCGTCTCGGCAACCAGCTGGCGCAGGCCCGACTGGATCGCGCTTACCTTCTAGGCGAGCGGGCGCCGGACGTCAGAAAGGGTGCATTACGCGGCGGTATGAAGTCGGATCAAGTTATCGTCGGCGAAAGTCACAGCGACATTGGAAAGCGGCTGCGTGCCCACTTGAAAAAAGGCGATTGGCTTTTGATCAAGGGGTCGCGGGGTATGAAAATGGAAACAGTTTTAACCGAGCTGAAAGGCTAGATTGAACTTGCTTTACTACCTGCTGTTCCCATTGCACACGACATATTCCGGCTTCAATGTTTTTCGCTACATAACTTTCCGGGCGGCGATGGCCGCGCTGGTGGCGTTGCTTATATCGTTTCTATTGGGACCGCGTTTGATCCGAGCGTTAACACAAAAGCAGATCGGCCAGCACATCCGGGATGACGGGCCGGCCTCGCATGCAGTCAAGGCTGGAACGCCGACCATGGGCGGCGCGCTGATACTCCTGGCGCTAACCTTTTCAACGCTTCTGTTGGGAGATATCGGCAACCGCTACGTGTTGCTTGCGTTGCTTGCGACCGTGGGCGCCGGACTGGTGGGATTCGTGGACGACTACCTGAAGCTTACTCGCAAGAACAGCAAAGGATTGCCGCCACGGGCGAAATTGCTGGGTCAATTCTTGATGGCCTTTGTTGTCGCCGTTGCGCTTTACTATATGCCTAAGTTCAGCACCGAGATCAGTCTGCCTTTCATCAAGAATTTTCGTCCCGATCTGGGCATACTCTATGTGCCTTTCGCGATGTTTGTGATCGTCGGCGCTTCCAACGCGGTCAATCTCACCGACGGGCTCGACGGATTGGCGATCGGGCCGGTAATGGTCGCCGCCGGCACCTACGCGGTCATCGCCTATGTTACCGGACATATGAAGTTGGCCGACTATCTGCAAATCCCTTATGTCGCTGGCGTGGGTGAGCTCAGCGTATTTTGCGCCGCAGTGGTCGCCGCAGGTTTGGGATTTCTCTGGTATAACGCCTACCCCGCGCAAATGTTTATGGGCGATGTGGGCTCGCTCGCGCTTGGAGCGGCTCTCGGCGCCGTCGCTGTGATGACCAAGAACGAGATTCTATTGATTATCGTCGGCGGCGTCTTTGTCGTGGAGGCGCTTTCCGTGATCTTCCAAGTCGCCTCCTACAAGCTCAGACGCAAGCGAGTCTTTCTGATGGCGCCCATTCATCATCATTACGAGCTCAAGGGTTGGAAGGAGCCGCAAATTATCGTGCGTTTTTGGATTATCGCGTTTATTTGCGCCGTAATCGGCCTTAGCACGCTCAAGCTCAGGTAAAATGGCACCCAACAATGGATCTCAGGGGCAAGAAAGTCATGGTTTTGGGCCTGGCGCGCACCGGCCTGGCTACGGCGCGGTTTCTCGCGCAGCAAGGGGCGGTCGTGCTGGTTAGCGATCTTCGCCCGGCGGCTGATCTGCAAGCCGAGGTGAACGCGCTTGCGGGTTTGCCCATTGAATATCACCTCGGCGGCGAGGATGTAGATTGGTTGCAAGGCGTTGACATGGTTGTGCCGAGCCCCGGGGTGCCAATGAACAATTTCCTGCTCGAGAACGCCGGCCAGCGCGGCGTCGAAATCATCAGCGAGATCGAATTGGCTTATCGCTTTCTCCCGCTGCCTCTGATTGCTGTCACGGGAACGAATGGAAAAAGCACGACGACGACACTGATCGGCGAGATTCTTAAGGCAAATGGAACAAAAACTTTTGTCGGCGGCAATCTCGGCATGCCTCTGATCGGATGCGGCGCGGATAACTGGGAGTGGGGAGTTGTGGAAGTCAGCAGCTTTCAGCTTGAATGGGTGAAATGGTTTCGTCCGCGCATCGCCGTGCTTCTCAATCTAAGCGAAGACCATCTCGACCGTTACGCGGATTTTGCCGCTTATGCCAGTGCCAAACAACGAATCTTCGCCGCGCAAGATGAACCAGACATTGCCATTCTCAACCGCGACGATTCGCGGGTTTGGGCCATGCGGCGGCAATTGCGTTCGCAAATTGTCTCGATCGGCTCGTCGGAAGTTGGATTCGGTGTGTTTGCCGAACGTGATGCGATCGTTTGGCGCGACGGGCCGGACGAAGAAACATTTTCGCTGACGGCAGTTAAGATCAAGGGCGTTCACAACGTCGAGAACATGATGGCCGCAATCGCTGCGACCAAGGCGGTCGGTGTCGGGCATGACGTCATCCAAGAGACTTTGGAGAGTTTTCCCGGCCTTGAGCATCGACTCGAGTTTGTCCGCGAGAAAGATGGCGTTCGCTACTTCAACGACTCCAAAGGGACGAACGTCGGCGCGGTAGAAAAGTCGCTGGCGAGTTTTTCCGAGCCGGTGATTCTCATTGCCGGCGGCGTCGATAAAGGCGGCGATTACGGCCCCTTGCAAAACTGCATGCGGCAACGAGTGCGGCGCTTGGTTTTGTTCGGAGCAGCCAAAGACGTTATCGCCGAAGCGCTCGGCCACCTCACCGAAACCGTGATCGTAAAAGATCTCGCCGCGGCAGTGGCCGACGCCGCCGCGCATGCGCGGCCCGGTGATGTGGTGTTGTTGTCGCCGGCGTGTTCGAGCTTCGATATGTTTCGCAACTATGCCGAACGGGGCAAAGTCTTCAAAAGCTTGGTGCGAGACTTATGAGAGATGCGCTGGCGGTCGATAAATGGATTTTCTTTTCGGTTGTCGCGCTAACGGCTTTGGGGCTGACCATGGTTCTCAGCACCAGCTATCTTTATGCTCAGGAGCGGTTTGGCGACGGCATTTATTTTTTTCGCAAGCAGTCGATCGCCGCCGGCGCGGGCCTGGTTGGCTTAGTGATCGGGTCGCTGATCCCGCCGGCGTTGTTGCGCCGCCTTGCCTATCCTTTGCTGGCAGTGACTCTTGTTGTATTGGTTCTGGTTTTGATCCCAGGTATCGGCCTCATGCGCGGCGGCGCCCGCCGGTGGTTGATGCTCCCCGGCTTCGCATTTCAGCCCGGCGAGTTGGCAAAGCTCGCCTTGGTCTTTTATCTGGCGCATTCAATGGCGCGCAAGCAAGAAAAGATCAAAACCTTCTCAGTCGGTGTTTTGCCTCATCTGATTGTCGCCGGCGCTGTTCTCGGCGTTCTGTTGTTACAGCCGGATTTCGGCACGGCTTTGATTCTTGCGGTCTTGCTTTACTTGATGTTGTTTGTCGGCGGCGCACGCATCCCGCATCTCTTGGGCACCGGCGCGTTGGCGCTTCCTGTGTTGGCTTATGTGATGTTGACCGCGGAATACCGTTTGCGCCGCTTGATGACGTTTATGGATCCTTGGCGCGACGCATCCAGCAGCGGTTTTCAAGTTATTCAATCGCTCATCGCCTTCGGTTCCGGTCAACTGTGGGGCCGGGGATTAGGGGAGAGCCGGCAAAAACTCTTTTATCTACCGGAGGCGCATACCGATTTCGTGTACTCAGTCATTGGCGAGGAGATGGGTTTGCTCGGCGCCCTGGCTGTGTTGGCTCTCTTCGGCGTTATCCTCATGCGCGGTTTGCGCTTGACGGCGAAAATCGAGGAGCCGTTCGAGCAGTATCTGGCTTTCGGCTTAACCGTCCTGTTGGGGATGCAGGGTTTAGTTCACATGGGCGTGGTCATGGGGCTTATGCCGACCAAGGGCCTGGTTTTGCCGTTTATCAGTTACGGCGGATCGGCCCTTGTCGTCAATCTGGCGGAGGTAGGCTTATTGTTAGGGCTCTCGCGCAGGAGATTATAGATGCGGGTGATTCTGGCCGGCGGGGGAACCGGTGGTCATCTGTTCCCGGGACTGGCCGTAGCCCGCGAGTTTCAACGACGTGACGCAATGACGGAAATCTTGTTTGTCGGCACCGATAAAGGGATTGAAGCGCGGGTGCTGCCGCGTGAGGGCTTCCCTCTCGAGCTGATCGCTGTGAAGGGACTTAAAGGTCGGGGGGTTCGCGGCCTATGGGACGCCCTCTACGGGATCCCCGCGGGGCTGCTGCAATCGCTGGGTATCCTCAAGAGGTTTCGACCGGATTGCATTCTCGGCCTCGGCGGCTATGCATCCGGACCGCTGCTAGTGGCGGCGAAGTTGCGGGGCATCCGCTGCGCTATCATGGAACAAAACCTTCAACCGGGCTTTACCAACAAGATGCTGGCGCGCTTTGTCGATAAAATTTTTACCTCTTACCGCGAAACCGCTTCCTACTTGCCGGCCCAAAAGGTGCTGGAGACCGGAACTCCAGTTCGCTGGCACAGGCTGCCGAACGCGCCCAAAGGTGAAAAGTTCACCCTGTTGATCTTCGGCGGCAGCGCCGGGGCGCACCGCATCAATATCGCGGTAATTGACGCGCTCAAGCAAATGATTGATTTGGCCTCGCAGTTTCGCATTATTCACCAGACCGGCGCGGCGGATTTTCCTGCCATTGGCAAAGCCTACCAAGATTTACCCTTTGACGCGGAGGCGCTGCCGTTTATCGACCGCATGGACGATGCTTATGCGCGCGCCGATCTCGTGCTGTGCCGAGCAGGCGCTACGACAGTAGCGGAGCTCACGGCGTTCGGCAAGGCCGCCATTCTAATTCCGTACCCGTACGCGATCTACGATCACCAACGGTGGAATGCTCAAGCGCTTGCCGACAAAGGAGCTGCCGAGATGATTCTCGATCACGAATTGAATGGCGCAGCACTGGAGTCTCGTCTGCGGGCTTACGTAGCGGATCCGACAAAAATCGAGCCGATGGCCACGGCGGCGCGCGCGATGGGCAAGCCAGAGGCCGCGGCGCGCATCGTCGATGAATGTTACGCGCTGGCGCATACCTGAGGCGAAAGAGTGATCAGTCGTTCATGTTGCATAAAAAACATCGAGTTCACTTTGTCGGGATTGGCGGTATCGGGATGAGCGGTATCGCCGAGGTGCTCTTGAACTCAGGATACGTGGTGAGCGGTTCGGATCTGCATGACAGCGACGCGACGCGGCGGCTGCGCAAGCTTGGCGCGCAGATTTTTGTCGGCCATCAGGAAGACAATCTGACCGTGAATCCGTCAGTAGTGGTGATCTCGACGGCGGTTAAGTACTCGAACCCGGAAGTGCTGGAGGCGCGCCGGCGGCAGATCCCGGTCATCCCCAGAGCGGAAATGCTCGCCGAGTTGATGCGCATGAAGTACGGCATTGCCGTGGCCGGCAGCCACGGCAAAACGACCACGACGTCGATGACGGCTGCGGTTCTAAGTCTCGCGGGCCTCGACCCGACAATGGTAATCGGCGGCCGGGTTCATATGCTCGGCACTAATGCCAAGATGGGGCAGGGCGAGATCCTGGTTGCCGAAGCCGATGAGAGCGACGGCAGTTTCTTGCTGCTGACGCCGACCATCGCGGTCGTCACCAATATCGATCGCGAGCATATGGATTTTCACCAGACGATGGAACGCTTGAATGAAAGTTTCCTAACATTTGTCAACAAGCTTCCTTTTTACGGTTTGGCAGTGTTGTGTATCGACAATCCCAATGTCCGTGCCCTGTTGCCCAAAGTGCGCAAACGGTTTGCCACCTACGGTCTATCTCCGGAAGCGGATTTTTCCGTTCAGGATCTGCACATGAAAGCGGGCGGCGTGGAATTTACGGTACTGCATCACGGCAATCCCCTTGGGCAGCTGAAGTTGCAGCTTCCCGGCCGCTACAGCGCGACCAATGCGCTGGCCGCCGTCGCCGTCGCTCATGAGCTGGAGATCCCCTTTTGCCGCACCGCGGAGGCGCTTGCGGCGTTCAACGGCATCCATAGACGCTTCGAAATAAAGGGGCAAACTCGTGATGTCTTGATCATCGACGATTACGGTCATCATCCGGTGGAAGTCCGCGCGACGATCGGCGCCATCCGGGAAAGTTGGAAACGGCCGTTGACCGTCATCTTTCAGCCGCACCGATACAGCCGCACTCAGGATCTCTTTGACGATTTTCTGACAGCGTTTGAAGGCGCCGATCGTTTGGTGCTGACCGAAATATATGGGGCTGGAGAAGATCCCGTCCCCGGCGTTACCGGCGAAGCGCTCTACCAGGCAATCAAGCGCCAGGGACATATGGATGTTGAATTCATCGCCGATAAGACGAGCATTGCGCCGCAATTGGCCGAGCGATTGATTGCCGGGGATGTCGTCCTGACTTTGGGAGCCGGAGATATCTATAAAGTTGGAGAAAGCATCCTTGCAGCCTTGGCATGAACCGCGAGTAGCGCCTTCGGATCATTCATGCGTCCAGGAGCTGTTCAAGATTTAATGCTGCAACGCATCGAAAAGCTCTTCTAATGTTGGCAATGAATCCGAAGCCTAACGAAACAAACCTGGTGCGGGAGCTCCAGTCGATTTCCGGACTGAGGGTGAAAGTTTCAGAACCGCTGGCGCGTTACACGTCGATGAAAGTGGGCGGCCCGGCGGATTACTTCGTCGAGGTAGAAAGCGAACCCGCGTTGGCACAACTGCTCTGTTTGTTGAGCTTGCGCGGCATGCCGTTCCGGCTATTGGGCAACGGCAGCAATGTCTTGATCAGCGATCTAGGTATCGAGGGCGTGCTGATTCATCTGATCGGCGCTTTCAAGAATGCCGAATGGCACGAACAAGCAAACGAGTCATGGGTAGATGCCGGCGCGGGACAGGCCGTGACGCAGCTGGTGCGGCAGGCGGCCCGGCGCGGTTACGGGGGTCTGGAGTTTGCCGAGGGAATCCCGGGCAGCGTCGGCGGGGCGCTGGTCATGAACGCCGGAGCGTACGGGTCGGAATTCGAGAAGGTGGTCGTCGCTGTTTACGGCATGACTCGCCAAGGAACTCCGATTCAACTTAACCGAGAAGAGATGAGATTTACTTACCGTGATTCGCATTTGCCAGCGGGAATCGTTGTCACCCGCGTGCGCTTGTCCCTGCATCGGCAAGAATCGTCCAGAGTCAGCATCAAAGTTCGTGAGCTGGTCATCAAACGGAAGAGCAGCCAACCTTCCGGTTACCCGAATTCGGGCTCGATGTTTCGCAATCCGCCGGACGACTACGCCGGGAGATTAGTCGAGGCTGCCGGGCTCAAGGGAAAGCAGATCGGCCGCGCGCAAATTTCGCCGAAGCACGGCAACTTCATAGTCAATCTCGGCGGCGCCAGCGCTGAAGACGTGCGTCGACTTATGGAGCTGGCGCGTGCTGAAGTTCAAGCAAAGTTCGGCGTGGTCTTAATTCCCGAAGTGAAGCTGATCGGCAGGTGGCCGTCGCTTAGAGTGGAGTAAGCGCGATGCAGTTGGCAGTTTCTCGAAAAGACAACCGGAAAAAAGATAAATTCCAGTGGCGCCGCCGATTGATGGTGGCTGGGATCATGATCATGTTCGTCGTTGCCGCTTGGACTGTCTATGGATGGCGCGAACAGGTCGGTTTGGCGTCGGTGGCAGTGCGCCGCTTTATTTTCGAGAATCCTTACTTCGCCGTGGGCGAAATCCAAGTCCGAGGCAGCGACAAGGTGCGCGGCAACGAGATTATTTCGATGGCCGGATTGCGGCATGGGATAAATCTTTGGAGCATCGACCCGGCAAAAATAGAGAAGAAGGTTTCGCAGCATCCCTGGGTGCGGCGAGTGCTGGTTCGTCGCGAATTCCCGCGCCGTGTTGTCATCGAAGTGGAGGAGCGTCGACCCAAGGCAATCGTCGCCGTCGGCAAACTATACTATGTCGATGCCGACGGGGTTCTCTTTAAAGAGGTAGCGCAAGGAGAAAATGTCGGATTCCCCATGCTGACCGGCATTCGGACCGAAGAACTCGGATCCTTCGATCCCGCGGTGCGGCGAAGGATCCAGGACGCCTTGCGCCTCGGCGATCTGATGGCTAAGGATTCGCACGCTCTGTCGGAAATCCACTTCGATGCGCCGGACCGGTTGGTGGTCTATACGATCGCTCATCCGGTGGCCATTCACATGGGGTGGGGCGATTGGGAAGGGAAGCTCCAACGCCTAGATCGCGTGATGACATTGTGGCGAGGAAAAGAGGAGAGACTCGGCTCTCTGGATATAAGTTTTCAAGATCGAGTGGTAACCCGGTTGCGGCGCCAGCCGCAATAAGAAACAGACAATTCGGCAACACAGGTATGGCGAAGAAACACAGCATTATCGTGGGATTGGATATCGGCACGTCCAAGGTCTGCAGCGCCGTCGGTGAAATGACCGAGCATGGCGTGGAAATTATTGGGATAGGCTCTCATAGCTCGCTGGGAATGCGCAAGGGAGTTGTCATCCATATCGACAACACGGTGGCATCCATTAAGAAGGCTGTTGAAGAAGCAGCGTTAATGGCCGGCTGTGAAATCAACACTGTATTTACCGGGATCGCTGGAAGTCACATTAAAGCCTTCAATAGCCACGGCGTTGTCGCGGTCAAGACTAGGGAGGTCAGTCAGAGAGACCTGGACCGGGTCTTGGACGCGGCCAAAGCGGTGGCGATTCCAACTGACCAGGAGATCGTTCATGTTCTGCCTCAAGACTACATCATCGACGATCAAGACGGGATCAAAGATCCGCTTGGCATGTCCGGGGTCAGACTCGAAGCCAGAGTTCACGTTGTTACCGGAGCGACTACCGCCATGCAAAATGTCATTAAATGCTGCAACCGCTCCGGGCTTCATGTTGCCGATGTCGCACTGATGCCGGTGGCGTGCGCCGATGCGGTACTCACCGAGGACGAAAAAGATCTCGGCGTGGCGTTGGCGGATATGGGAAGTGGCACGACTGATATTACGATTTTTCACGACGGCACGGTCAAGCACACGGCTGTTCTGCCGATCGGCGGGAATCATGTGACCAACGATATCGCCGCCGGTCTTAGAACGCCTTTCGCAGATGCGGAGCGGATCAAGCTTCGTTACGGTTGTGCTATGGCATCCATGGTCGCTGAACAGGTGCGATTAGAAGTTCCTAGTTCTGCCGGTAAGCCGCAACGCTCCGTCTCGCGGCAAATCTTGTGCGAGATTATTGAACCTCGAATGGACGAGGTCTTTCAGTTGATCCGCCGGGAGATCGTCAAGTCAGGCTACGAAGACTATCTCGGCTCCGGTGTGGTGATGACCGGCGGTTCGATGTTGTTGCCGGGCGCCATCGAAGCGGCCGAACTCGCCATCGGCTGTCCGGTACGGCTGGGCACACCAAGGCACGTCGGCGGTTTGGTCGACGTGATCACAAATCCAGTTTATTCCAGCGCCATCGGTTTGGTTCTCTATGGGATCAAGCGCCAAGAGCGCAGTTTTTTTCGTGTGCGAGAGGATGCGACCATCCTGTCGAAGGTAAAACATCGAATGTCGGATTGGTTAAGTGATTTTTTCTAAACACAAACAGTTCCTATTAACCGTAATATAAGGAGGAAAGCTTATGTTTGAATTTGTCGAGGAGTTCAATCTGAACGCCCGTATCAAGGTTATCGGTATCGGCGGGGGTGGCGGAAATGCGGTGAATACAATGATCGGCGGTAAGCTGAACGGTGTTGAATTTCTCGTAGCCAACACCGACGCGCAATCCCTGGATGCCAGTCGAGCGCCGGTTAGAATTCAGCTCGGTGGGGCGGTGACTAAGGGACTTGGAGCCGGGGCTAATCCGGAAATTGGACGGCGTGCGGCTTTGGAAGACCAGGAAACGATCAAAGAGTACCTGGCCGGTTCCGACATGATTTTCATTACCGCCGGCATGGGTGGTGGAACGGGAACCGGAGGTGCGCCGGTCATTGCCAGGGTTGCCCGTGAAGTGGGCGCTTTGACCGTGGGCGTGGTGACGAAGCCGTTCATCTTCGAAGGCAAGAAACGGATGCGGCAGGCAGAAGAAGGCATCGCCGAGCTCAAGAGCAGCGTCGATACCCTGATCGTTATTCCGAATCAGAGATTACTGAGCATCGCCGCCAAAACGACAACGATGTTAGAAGCGTTTCACAAAGCGGATGAAGTGCTGCTCCAAGCCGTCAGAGGGATCTCTGATCTGATTATCACGCCGGGCTTGATCAACCTTGATTTCGCCGATGTCAGAACGGTGATGGCGGAGATGGGCTTGGCATTGATGGGCGCTTCGACTGCGACCGGGGAGAATCGCGCTATCGAAGCGGCGCAGAGGGCAATATCGAGTCCCCTTCTCGAAGACATTTCGATCCAAGGCGCGCGCGGCGTTCTGATCAACATCACCGGCGGGCCCGATCTCTGTTTGCATGAGGTGAACGAGGCGGCTTCAATGATTCAGGAAGAGGCTCACGACGAGGCGAACATCATTTTCGGTGCGGTTATAGACGAAACCATGCTCGATGAAATCCGCATCACGGTCATTGCAACCGGTTTCGGAGAAGGCAAGGACGAGCGCAAACCGGTGATCACAAGCTCCGGTCACGTCTCTTCGATGAACAACGTGAATAGCATGAATCACGTCACCAGCAGCGTGCCTAACGTGGCAAACGTCAACCCGGTCAAGACTAAGAAGGTTGTGCATCTCGGGACCATCGTTGACGATCTCGACGCGCCAACCTGGCAGCGCAAAAAACCTGGCAGCGAGGAAGTGGAAACGGTGACGCTCAGCAAAAGCACCTTGCAGTTGAGCACCGGGCAGGAGGAAGATGACAAGTATGACATTCCGACTTTCTTGAGACGGCAGATGGACTAAACGGGTTCGTTCGCAGGACCCTTAGAAAATAAGTCCTAGTTTGCTGTGGTGCGGTTCCGCTCGGCGAATCGAAGATTCGTCCGATCAAGGTGCGGTGTCGGCTCGAGTGGGACGGTTGGGCGGCGCGCGTCGCGACGTTGCAATGGTAGCGTCCGACACCTGAAATGGCCGGTTCTTATGGTGCTGCCGGTCTAAGAGGTAAACCGCCAGTTCATAGACGTGGTCTCGATCAGCTGCGCGGCTGTCCGGGCTTTGAGGAGTTTTATTGCTCTGGTCGGGTAACTAAACGCTGGTCCGAAGTTTTTGCTCCTGACGGAAACGCTGCAGAGCAAGCTGAATGAGCCGGTCGATCAGTTTGGGGTAAGAAATCCCGCTTGCTGCCCACATCTTCGGATACATACTTATCTGGGTGAAACCAGGGATCGTGTTGATCTCGTTGACCAGAACCTGACCGTTAGCCTTAACGAAAAAATCGACCCGGGCCATTCCTTCGCAGCATAGTGTTCGGTAAGTTTTGATAGCAATCTCCCGGACGGATTTGACGATTGCTCTCGGTAATTTGGCGGGGATCTCCAGGCGCGATCCCTGATCGTCGATATACTTTGCATCATAGGAGTAAAAGTTATGACCGGTTACGATTTCTCCCGGGAGCGACGCGATCGGATCGTCATTGCCTATGACCGAACACTCGATTTCGCGGCCTTCGATGAATTCTTCGATCAGAATTTTATTGTCAAAACGAAACGCATTTCTCACTGCGGCTTCCAGTTCCGAGCGCTTCTCTACTTTGCTGATTCCAACCGACGAACCGAGATTGGCCGGCTTGACGAATAGCGGTTGACCCAGGTCCTTTGTTAACGGCGTAAATTTAATCCGATCCGCGGCGCTACGGCCATAGACATGAAATCGGCCGATCGGAACTCTTGCATCACGAAGCAGCCGTTTCATGACATCTTTATCCATGCCGATTGCGGATCCCAAGACGCTGGCGCCGACAAACGGGATGTTGGCTAATTTAAGTAGGCCCTGGACCGTGCCGTCTTCGCCGAAGGGACCGTGAAGCACGGGGAACACGACATCGATCTTCAGACGAGCACCGCCAAGCGCAATTAAGCTTGATTGGCTTGCGCCCGGCAATATCCCGGTCAATTGCGCATGATTGAACGGTATGACCTGTTTTTGCCCGTCGCCGAGCAGACGAGCTTCTCTGTCGTAAGACCAGCGCCCTTGCTTGTCGATGCCGATGGCGACGATCTCATACCTGCTCTTGTCCATCGCCGCGACGATATTGCGGGCAGAAATTAGCGAAATTTCGTGCTCGGCAGATCGGCCGCCGAAGAGAATGGCAACCCGCAACTTATTTTTCATGAAGCATTAGTACCGAAAACGAGCCAGTTCGTGATTCGCTTCGATGTGATGGAGTGTTGGACGAGTTATGACTTTTTAGCTTGGGGGGCCTGCTGTTCGATGACTTTGACCACTTTGCCGGGATAGTTCTTCTTATCGAACTGAAGCACGAAGTACTTGGCTTTCACGGGATCGCCTTTATTGTCGAAACTGATCTGACCGGTTACGCCTCTGAAATTATCGAGCTTTCGCACTGCCGCAGAAACTTCCCCACGGCTCGGTTTTTTACCGCCGTTTGTTTGAAGCGTCTGTTCAACAGCCTTGATGCCGACTTGAGCCGCATCATACCCGTACATCGCAAAGGATTCGACTTCTTTGCCGAAGCGCTGCTTGAACTTCTTGGCGAAAGCGGCAGTCTCAGGATAGGCGTCCGGCGGCCCCGCGACGGTTGTATAGTACGACCCGATTACGTGCTGGCCCGCGATCTTAACCATTTCCGATGAATCCAATCCGTCCGGTCCCATGAATGCCGACTTCACGCCCTTTTCGCGCATCTGTTTTAATAGCAAGCCACCCTGATGATAAATACCACCGAAATAGACCAAGTCCGGATTTTTCGCTTTCAAGGGAATAATCATCGGGGCAAAGTTTGCGCGCTCTTCAGTGCCGTCGTAGCCCAAAACATTGAGCCCTAACTTCTTCGCTTCATTGCGGAAATTGTCCGCCACTCCCTGCCCGTACAGGGTTTTGTCATGAATGATATAGACCGATTTAAACTTAAGATCCTGGGCGGCAAAGCGCGCTCCTACAGGGCCTTGGACATCGTCGCGGCCGCAAACGCGATTGACATTGGGATAGCCGCGGTCGGTAATCTCAGTTGCCGTATTGGCCGGCGAGATCATCGCCAGCATCGCGTCTTTGTAGACTTCGGATGCAGGCAGGGCGACCCCAGAGTTGAAATGGCCTACCAGGATAAGGACATCGGGATCGGCGACCAGGTTTCTTGCATTGGCGACGCCCACTTCCGGTTTGGCTTGGTCATCGTAGGGAACAAACACCAGGTCGTAGCCCATGGACTTGAATGATTTTGACGCTTCTTCAACCGCCAGCTGTGCACCGAGCTTGATGTGTTCACCCAAAGCCGCTTGTTCACCTGAGAGCGGCGCTTGAACGGCAAGTTTGATCGTGCCTTTCTGCGCTGTGGCGGGAAGCGGAATACCAAAGAGCAGCATTAATGAAAAAAGTAGAGTTCGACGGGCAATCACAATCGTGTGTCCCTCCTTTTTGGGAAAATTTACGCGATCAACGCGCGCCAGTCAATGCGAAATTGGGCTCTCCGCTCGCGCTTGTAGTGATTGACAGTCAAAGAGCAGCGGGGTTAGGTTGAGAATCCATGATTATCAGTGTTGGCATCGACTTGGTTGAAGTCGAACGGATTCGCGCCGCCTTGGAACATCCTCGGATCGGTATTCGATTTCGCGAACGGGTGTATACGCCGCGAGAAATTGCTTATTGCGAGAAGCGACAACGAGGCCGCTTCCAAAGTTACGCCGGCCGTTTCGCCGCCAAAGAAGCCGTCATGAAGGCGCTGGGTCGGGGTTGGGGAGCGCAGGTGCGTTGGCTCGATATTGAAGTTGCTCGCGCTAACAGCGGCAAACCTGATGTTGTGCTGCACAGTAAAACTGCGCAGCTAGCGGAGAAGCTCGGCATCAAACACTGGGCATTGTCGATCACTCATACCGATCAACACGGGATGGCGTATGTCATCGCCCAGGACGAGTGAAGCTAATTGGAGCCACCAAGCAGGCGGGAGAGCCCATCGAGAGTTCATGCGCCGGCAGGTTTCTTGATCGGCAACAGAAACAGTAGACCCAAAGCCCATATCCCAAAGATCAGCCCGCCGATGCTCCAGCCAACCGTACGCCTGCCGCTATGAGCAGCAATCACCGAACAAAGAATCGCATCAAGACAGTGAACCAGCGCTATCGTTCGGTAAAGCGAAGTTGCTTCCATGTTAGGCTTGATAAAGAGAAGGCCGGAGAGATAGCCGAGGAGATGATAGAAATCCACCAGTGACCCTTGACGCTTACTTCTTGCGCCTAATATACTCGGTCTTCGCAAAATTGAAATGTAGTCATGCGTGTAAAAACAATTGAGTGGAAGAATGATCAGGTGGTCATGCTCGATCAGCGGCTTCTGCCGCACAAGGAGATCAATCGAGTTTGCCGCGACTACAAAGAAGTAGCCGCCGCGATCACCCATATGGTTATCCGTGGGGCGCCTGCTATCGGCGTTGCTGCCGCGATGGGGGTTGCGCTGGGAGCTTTAAAGAGTAAGGCCAAGAATTTTGATGAAGAGTTCAATGAGATTGTATCAACGCTGGCCAAGACCCGCCCAACGGCGGTGAATTTATTTTGGGCGCTCGAACGCATGAAGAAGGTTTATCTAGAGAACCGGGACCGCGGAGTGGAAGCTGTCAAGCGCGTGCTTAAGATCGAAGCACAAAACATCTATAAAGAAGATATCGCCGCGAACAAAAAAATAGGCGCCTTCGGGGCCAAACTGTTGACCGATGCAAAACATGTGATGACCCACTGTAATGCCGGAGCATTGGCGACCGCAGGCTACGGTACGGCGCTGGGCGTGATGCGCGCGCTTAAAGACTCCGGTCAAAAATTCGAAGTTCTAGTCAATGAAACCCGCCCGTTTTTACAGGGCGCCAGACTCACGGCATGGGAGCTCAAGAAGGAAAAGATCGCCGCAACCTTGATTACCGACAACATGTCTGGATACCTGATGCAAACAGGTCGGGTCGATGCCGTAGTCGTTGGTTGCGATCGGATCGCCGCCAATGGTGATGTAGCCAATAAGATCGGCACGTATACGATTGCAGTTCTGGCGCGGCGACACGGCATCCCGTTCTATGTCGCCGGACCGACTTCTTCAATCGATTTGAATTGCCCTACGGGGAAGGATATTCCGATCGAGCAACGCGACCCCAAGGAAGTGTCGCATATGTTCGGCAGACCGCTCGCGCCGGAAGGGATGAATATCCTAAATCCGGCGTTTGATGTGACTTCACAAGAGTTGATCTCGGCGATCATCACCGAGAAGGGAATCATTTATCCGCCGTATCGACAGAATATCGAAAACCATGTCAGACATTGAAAAAAAGGACCAGCTCGAAGAATACTTCCATGCGGCGGGCAAACCCCGCGAACGCTGGCGCGTCGGTACTGAGTACGAAAAGGTTGGCATCGATCGCAGCAGCGGCAAGGCCATTCCTTATTCTGGACCACGCGGCGTCGAGTCGATTCTCAAAAGACTGATCGACCGCTTTGGCTGGGAGCCGGAAGAACAGGACGGCCATATTATCGCGTTGAGCCGCGACAACGCGCAGATCACACTAGAGCCCGGCGGGCAGATCGAGCTTAGCGGGGAACCGTGCGACAGCATCCACTGCACCTATGCCGAATTCACCCAGCACATCCGCGAGCTTTTAGAGGTTTCCGATCCTCTCGATGTTGTTTTCCTCGGATTGGGCATGCAGCCGGTAAGTCGTTTGGAAGAAATCGAATGGGTACCCAAAAAACGTTACCGAATCATGGGGCCCTATATGCCCAAAGTCGGCAGGCTGGGCCAGCGCATGATGAAGCAGACCGCGACTGTTCAAGCCAATATCGATTACCGCGACGAAAAAGATGCGATGTCGAAGTTTCGCACCGGTATGGGGCTGACGCCGATTTTCATATCAATGTTCGCCAATTCGCCCATCTGCGACGGCCAACTGAACGGCTACCGCAGTTATCGTGAGCATATCTGGACGGATACCGATAAGAGCCGATCCGGGATGCTGAAGTTCGCATTCTCGCGAGACGTTTCGT
>DASUVS010000053.1:0-7844 GCA_036378835.1 Binatia bacterium | reverse complement strand
GGTCGATGTCGTGCAATGCGAGACCATCGACGTCCAGGTGCCCGCCACCAGCGAGATCGTACTCGAGGGAGAATTGACTGCCGGCGAGCGCCGCACTGAAGGCCCGTTCGGCGAGTTTCCAGGCTACTACCAGGCAGTGACCGAACAGCCCGTGTTTAAATTGAAAGCGATTACGCACCGGCGAAATCCCATTTACGTTACCGCGCTCACCGGCCCGCCGACCACCGATAACCATGTCATGAGAGAAATTGTTCTTGAAGCCGTGTTGTATGACCGGATTCGTCAGATCTGTCCTACGGTGCGCGACGTCTGCGTCACCAAAGGCGGCGTCAATTTACATGTAGTTGTTTCGATCAGGCCGACTTTTATCGCCCAAGCCCGCGACGTCATGCTGGCTTGTTTTTCAACCGAGCGTATCCGGCCCAAGCTCGTGACGGTCGTTGACGAGGATATCGATCCGCGCGATCCGGTCATGGTCGAATGGGCAATGGCGACGCGCTTTCAGGCGGATCGCGATCTCACGGTGCTGCCGAGACAAGTCGGCGCGCCTCTGGATCCATCCACTCCCGCGCCCCGTCTCGGCGCCATCATGGGCATCGACGCAACGCGTCCATTTGGTCAAGAATTTCCCGAGGTGGCGGTTGTTCCCGGCGCGGAAGATTTTGTCATCCCCGGCTGGACCGATCGCCGGCGGTGAGAGGTGCTTCGATCCGCAAGGGCGATCTGCTATCAGGTCGGCGCGTGTTTTTAAATCTTTGAACGCAAACTAAAACCACGCACTCGGGGCTGCCTTGCTGGGGTGCAGAGCGTGAGTGAAGAATAGGCAAATATTTTTGCACCTGATCTCCAGCAGCGGAAAACTCGCAGCCACGAGCGCTGGCCTTAAATCATTCGCGTTTGACGCGGCGACACCGTAATTGGGCACGGCTAACAGACGAGCCAGGAAGGAAGAGAAAGTGATCGCAATACTAATCACGTTGACGTTTTTAGGTTTCAGTTGTCCGGCACGCGCTCTCGCCCAAACGCCTTTTCTTCATAGCTATTCGGGAACCAGCAGCGCGCAGCTCGCGATCTGGGCGGCAAAAGATTTAAATCTTTTTTCCAAATACGGACTCGATGTTGATTTTGTGTTTATTGCCGGCGGCGCGCGTGGCATGCAGGCCCTGGTCGGAGGGAGCACTCAGTCGGCTGACAGCGATGGCGTCGCGCCGATCCATGTGATTCATCGCGGCGGGGACGCCGTCATCGTGGCAGGTCTCAACAACAAGCCTTTGTTTAAATTCGTAACTCAAAAAGAAATTACCGAGCCTGCGCAGCTGCGCAAGAAAAGAATCGGCGTCGCTAACTTCGGCGGATCGACAGAATTTGCCGTGACCACGGCGCTAAAAGAATGGAATATTCCGAGAGAGGCCGTGACCCTCGTAGCCGCCGGCGGAAGTGCCGTGCGCCTGGCGGCAATGGAAAAGAAAGGTTTGGACGCAACCGTCCTTCCTTATGACCATGCCGCCGCCGGGAGCAAAGCCGGTTTGAGAATTTTAGCGGACATGCCCACTTTGGTGCCCAGTTTTCCGGACAAGGTCATCATCATGCGCCGCTCGTTTGTTCAAAAAGAGCGCGACACGGTTAAAAGATTTCTACAAGGATTGAGCGAAGCGATTTACCAGGTTTCGATCAGTCCTGAAAAGAGCATGTCAATTCTGAGCAAACGGCTCGGCGTCAAAGATCCGAAAGTGATCGAGGAGAACTACAATATATACGGCCGGCTGTTCGCGTTCCCGCCGCGAGTTGTTCGAAAGGGAATGGATAGTGTTTTAGAGCAGATCCAGCAACAGTCCGGTGACGCAAAGTCCGACTTCGAGTTCGGACGGTTTGTCGATGAAAGTATCATTGATCAACTGGAGCGAGACGGCTTTTTTAAGAGGATTAGCCAAAACTAATAGCTCGCTAGGTTTGCTTCAAAGCATCGAGCTTGATTGCAGGATGGACAGGTAGCGAGCATGACTGCCGGCATCTGCCGAGTGGCGTCGCGATCGCAATACAAGGAGTGATTATGTTCGGGATGAGAGTGAATAAGATAATTGGTTCCCTAGCCGCGGCGCTATCGATATTTGCACTGATTGGCAGTGCCGTCGCGCAACCATCGAAGGTGGCCGATTTTTATCGCGGCAAACAGTTGCGCTTTATCAGCGGTTACTCTGCGGGCGGACTCTTCGATAGCGCGACTCGTATTATGGCGCGGCACATGGGTAAGTTTATTCCCGGCAACCCAAACGTATGGGTCGATAATATGACAGGCGCGGGCGGTCTGATCGCGACGAATTACGTCGCCAAGGCTGCGCCTAAGGACGGAACGGTGCTTTTGAATCTCGACGGAGCGCTATTGAGGCTACAGGCGTTTAATAACCCGTCGGCGCAATTCGATGCTCGTCAATTTAACTGGCTTTCGTCTCCGGCGCCGGACCTCCAGGTGTGTTGGGTGGCTAAAGAAAGTGGTTGGACCAGCATTACCCAGGCTCTTGGCGGCTCTAAAGAGTTGAAGCTCGGGGGGCTTGCGCCAGGTACTTTCCCTTCCGACACCGCGCGAATTCTTCAAGAGGCGTTGGGGATCAAGATAAGGCTTGTAGACGGTTTCAAAGGTGTTTCCGAAGTCCGACTTGCCACAGAGAGCAACGAAGTGGACGGTTCGTGCTCCTCGTACGAGGGCGTCAAACGAGCCTTTCCGAAGGAATTGGAAACAGGTGAAATACAAGTGATTGTCCAGATCGGTGAAACTTCCTGGCCGGGTCTAGAGAAAGTGGCTAATGCGATGGACCTGGTTAAAACCGAGCGAGCCAAGCAGCTTCTTCGCGTGGCCGTCATCGGTCCCAACGATATCAATCGTTTGTTTACGCTCCCTCCAGGAGTGCCGGCCGATCGAGTAGAAGCGCTTCGGCAAGCTTTCGATGCGACCTTCAACGATCCGGAATACAAAGCCGACGTCGCAAAGGCCCGCTTGGTCTTGCGACCGATTTCAGTCGAGAAGATTAAAGAAGTAGCTTCTTCGTGGCTGGATATGCCTGATGCTCAAAAGAAAGAGCTGCAGCAAATTTTGCAGATTAAGTAATCCGGGTGCATTGACTCTGGTGTCAGTCGAGAATTTGCCGATTAGGAGAGTATGATGAAATTATCGAACACGGAAAACGGCCAGTCGATGGCCGAACTTAACTATAAGGCGGCAACGGAACCGTTCGACAATGTTCTGCACCACTATTGGCATGCGGTAGCGCGTTCGCAAGATGTAACGGACAAACCGCTGCCGGTGAAATTACTCGATCATCCGGTGGTGCTTTGGCGCGCCGATACAGGCGTGGTTGCCTTTCATGATCTCTGCGTACACCGCGGCACCCCTCTCTCTCTTGGTTGGACTGAAAACGGCAGTATCGTATGCGCCTACCATGGCTGGCGGTATGGTTCGGACGGACTGTGCAAACACATCCCCTCCATACCGGCCGATAGGGGAATACCAGCCAAGGCGCGAGCGATCGTTTATCGCTCCGCCGAAAAGTACGGGTTGATTTGGGTATGTCTAAAAGATCCGGTCGCCGACATCCCGGCGTTTCCTCCGGAGATTGACGACCCGTCGTACCGATGGGAGGCGTATTCGTCGCACGGGCAATGGAAGGCCAATGCCGCCCGGATGATCGAGAATCTTTTGGACTTCTCGCATTTCACTTGGGTGCACCCGGGAATTCTGGGCGATCCTTCGAACGCCTTATGCGAGTCGAGCGAGATCACGCCCGTGCCGGGGGGGTTCCAGTATGAGATCGAACAGCCGGTTAACCGCTTGAAAGCAAATAGCGCGTCGATACAGCGCTTCACGGTGATTCTGCCATTGACTTTGTTCATTGAAAGGCGTCAGCCGGATGGACCCGAGAAACAAACGAACATTTATTGCTGCACTCCGATGTCCGATAAGGAAACGAGATTTTTTCGCCTGTCCGGTCGCAATTATCGAGACGCGCTTTCGGATGAGGAACTCAACAAGAAACATCAGACGATCTTCGAGCAGGATCGCGTCATCGTCGAGGCTCAAAGGCCGGAGGAACTGCCCCTGGATTTAGCGGAAGAGCTTCATCTGCGCGGGCCTGATACGGCCGGTCTAGAGTATCGAAGAGCCCTGCGCGAAATTGGCGTGAAGTGGAGTTGAGTCTTGTCGCGTCCCCAGGCTCCTCTACTTGCAAGCCTTTGAGTTATCAACATCACCGAGAAACGCTGAGAAGTGATTCCATCCTGAACTGATGCGGAAATAATATGGATCGGCTATGTATCGTTACCGGCGGAGCAAACGGCATTGGCGCGGCAATCGTGAAGCGGCTGCACGAAGACGGCTACCACGTGCTGTTTTGCGATGTGGACAGAGAAAATGGAGAACGGCTAGCCAAGGATTTAAGTCGTAACGAGCATGCGGTGTCCTTCGTTCCATGTGATATCAAAAGCGACAACGATGTCGGCCGGATGGAGGAGAATGTAGCCGGGCTTGGGATTCAACTCTATGCGCTCGTCAATAATGCGGGAATATTTCCCAGACGACAGTTTCTGGACATTTCCCTGCAGGAGTGGACTGATGTCATAGCGACGAACTTGACCGCACCTTTTCTGTTAGCCCAGCGCTTAGTCCCGCTGATGATCCCTAACGGCGATGGTGTCGTTGTTAATATTGGATCGGGGCAGTCTTTCAGGGGCGATGCTCGCGGCGTCCACTATACATCGACAAAACACGCGATTCGGGGTCTAACCAAATCTCTGGCGCTGGCGCTGGGTCCTAACGGGATTCGCGTGAATGCCATTGCTCCGGGTCCGACGCTTACGTCTCAGGCGCTGCAAGTCCGTTCGCGGGAGGAACTCCTGAGTCGTGGTCGGCAATTGCCCTTAGGACGAATCGGACAACCTAACGACATTGCCGGAGTCGTGTCATTTCTCTTGGGAAGTGACGCTCGATACCTGACAGGTCAAATCATACCGGTTAACGGTGGATCGGATATGCCGTGAAAGAGCCTAGTTAATAACACTCTTACGAGGAGTTTTGTATGTTCGGATACCGCGCCAGAATAGGTTACATTTCGCCGTCTGTCATGGAGCTCAACGCCTATGATTTCTACCGCATCGTCCCCAAAGGAGTAGGCCTGATCGCCGTCACCTGCATGGTTGAGGGCTGGAAGGAAGATGCCTATCAACGCGCGCTGGCGCAAGTTGAAGCATGTGCCCGGGAGCTTGGCCGCCGCGCTTGCGATTTCGTGATTCACGGCGGCGCTCCTTTGGTTTTGAGTCAGGGCAAGGGATTTGAAACAAGACTACTGACCCAGCTTCAAGAGCTCAGCGGTGCTCCGTGCACGACCAGCATTGTCGCGGCCATGGACGCTTTTCGCGACCTTTCAGCTACGCGATTGGCGGTTGTCGATCCGTATCCCGCCGACCTTAACGCCAAGATGACCGCATATCTGAAGGACTGGGGCTTTGAGGTTGCTTCCCTGGTCAGCCTAGGGACGTCTTTTACCGAGTCGAGCATCGCATCGATTGCCGATATCTATAGGGCGGCCAAACGCGCGATCAAAGAAGGCCGAAACGCCCAAGCCGTCTTTATACCCTGCGCGAATTTCCCGGTGATTGATGTCATTGAAGATATTGAAACGGATTTTGGTCTGCCGGTGATCAGCAATATCACTTCTCAATTGTATGTAGGATTCAAAACTATTGGAATGCGCGAGAGAGTTCCGGGATATGGCAAGTTGATGCGAATGCTTTAATCAAGGAGGAGAGGAAATGGCGAAGATAAGAGCGGTGATCACCGAAGGGGACCGTCAAAATGGCTACAAGCGAGTTCAGGTATTATTTGGCACAAACTATTTCTTGGAAATTGTTGAAAACGACGGCCGAGTTGAGTTCCTGCTGGGAGCGCATCACACCGGATTCAAAGCGGATGCGTCCGAAGTCAATGGCGAACTGCAAAAGTATATCAGCGAAGTTCAGCAGCGGCATCCGGAAAGCGCCTTCGAGCAGGAATAGGTAACAGACAACCCGAAAGGTACAACTATATGTTCGGTTGGCGCGCCAGAATAGGCTACCTTTGTCCCTCCGTGTTCGAGATGATCGCCTACGATTTCTATCGCATCGTTCCGCCTGGAGTCGGCATGATCGGGGTCACCTGCATGATCGACGGCTGGCAGGCTGAGGCGTACAGAACCGGACTGGCGCGGATTAAAGAATGCGCGCTGGAGTTGAGCCGGCGAAAATGTGATTTCATCATTCACGCAGGGGTCCCGCTGGTTGTGAGTCAAGGAAATGGTTACGAGGCTGAGTTGATCAAAACCATCGAGACGCTTACCAATACTCCGGCCACAACCAGCATTGTTGCCGGTATGGAAGCGCTGAAAGCTCTTTCTGTTCGGCGCATCGGCCTTGTAAATCCATATCCATCGGAATTGAACGCAACGGTAGTGGCATTCATGAAAGCGCACGGATTTGAAATCGACGCAGTCGTCGGCCTCGGAGCTGATTTCACCCGAATCGGGGATGTCTCGGAAGCCGATGTTTACGCGGCAGCGAAAAAAGCCGTGAGGCAGTCGCCTCACTTGGAAGGTTTATATTTGCCTTGCCCGCAGTTTCCAGCGCTCGATGTCATTGATGCCATCGAGCGCGACCTCGGCATTCCAGCAGTAGGTCATTTGACGTCGGAGGTGTGGATGGCATTTAAGCGATTAAATATACGAAATTCCGTCTCCGGATTCGGCAAACTCCTGACCATGATGTGAGCACTGGAGGATCTGTGAAATCGATTGTCGTCAATTGTATCTGTGCGGCGATACTGCAACTGGCCGGCTGGAATGTTTCTTTTGCTCAGGAGATTCACATGTCTTACCCTGGGCTGACCGGCGAATCTGCGCCGTTGTGGGTTGCCCGGGAAGCGGGATTTTTCAAGGGATATGGCATCGATGCCAAGCTCGTATATATGGAAGGAGGCCGCTTATCGATCCAAAGCCTTCTCTCGAACACGACTCAGTTTATGGCAGGTGACGCCGTCTCGGCTCTGAGTGCAATTGCCGGCGGTGCGGACATCGTTTTGCTGGCTTCGGCTAAAAACGTATTGCCTTATGTGTTTGCCGTGTCCAAGGACGTTCGGCGCGGCGAAGATCTCAAAGGGAAGATAATCGCGACTTCGCAAGTCGGCGGACGAGCGGGAGAGATCGCCCGCATGGTAATCCGCAATATGGGTTTGGATCCTGACAAAGACGTGAATTACCTGGCTGTCGGTGGAACCATGGCCCGTCTGGCGGCTCTAAGCACCGGCAAAGTGCACGCGGCGCCGATCTCGCATACCGTTGTTCCCATCGCTGAGGAGCGAGGCCTTAGAATTCTGCAGATCGAACCCATCCCGCTGATTGTCGATGCCCTTTGGACTTCACGGAAATTCGCCGACGAAAACCCGCTGGTTATCCAGAATGTGCTGCGCGGTTATGCTCAGGCAATAGCCACGATCGTGAGGAACCGCGACAAGTCCTTGGAGATTATGCGCAAGTACATGAGAACCTCGGACCCGCGGGTGGTGCAAGGCGCTTACGAACGCTACAGAGAAGACCTGGACCGAGTACCGGTACCCTCGGACAAGGCGATCAAGACGACACTGGAGATAAGCCGTCGAGTGGCTCCGAAGCTGGTCGGCATGGACATTGATCGATATATGTATTTTGCTCCGGTACAGAAACTGGCGGCGGAAGGCTTCATCGATAAGTTGTACAAGTAAATTTAAAATACACGAGAGAGGGAGGCTTGATAATTATGGCGCGTATTCGTCATTTGGCAATCGTAAC
>DASUVS010000052.1:0-18270 GCA_036378835.1 Binatia bacterium | reverse complement strand
CTGCTTTTTGCACTGGGTGGTGGCATCGCCTTGGTCAGCGCATTTCTCATTACGGCGCTTTATACGCGCCGTTTTCGTATCATCAGTGAAACCCTCAGCCAAGCGGAAGCGGGAACTTACGCGGCTCGCCCGCCGTATGCCAACGAGGACGAAGTGGGCAGGAGCTTGGATCTGATCGATCGCTTGGTAATGAAACAGCGCAACACGGTTGCCGCACCCGGGACTGCACAACGGCTGGCGCTGGCCGCGCGCACTCTGGCGCACGAGGTCAGAACGCCTCTGAATGCTTTGGCAATTCATCTCGAGCTCCTGCGTAATCCGGCCCAATCCACCGACGATTCAGGCGCCGCCGTAGACCAACAACACCGTTCCATCGCAGCGCTCGATTCAGGCCTGCGCCAAGTTAATCGGCTCATACGAGATTTCACCGATTACTCGGCTCCCGTGACTATGGAACATAAGCCAGTGGATGTCGCCGAAGTCCTTAGGACTAGCTTGGAAGCGATTGGCTCAGTTTGCGCAGCTCAAAAGATCAGCATCGCCCAAGCAAGGCTTCAAGGCCCCTGGCAAGTCCATGGTGATGCGACTCGAATACGTCAAGCCTTCGACAATCTGCTGCGCAATGCCGTCGAGGCGCAGCCGGACGGCGGCGCGATCCGCATTACGGCAGAGAAGGATGACTCTCGACTGATCGTGGATATCAATGATGCTGGGCCCGGGGTTCCGCCCGAACAACAAGCGGAGATTTTCGATTTTGGCAAAACAACGAAACCGTCGGGCAATGGTATTGGTTTGCCTCTCAGCCAATTGATTGTCGAAGCACACGGCGGATCATTGACCTATCACAGCAATGGTCATGGAGCCACGTTTCGCTTGATCCTGCCGCTGGAGTCTAATTGACTATGGCTCACCCGCGCGCCGTTGTTCTTGTGGTGGATGATGACTCCGCAACGCGCCAAGGCTTAACGGCTCTCCTGCAAAGCTGGGGCTACGCCACGCTCGATGCTGCCGACGCAGCAGCCGCCCTAAAAATTTGCGACAAAGAAGCACCTCATGCCGTTATAACCGATCTTATGATGCCGGGTACTAGCGGACTTCAATTTATCGAATCATTGGGTGAACAGGTACGGCAAATGGCCGTTGTCTTTGTCACTGGCCAGGCAACTGTCGATACGGCAGTGCAAGCGATCAAGCTCGGCGCCTACGACTATTTACCGAAACCGCTCGAGCCACCGCGACTGCGAATCACACTTGAGAAGGCGCTGAAGCAGGTTGCGTTTGCGAGAGAAGCCGCTGCATTACGCCTGAAACTCGAGTCCCCCCTAGGTTCTTACGGGGCGCTCATCGGAAAATCTGCACCCATGCGCCAGCTCTATCAGCAAATCAGTAAAATAGCGGGCACTGACGCGTCGGTTTTGATCACCGGCGAAAGCGGCACCGGCAAAGAACTCGTCGCCCAAACATTGCATGAGCTTTCACCGAGGCGCGAGGCTACATTTCTTCCGCTTAACTGTGCGGCGATCTCGGCAACCCTGATGGAAAGCGAACTTTTCGGCCATGAGAAGGGCGCTTTCACTAACGCCATTGAACGACACCCGGGTTGCTTCGAACAAGCCGACGACGGCACACTGTTTCTCGACGAGATTACTGAGATGCCTCTGGAAGTCCAGGCCAAATTCCTTCGAGTCCTGGAAGAACGGCAGGTGAGACGTATCGGTGGCAATGCAAATATTCCCGTCTCGGTCAGAGTGGTGGCTGCCACCAATCGCGAGCCGGCAAGCGCGGTCAAGGAAGGCAAGCTGCGGCAGGATCTGTTTTATCGGCTGAGCGTTTTTCATCTTGAAATGCCGCCATTGCGCCAACGTGGCGATGATATTCCGCTGCTCGGACATTATTTTCTGGAATTCTTCGCCACGAAATACCATCGGCCGGTACCGGAATGGGCCGGGGATTACACAGCCGCGCTGCAATCTCACTCCTGGCCCGGGAATGTGCGAGAGTTACGCAATGCCATGGAACGTCTCTCAGTCTTGTCTCCTGGGCCGACTTTGACGGCCAGAGATTTTGAACAGTTCTGCCTCAAAGCGGTGGTCGAAGAAAAATCTGAGCTGACACCCATGTCTCTGGCGGAAGCCGAACGTCAAGCCATTGAAAAGGCTTTAGCTGCAAGCGAAGGCAACAAAACCCAAGCTGCGCGCCTGCTCGGTATCACCCCGAAGACTCTGAGTGTCAAGCTCGCGCTCTACGGCAAAGCATAAACCTCTTCATACCTCAGAAGTGTCGGTCCCTTTTTGGCTTTCTCTCCCAGCGGCTGACATCCACCCGCTGCGCGCTATGATCTGACAGAATACAGCCGGACATAAGTTAATATCGCTGACGCATTCAATCGGGTTAAATATTCAATCGATCTTTGATCACGTATTTCTTCCCTGACCATCACTTTTTTACCCTCCCACAAGCGCTACTAAGAACCGTAAATAGCCCACTTACAATGTCTTTTCGCTCTGGCATTTGAGTTGCGTTGATAGCTCTCGACGGCTAAGGGGGGATCGATGCAAACAGATCATTTTGTCGAAGTCATGGCCTTACTCAACGCGATTGTTCGTTGCTTTAACGACAACGTTGGCAAAATTGATATGAACAAGCTCGCCCAGCCGGCATTCGCCGCGCCCGCTATCATCGCTGTGACTATGAACAGGATGGAAGCGAAAAAAGCTTAATCAAATGTTTTATGAAGACAACCTGCTACATACCGGCGCTAGCAGTCGCCATTCTGCTGCTGGCCAATGTAACCATCTCTGTCCTTGCCGCTGAAAAAGAAAAAAATCCAACTCAGCAGCATGGCGCGATTTCCAGCAAGAACAGTAGCAAACCAAGCACAAACCAAAACGCGCAATGGTCGGCAGACCCGGACCGTGGCTGGGTGCGTTCAGATGACAGTCAGAGTATACAGCGCCGGGACCCTTCATTGAGCGCTCGGAACAAACCGATGCGGAAAAAATAAAGGAAGCGGCAAGGCGATCAAATGTTTTTGGGATGCTCGTGACATAGAAAGGAACAAGATCATGCACACAGGAAACCAATCTCTAGGAAGAACAAGAATTTTGCTTTTGGCCGGAGCAATGTTCGTGACCGGTTGTGCCGGTGGCTCTTTATCCACACGTGAAAAGGGAGCTGGGGTCGGAGCGTTGGGGGGAGCCGCGGCAGGGGGGCTTATCGGCGCCGCCGTTGGCCATCCCGGTGCCGGAGCAGCAATCGGCGGAGCTTTCGGCCTAGGCGCCGGAGCGCTGGTGGGAGACCAACTGCAGGGTCAGGAGATCACCAATTCTCAGCAGCAACAGCAGATTCAAAGAAATCAGGCTGAAATCACTCGCAACCGACAGACTATTCAACGCCTGGAACGTCAGCGGAATGAGTATTAGGCAGCCGATCATGCCGAGAGCCACGGCGAGTGCTCCCAGCTCGACGTGGCCTCAGCAATCAGTTACGAAATTGATTAAGTTAACGCACACCGCGCCCGTGCAGATTACGCGTTACCCATCGCCATTGAATTTCAGACCAGGCACTCTTGGATCTTTAGTCATTCAGCATAACTCCTTCGGGTCATCAGCGCATCTCAAATAATAGAATCGTGTGATCGTGCAGAAAATCACCGCTTACCCGCTCTGTCCGATCGGCAACCCAGCCTTCTATAGGAAAGTCATGCGATATGACTCTTGCACCCGGTTTTAGTTGACGGTCGAGAATCGGCCGCAATTTGGCGTTGAATTCAGGCAACATGTATAACGTTACCACCGTTGCTTCAGACACATCCACTGACAAGGCATCTTGCACACGAAACTCGACCAAATGCTCGACCTTGTTTTTATATGCATTGGCTTGAGCTTTACGCACAAGGTCGGCATCGATCTCGATGCCGACTCCCCGAACCCCAAACTTCTGGGCCGCGCGAATGATAATTGCGCCGTCGCCGCTGCCTAAATCGTAGACCACGTCGGCGGGAGTCACCCGCGCCATCTCGAGCATTCTATCAACCACGTCCACCGGCGTCGGTACAAATGGTACTTCGCCGTCGGTCCACACTGGGATAGCGCAAGCATTTAGGACTAAAAGTAGGAAAAGGAATGACACTGTTGAAAACAAGATTCGCTTGGGCAATTGAACCCCTCTATCCAATGAATCGACTCGCTGGTTATAAAGTAGACTTGATCGCTGGGTCAATGGCTTTCCCACGCATGGAATGAAGAGTCGTTGACAAAGGCAAAGGTTTGTTGTGATCTGACACCGTAAAGTATCTGACCAAGGGGGGCAAAAAATGGCAAGCTGGGACGATATACTGACGGTGAGAGACAAAGAAGTTTTTTCGATGTCCGGCTATGGTAAACGTGCCGGTTTCGGACAAAGACCTGCGGTTTTGGTGATCGACGTTAATTATAACTTTGTTGGCGATAAGCCAGAGCCGATTTTGGATTCAATCAAACGGTTTCGTAACAGTTGCGGTACCGAAGGTTGGGATGGCGTTCATCGGATCAGCGAGCTGCTTGCCGAATGTAGAAAGAAGCATATACCGACTTTTTACACGACCGGCCATGATGATCGAACCAATGCGGTTGCCTTTGGCCGTTGGCAGGCCAAGAATAGTCGCTCGACCGAGGATATGACCGCTATTTGGGAGAAGGGCAACGACATCGTCGAGGAGATCGCTCCTCGAGGAGGAGACATTGTCGTGCGCAAACAAAAACCCAGCGCCTTCTTCGGCACACCTTTGATGAGCATGCTAAACGAGGTTCACGCCGACAGCGTCCTAGTTGCTGGCACGACAACCAGCGGCTGCGTTCGCGCCAGCGTTATCGACGCCTTTTCTTATAATCTGAAAGTCTCGGTAATTGAAGAGTGCGTGTTCGATCGTGGTCAGGCATCGCACAAGATTAATCTTTTTGACATGGCGATGAAATATGCGGATGTGATCTCTCTTCAGGAAACACTCGAATACGTTCGGGGATTGCCGGATAATCTTTTTGCTCCAGCGCTATAAATCTGGCCCGATGATTCGGAGAACTGCGGGCCACATTGCGATGCCGCCGCTCATGATGATGACTGAGTGAGCGCCCGCACAAGCAGGGTTACGCCGATAACAAACAACACAATCAAGAGAGCTCGATTGAAGGTTTGCTGGTTGATTCGATCTTGGGTTTTTATACCCGCATAAAAGCCGGCGAGAACGAAAAGAGTAACCTGCAATGACAACATCAAAGTTGAGCCGTTAAACAAATTCCAGCTCGAGACCGCAGCCAATTGGCTCATCTTTGTGAACACGAAGATCGTCGCTATCGATTTGACAAATTCGCGCTTACCCAGCTTAAGACTGTAGAGATAAATCGCCACCACCGGACCGGCGGCATTGGTGAGACCGTTAAGGAAGCCGCTGATAAATCCTACCGGCAGCGAAAGCCTGTTTTCCAGACTAGGTGTAATTCCGAATTCGAACTTCAGCAAGTTGAATGCTACGAATACCAAGATCATGGTACCGAGGCAGAAATTCAATATCCATAGCGGCAAGTTCACCAAGACTGCGGTACCCAGAAACACTCCGGCGATAGTCGCAAGGAAAAACCAAACAAAGCGGCGCAATACGGCAAAAGGAAACCCATCACGGAATACTTGAGCAATATCCATGACGATGTTAGGAATTAGCAGGATGGTGATGGCTATCCGAATATCCAGCAACAAAGCCACCATCGGTGTGGCAATCAATGGAAAGCCAAGTCCCGAAGCTCCTTTGACGAAAGCGGCAAACAGCAGGGTCGTCCCAACAAGAATCAGCGTAGGATCAAGGTTCATGATTGATCGAGAGTTGTCCGGGATAGCGCTATGTCAAACACTCAAGATGGTGGGCAGTGATCGGCAAACAGCAACTCAAATGTGTTGGCTGATGTCGCAGGTTACGGCTTGGTTCTTTGTCCTTTCTGCTTAACGCCTGTCGTGAAGTATTCACCTTTGATTGCCAGTTCCGCTTCTTCCTCTTCCTCTTTTGTCCAGGCACCGAGACTGTAACCATACCAGGGCATCCGCGGCTTCAATGGGGGGAGACCCAATTCGTCCCAAATGGATCTCGACCTGTCCATGAATTCCTTGCGCGGCAAAGAGACCGGGGTGTAGGGCCACGGGCGCACTGCATTGATCAGCAAGGCGCCGATCGATGCCATCCGTACTTCAAGACTTTCCATCCCCGGTCGATGAGCGGAAGGATCCAACCCCGGCGACTTTCCTTTCGCAATAAGAATGTCTTCGTCCGGTCTAACGTTGAAACAGATGGCCCAATTCACCATGGCAGGATCATGAATATTAATGTCCTCATCTACCGCAATGCAGACCTTCGCATAGCTGCCCGTAAACCCGGCCGATGCGTTGAGCGCACGCCAGGCCTCCGCTTTCGAGGCATTACGCATCCTGATCACACAGTAAGCTTGACCGCTGCCGCTCACCTCATCGTGGAGCGCCACGTCAAGCACTGCTGCGTTGCCGCTATCATGACGCAGGTACTTGTATAGGATTTTCTCGGTTCCGGTATGTTTTATTTTGCTCGATTCGCTGGGCGGAAATTGGCTCATCAACGCCGTATAGATTGCGTCCCTACGATGCGTGATGCAAGTCACTTCCAGATAGGGAGAATTGGTTCGATGACCCATGTAACCGGGGTACTCGCCAAACGGTCCCTCAGGCTCGAGAGAGTCAGTTGGAATGGTTCCTTCGATGATAATCTCGGCGGTAGACGGCGCCAAAAGATCGACCGTCTTACATTGCACGACTTCAACGGCCTCCGCGGCCAAGCCACCGGCAAGCCGGTATTCGTCAAATTCGTAGGGAATCTTAGCGGTCGCGGCGTAGGCGATACTGGGAATAACACCGATGGCAATTGCGGCCTGCAACGGTATACCCCTGGCTTTGCACTTGCGCCAGTGTTGCCCCATATGTTGCGACGTGAACAACCCGCCGGCGCGATCCGGAGATTTGATTTGACCTCGATAGTTGCCGATGTTGTAAACGCCGGTATCAATGTCTTTGGTGATCCAGTTGGCTGAAGTCAAATAGGGTGCATTATCAAAACCTGGAGTAGAGATCGGCACCGGGAGCATATCCAACCCATGACCATTCAACAGCTCGTTACCGGTCCAAACCATTTCCTGAGATGGGCCTGAAGCGACTTTCACCGGTTCGACCGGACTCAACTGGGCCTGTGTCCAGCGCTGGTGTATGTCTTCGGGCCGGCACATCAAACCGATGGCATAGATCTCGGTGCTCGCGGCCAGTGTTCCCACCGTCACCGGCATCGAATAATGCTTGCCTTTTACATCAACGACGTTTTCAAACAGGAAAGCCTTGCGCTGCTCTTCGTCGAGGCCGCGAAATTGCCACCGCACCAATGGCATCAATTCGGTATCTTTATCGATCCTGCGACGGATACGAATTAGTTTTTCCCGATCCTCGAGCTCCTGTAGATGTTCGCGGAAGTCACGATAATATTTTCGGCGCGCCATGATCTCTCCTGAAGAGTGCTTCTGACATGTATCGTCGCACGCGATGTGCTTGTCAAGCATGCGGGAATCGGGTTTTTAATGAACAGAAAGGACCAAGTTCGGAATCAAATCACCTCTTTACGATTGCTCTAAAGTCCTCCATGACAGGGGCCGGCTGATGGAAGATCCGATGTCGTCGATGCGGCGCAGAAATGCCAGGCGTATTTTGCTTTTGCATCCAGGACGTCTTTGCTACACTACTGAGCTTGTCGGAGTGAACAATTAGCGGCTGCAGCTTATGCACGAAAACTTCGCAAAACCCCTTTCTCCGGTGTTCGGGCCACCACCCCCAGCGCCAGTTCTCTTCGGCAGATCTGGTTCAGCGCTATATTGGCTGACGATCACTCTCCTCGTATGTGGCGTTTTTTTCGCCGACCTATATTCGCCATTCGGTGTTGCCATACCGACCAGCTATGTAGCCGCGCTACTGTTAGTGCTGGCCTTGCCAGGAGCTCGCGAGAAGGTTCTGCTTGCCCTGCTTAGTACGGCGCTCATTATCCTGGACTATTTTTTAACGCCGAGTTCACCTTCAATCCCCGGGTGGATCCCCATTTTCAATGACGTGCTCACGGTGACCCTGATCTGGATCATCGCCGCCTTGGGTTTGCGTCATAGGCGCGCGCAAGATGCCATGCGCCGCAGTGAGGAACGGTTTCGTGCTCTGGTAGAAGCCTCGTCGCAGATTGTTTGGACCGCCGATGGGGCCGGCAATATCATCGAAGACTCACCTTCCTGGCGGGCATTTACCGGGCAGACTTTCGAGCAACGGCGCGGTTCCGGCTGGCTCAATGCGTACCATCCGAACGATCAAAAGAGAGTCCATATGCAATGGGAAGACGCGACCGCGCGAAAAACACCTCTGGAAGGCCACTACCGCCTTCGACGGCACGATGGACAGTGGCGATGGACTTCCGTACGAGCCGTTCCGCTCTTGTCGGCTGATGGATCAGCGCGTGGCTGGGTGGGAATGAATACCGATATCACCGAGCGTAAACAGGCCGAGGCAGATACGCTTTTTCTGCTCGACCTGAGTGATTGCATTCGCCTGGCCTCCGATCCGGATGAGCTGACTTGGGCGGTGGCGGTCGCACTTGGCGAATATTTACAAACCGAGCGCTCCAGTTTCATCGAGGCCGACCCTGGAGGGGGTCGATTCAGTATTCATCGCGATTATCATCTTAATCTTCCTTCTTTGGCTGGAACTTATCGGCTGAGCTCTCTTGGCACCAAGATAGTCAGCGATTCTCAGGCCGGTCACAATACGGTCGTCTCTGATACTTCGCGAGACGACCGAACCGCGATTTATGGCGAATATTATCGGCGCATAGGGATCGGAGCGTTCGCGGCAACCCCTCTATTGCGAGAAGACAGGCTGGTGTCAGCGTTATTTGTCTCTACAGCTGAACCGCATGATTGGAGTGAGCGAGAGGTCTCGCTTATCGCTGCTGCGGCCGAGCGCACGTGGCTAGCAGTAGAAAGATTGCGGCTAAACAGCGCATTAACTCAAAGCGAAGAGGCGCTCCGCGATGCCGATCGGCGCAAGGACGAGTTCCTGGCGACCTTAGCGCACGAACTAAGAAATCCGCTAGCTCTGGTGCGAAACGTTGTCAGCTTATCTCAGGCTTCGGGTTTTTCCGAAGCCCAACAGCGATGGGGCAGGGATGTTATCGATAAGCAAGTGGGATATCTGACTCGGCTCACCGATGATCTTTTCGATATTAGCCGTATCACCCGAGAAAAGCTCGGCCTTCATAAAGAACAAGTGGAGCTTTGTGAAATCGTTAAGACAGCGGTAGATTCAAGCCGTCCAGTAATCGAAGAGCGCCGGCACAAGATCACAATTACCTTGCCTGAATCACCTGTCTACGTAGAGGCGGACCGGGTTCGATTGACCCAAGTGGTCATGAACTTGATCAATAATGCCGCCAAATACACGCCTGATCCGGGCCAAATTTCGTTAACTCTTGGACTGCAGAACGATCATGCTGTCTTGCAGGTTAAGGACACCGGGATCGGAATCGCTCCCGAGGACTTGCCCCGTTTGTTCGATTTGTTCTATCAAGCTGACCGATCGTTTACCCGCGCCGAAGGCGGTCTGGGCCTTGGTTTAACCTTGGTACAGAGAATCCTTGAACTTCACGGCGGAACGGTGCACGCGTTCAGCTCAGGAGCTAAACAAGGCAGTGAGTTTGTCGTCAGTTTGCCCATTCTACAAAATGCGTTTCAGCAGAACTCGAGCCAAGATGTTGATCATGAGCTTTTTGCCACAAAGAGCCGGGTTCGTCGCATCCTAGTGGCCGATGACTTTCCGCAGGCTGCTGAAACTCTCGGCGGATTACTACGACAGGAAGGATACGAGGTTCAAATTGCCCAGGACGGCCTTGAAGCCTTCCAAGCCGCGGAGCGCTCACATCCAGATGTCATCGTACTCGATCTGGCTATGCCTGAACTGGATGGCTACGATGCCGCGCGAAAGATCCGCGAGCAGCCGTGGGGCAAACAGGTTGTGCTGATTGCTCTGACCGGGTGGGGACAAGAACGGGACCGGCACCGTACCAAGGAGGCCGGGTTTGACGCCCACCTGACGAAACCGGTTAAGTACGAAGCAATTTTAGAATTGCTCGGCAATTTGGCGAACCGCCAGCGGCCGGGATCAGCCGCTCCTAACGTTTGAAATATTGCCTTGAAACGGCATGCGCATGCAGAAGGTGGGGAATTTATTGTGAAAACCCGAAGCGCGATCTAAACTGCGCGAGAAGGAACTGAGTCGAACTATGCCGGAGCCTAACCCTCCTTTCGACGAACCGGTGGTTTTTCCTGTCGGAGACATTCTTGATCTTCATGCTTTCCAGCCCAAGGACATCGCCAGCGCCGTTGAGGAATTCTTGGACGTATGCCGCCGGTCAGGAATTCTACAAGCGCGTCTCATTCACGGGAAGGGCGCAGGCGTTCAACGCGCAATCATCCGATCTCTTCTCGATAAGCATCCTGCTGTGATTTCTTTCCAAGATGCTCCAGCCGAAGCCGGAGGCTGGGGCGCTACTATTGTCAGCTTGGTGGCAGTGCAGAGTACGGATTCCGGAAATCGATCTTTGTAATAACGCGGTCAAAGATACCCTCCCACACACGTGGATCACTGTCGATGTTGCGGTGTTCGGCGCAGAGACCGCCGTAGGGTCCACGCGGGTTCGGTATGGCGATGTTAATTGCTTCTGTGCCGATTGAGTCCTCTGCTTTGATCTTCTCCAAACCTCGACAAAATGTGAAGGCTGCGGGTACGTAGAAATTAAGGGCGCGCTTTACGTTGCTGGGTACCACACCGTTGGACCAAAAACTCTCGATGTAGACCAATGCGTCGACAACGATTTCTCGGCGTTTTAGATCCCGCGCTAGCTCTTCGACCACCCGTCCACCGAAACTATGGCCAGCCAGTAGTATACGATCCCCAACATGGTAAATAGCGTCGAGAAGATCACTAACGACCTGACTATCGCCGCGAATCATTATCGTGACGCTGTTCGGAAAATATCGTCCTATCTGTAATGCGGTAACATGCATGACGGACTCGTGATAAGCAATCTCCGTAACTGCACTCTGATTTTGAAGGTCGATAACCCGATAGGGCAACCATTGCTGCGGATCAAACCACTCCGCGTCTTCCCATGTCGGCGGGTTGCCGCCATGCACACCGATAAAGATAATCCTCCCGCCTGGCGCCGGTAGACTGAGGGTAGGAAGTTCAGCGGCGACTTGCGCCGCTGTGTTAGCGCGCTTGAACGGAGTCGCTTGCCAGCTTGTGCTGGATGGCAAAGTTTGACTCAATGCCTGGCAACTTATTGTCCCGATAGGCAGGAGCAATAGCGATAGGAGTGTGATGTCCCTAAGATGCAGACCCATCAGGTTAGGCAATGCTAGCCATAGCTCCAGTTCTAAGAGCAAGCCACGCGGTCCCCACTGAGAAAATTATTTTGCGGCGAACGGGTCATCGCCCTTAACTATGGCGAGATAATAGATCGTGATACCCACACCGATGGTTATAAAGCTGTCGGCTAAATTGAAGGCGGGCCAATGATAATCCGACCAATATACGTCCAAGAAATCGACAACCTCGCCATGAACGATCCGGTCAATAAGGTTGCCGATGGCGCCGCCGAGAATGAAGGCGAGGGCTGTAATCAGACCAGTCTCCGTTTCGCGCAGACGCTTCAACATCATAAAAATAAAGCCGATTGCTAACAGCGAAACAGTGATCAAGAACGGCAACCGAAAAACTTCATGACTGCCAGAGAAGATACCGAATGCAGCACCTGTATTGCGGATGTACGTAAGGTTGAAGAAACCATCAATGATCGGGATTGAGTAATGTAGCGGCATCGTCCGATCGACAACATACTTCGTTAGTTGATCGGCAATGACGATAGATCCCAGGCAGCCGGACACAATCCTAGCTTTGCGACTCAAGCCGCGACTCCGGAATTCAGAACTGCGGCACAACGGGCGCAGACGGTCGGATGGCTGACATCTCGCCCGACCTCAGTGTCGTACTTCCAGCAACGCTCGCATTTGAGACCCTCGGCCTTCGAGACAGCGATTTCGCAATTCATTAGTTCCGCTCTGTACCTGGACAAACCCTTGCGATCAGATGCTATCGATTTGGCGGTATCCGCCTGAGACACGATTAGAATATCCTGCACTTTGCTCTTATCGGACTTGATCAGATCTCCAAGGCTGGAAGCCGGGCCGCCGTTCTGATTGCTCAAAACGATTTTTGCATCCAGCGAATGACCGATGATGCCTTTGGTTCGCGCCTCTTCCAAAGCCTTGAGCACCTCAGCGCGCTCCTTAAAAATACGATCCCATCTGCCAGCAAGTTCGCGATCCATCATACCGGTATCCGGCTGCGGCATTTGCGAGAGAAAAATACTCCCGGACATATGATTTTTCCCCATGTATGTCCAAATCTCTTCCGCGGTGAACGATAGAATGGGCGCCATTAGATGGACCAGCACGTTCAGGATTCTATGAAGCGTCGTCTGGGCCGCTCGCCGCTCCGTGGTTTTTGCACCGGTGCAGTAAAGACGGTCTTTGACAATATCGAGATACTGCGCGCTAAGATCGACGCTACAAAAGTTATTAAGACCATGGAACACAGTATGAAATTCATAGTTCTCGTAAGCATCCCGGCAACGACTTAACAAGCTTTCGGTCCGGTGCAGGATCCAGCGATCAAGTTCATCGAGGTCGGGCGGCAAAACGATATCGTGCTCGGGATCGAAATCGTAAAGGTTGCTGATCAAAAAACGTGCTGTGTTTCTAAGACGCCGGTAAGACTCCACTAGTCGATTGAGAATTTCGTCTGAGATGCGCACGTCCTCGCGGTAATCTTCAGCTGCCACCCAGAGCCGCAAAATTTCGGCGCCTGATTTCTTGGTGATTTCCTGCGGCGCAATGACATTGCCTAAAGACTTCGACATCTTGCGACCCCTGCCATCTAGGGTGAAGCCATGGGTGAGCACGCTCTCATATGGCGCGCGCCCTCGGGTGGCCAAGGAAGTCAGCAAAGCCGTGTGAAACCAACCGCGATGTTGGTCGCTTCCCTCCAGATAAAGATTGGCGCGACCGCCGAGCCGCGGGTCGATTTCGACCACTGCCGCATGGCTTACTCCCGAGTCAAACCATACATCAAGGATATCTTCTTCTCTAAAAAAATCGTTTTTGCCGCACCCTGGACAGGCAAGGCCGGCGGGAACGAGTTCAGTGATGGGCCGGATAAACCACGCATCGGAACCCTCCACATCAACGATAGCAGCGATGTGTTCGCAAAGATCTTGCGTGAGAATAGCCTCATTGCAATTCTTGCAATACACCGCTGGAATGGGAACTCCCCAGGAGCGCTGGCGCGAAATACACCAGTCGGGTCTACTTTCGAGCATGCCTCGAATACGATCTTTGCCCCATGGCGGCACCCACTGCACCTGTTCGATGGCCTTTAGAGCTGCATCCCTGAGCCCATTCTTATCCATCGAGATAAACCACTGCTCGGTGGCTCGAAAGATAACGGGTTTTTTACAACGCCAACAATGCGGATAACTGTGAGGCAGAGTCTCCTCTTTGAGGAGTGCGCCATGATCACGCAACTTTTGAATGATTTTGGGGTCAACTCTAAAGACCGATTCTCCCTCGAGATCACCGGCTTCGGCTGTAAATCTACCTTCAGCATCCACCGGCGCCATCACCTCAAGGCCATAACGCATTCCGACTTCATAGTCCTCCTGTCCATGTCCGGGTGCGATGTGAACGCAGCCGGTCCCTTGATCGCGCGTGACAAACTCGCCAAGGACAATCCGGGAATCACGATCCAACCAGGGGTGACGGCAAACAATGCCTTCAAGCTCCGCGCCGATCCACGAACCCTCGGTGATTACATAGCTGGCAGCCTCTAAACCAATCGCCGTCATCACGGTTGGAACCAATTCTTCATCAATGATCAAGTCTCCTGCGCGGGTTCTTACCCGGCGGTAGATAAATTTCGGATTAACAGCGATTGCCTGATTCGCCGGCAGAGTCCACGGGGTCGTCGTCCAAATGGCAAAGTAAGTTGGGAAATCGTCCGCGTTAAACTTTCCCTTGGAATCTTTCACGAAGAATTTGACATAGATGGAAGAAGAGACATGCTCCTCGTATTCGACTTCCGCTTCCGCGAGCGCGGTGATACAGGAGGCGCACCAGTAGACCGGTTTCTTTTTACGATACAGAGTGCCTGACGCGACAAATTTACCTAATTCCCGGATCTCTTGGGCTTCATAGGACGGTGCCATAGTAAGATACGGCTCTTGCCAGTCAGCTAGAACTCCTAGCCTTCTGAATTCTTCTCTCTGGATTGAGACGTACTTCGCGGCGTACTCTCGACACAACCGCCGAACTTCGGCCTTGCTCATAGCGAGCTTTTTTGCTCTGCCGATGTTTTTTTCAACTTGCAGTTCGATTGGCAAACCATGGCAGTCCCAACCTGGTACATAAGGCGCCAAGTGACCGGTCATAGCTTTGTACTTAACGATGATGTCTTTAAGAACTTTGTTGAGAGCATGGCCGATATGAATGTTGCCGTTCGCGTAAGGAGGTCCGTCATGGAGTATGAATTTCGGTTGACCCTCGTTTGCCTTCAAGATTTCAAAATAGAGATGATCGTTTCGCCATTTTTCGACCAGTTTGGGCTCATTCTGCGGGAGATTTGCCCGCATCGGAAAACTGGTTTTGGGCAAATTGAGGGTGTCTTTGTAGTCCATTGTTACCTTGTTATTGAAAAGAATCGGCAGGTCGCAGTGATTATGACTTCTGGTGATTTAAGCCTCTGACCATTTGGAGCGCGAACTTATCAGCCTTCGTTTCTGCATCTGCCCAAAGTACGTAATGACCCATCTCATGGTAAACGGTATTGATCCAGCGACGCTCGCTGTAGTATTTTCGGCCGCGCTTCCAACTTTCAGGATGGACTAGATAAATCTGCCCGTCCTCGTACGTCTTTCCCGCAGTTTTGCCCCAATCAAGATACTCGAACCATTCAATTCGAGGATTTTTGAGGTTGTAAAAGCGACAAACGATCGAAATAGCCTTTTTGAAGTGCAGTGGCTTGTATTCGCTGAAGAAGGATGAAAGGAAACGGTCTACAGTTCGACGGTCTTTCAACGGGGGCAACATCATCCGCATGGTACATATCCTCGGCCACTTAGTGATAGGTTTCTAACACAAAAAAATGGCGATCAAAATAGGGCGGGCTAAATAGCTCAATTGTTCGAAATCTGTAAGTGGTTGATATTTTTCAATATTATAGTCCCTCGATCCGAAGCTATGCCGAGATCGGCCGCTTTGATGATGCTCTTGCGACTCTGACGAACTGTCGTAAGTTGGCCTGCTTTGGTCTATTCGCGCCTCCATTAATAAGCGCATAGCTCCCTTATTTAAGTAAGATCCGTCACTCAAGCGGTCCCGACGGGCTCGGGTTGGTGCTTATACCGTTTGTCGGAACAGCTAGCAAATGGGTGATCCTTCTTGGGGATTTTCGGTTCTATTATCACCAGTTGCACCGATCGGCTCTTAAAGGCTTTGCCATTTATGACGGCCGATGCTCATTCAATAACCGCAATTGGATTTCCGCCAGTTGGAAGGAGTTTGCTTATCAGTTTTGATCACTGGCACGACAATCTCTGGCTCAAGACTTCACCGTGCGGATGGGGATGGCAGCGCTGCGCTATGATTGCCGTTGAACAAGATTTCGTTGAAAGTGAATTTAGGGATCGCCTGAAGTTGAGGTGAGGGCTGGAATGAACGTAGAGAAACGCAGCCTATCCTTTATCCGTAGCACGGCGCTTAATGGGACCTCGACGCATTTGCGTTTTCTGATCTTCAGGTTAGAGTGACGGCAACTGCAATTCTCCGTCATTGTCGAGAATCACTGGTATCAAAAGGAGAGTCATGAGTAAGAGCAGCAGGAAAGAACTCGAAGAATTAAAAACCAAAGTAGCTTTAGGCAACCGCATTATGTTTCATCAGGGTTTGGCAGACTACCATGGTCACGTCAGCGCTCGCATTCCCGGAACCCGAAAGTTTTTTATCAAACCCGTTCTGGCGCCGCTCGGCGAGATCTCGAGCAGAGATATCATTATGGTCGACATCGACCAGTACATGGAAATTTGCGAGGAGAACTACGCGAAAGCTGGGAACCAGCGTGCGATCACGAAACTCAAGAACCCGCCTCGCGAAACCATGATCCATGCTTCTATTTATGCCGCTCGCGCGGATGTTAATTCGGTCGTTCATACTCATCAATCGCTGGCGACGGCATTTTCGGTTGCGGGCACCCCGATCCTGCCGATTTACAATCAAGCAGCGGTTTTCGCCCCAGAAACTCCGATATTCCCCAGTCCCCGGCTTATCTATACGATCCAAGACGGTAAAGAAGTTTGCCAGACGCTGGGCAATCGCATGGCGATGTTACTCAAAGGACATGGCGTTATTGTGTGCGGCGACAGCTTGGAATATGCTACAGTTCACGCGATATATTTGGAGCGTACTGCCTATATGCAGTTTGTCGCGAGCTGCGTCGGCAAGCCATCGATCATGCCGCAGAAGGATATCGATTACATGAAAGAAAATATGACCTATCGTGCTTATGATGGCTTCGCTTATTTTAAGTCTCTGTTGCCGAAAAAAGGCCGGCTTTAACAGCTCGTATTTCTTAGTCTGAGAGAAAAGCACTGGAGGTTAATAGCGATGGCCAAACGTGAACAGAAAGCCACAGAATCAGCAGGGAACAAACCAATACAGGATTTGCGTCAATGGGTCGAACGGGTTGAAGAAATGGGCGACCTGGTACGCGTAAGCGAACCTGTTAGCTGCGACGAAGAGATGAGCGCCATCGGCTACTTGGTCGCCAAGCAAAAACCTTCTCCGGCAATCATTTTCGACAACATCAAGGGCTATGAGAGCAGCCCGTTCAAAGCGCGCTCTCTCTGGAACATCTTAGGACCAAGTTTGCAGCGGATCGCGCTGACAATGGAAGAGCCTCCTGATACCCCTACGGTGGAATTAATCAGACGGGTAAAGGATAAGCTCAAACACCGGACACCACCCCGGGAAGTGCAGCAGTCCGAAGCCGGCTTTTTCCAGAACACTTTAATGGGTGACAAAATCGATTTAACTCAGCTGCCGATCCCCAAGCATTGGCCGTTGGATGGTGGTCGCTATGCAGGAACGGCCGATTGCGTCATCACCCGGGATCCCGATACCGGCTATCTAAACGTCGGCACCTATCGCATGATGCTTCAAGGTAAGAAAGAGGCCGGCCTCTACCTTTCTCCTGGAAAAGATGCGCGCCTGCATATCACCCGTTCTTGGCAGATGGGCAAACCGGTTGAAGTCGCCGCCGCATGGGGAATTGATCCACTATTTATGGTTGTCGGATCGCAAACCTTCGCCAAGAACGTTTCGGAATATGAATTTCTAGGCGGCATCAAGGGCGAACCGATCCCTGTGGTCAAGGGTAAGACAACCGATCTGCTGCTGCCGGCAAATGCTGAGTTTATGGTTGAAGGCGTAATCAAGCCTAATTCGGTGAAGAGCGAAGGCCCATTCGGTGAATTTCCGGGCTATTACGGCAGACCCGAAGCCGGCTGCCCTCTTGTGGAAATTACCGCTATCCATTACCGCAGCAATCCGATACTCACCAATGCTTTAATGGCCGATTATCCGTCCAACGAGCAGAGTGGGTTTTTTGCTATCATCCGATCGGCGCGCATCTGGGACGATTTAGACAAACTCGGAGTGCCGGGCATTCAGGGAGTCTATGCGCATCCGGCTGGCGCCGGGGGTTTCGGCATGACGGTAATCAGTCTCGAACAGCGATATGCCGGCCATGCAGCACAAGCCTTAGCGTTGGCTGCCCAAGTACCTGGAGGCGCTTATTACACGAAATGGATTATCGCGGTCGATGAAGACATCGATCCGACGGATATGGATCAAGTGATCTGGGCGATGAGTAGCCGCTGCAATCCGATCGATGACGTAGATATTCTCCGCAACACTTGGAGCACCTGGCTCGATCCAACTCAAAATCCACCGGAGAAACGCCCTTACGGATCGAAGGCCCTGATTAATGCTTGCAAAGAGCACCGTTATCTACCGGTCTTTTCAAAAC
>DASUVS010000051.1:0-12343 GCA_036378835.1 Binatia bacterium | reverse complement strand
GTCAGTGGATAATCAAATCCTTGTTTCGGCGCGGGAATCAGTTTCGCAATCATATCGGTTTCAGCGAAGGTAAATCCCAGCGCGCGACCGACATCTTTGATGGCCGCCTTGGCCTTCAAAGTTCCGAAAGTCGCGATCTGCGCGACCCGGTCCGCGCCGTACTTTTCCTTGACGTACTGAATCACCTGTGCCCTGCCGCGGATGCAAAAATCTACATCGATATCCGGCATCGAGCGGCGCTCGGGATTGAGAAATCGCTCGAACAGCAAAACATGCCGAATCGGATCCAAGTCGGTAATTTTGAGCGCGTACGCCACCAAACTGCCGGCGGATGAGCCGCGTCCCGGTCCCACCGGGATGCCGTTCTGTTTGGCGTAGTTGATAAAATCCGCCACGATCAGAAAATAGCCGGGAAATTGCATTCTCTTGATAATCTCGAGCTCGTACTCAAGTCGTTCTACGTAGCTGCTTCTGAGCCCAGGCTCGACGACACCGGCAAGCCTCTCTTCGAGACCGCTACGGGCGAGCTCGTCGAGATAGTCGTCTAGGCTGATCTCTTTAGGAGGGGTATAGTTCGGAAAATGATATTTGCCGAACTCCATTTCGACATTACAGCGTTCAGCGATCTCCAGAGTTCGCTCTACGGCCCCCGGACAATAGTCGAAGCCGCCAATCATTTCTTCCGCTGATTTTAAATAAAGTTCGTCGGTGTCCAGCTTGAGCCGATTATCGTCGGTCACGGTCTTGCCGGTCTGCACGCAAAGAAGAACATCATGCGCGTGAAAATCATCCCGCTCGCCATAGTGGCAATCGTTAGTGGCCACCACCGGGATCGATAAGTCCTTAGCCATTTCGACCAGCAATCGATTGACCTTCTCCTGTTCCGCCAGTTTATTGTCTTGGACTTCTATGTAGTAGCGATCACCGAAGATCGATAAATAGCTCGCCGCTGCGGTTTTGGCTTTCTCAACGTTGCCATAGCTCAGCGCCTGGGAGACTTCGCCTTGCAGGCAAGCGCTGAGCGCGATCAATCCGCCGTTAAGCTCACCGAGCAATTCCTTATCTATGCGCGGCTTGTAATAAAATCCTTCCATGTAGCCGAGAGAAACCAACTTGCACAGATTACGATACCCCTCACCGTTCATCGCCAGCAGAATAAGATGATTGTTGTACTCCTTGGGTCCGCGATCGACGCCTTTTTTCTCGAACCGGCTAGTCGGCGCGACATAAATTTCGCAGCCGATGATCGGCTTGATACCGTGGCTAATCGCCTCACGATAAAACTCGACCGCGCCAAACATGTTGCCGTGATCGGTCATGGCCACGGCCGGCTGCTTGAGCGTTTTTATGCGCTTGAATAGTTTCTCGACCTTGTTGGCGCCATCCAGCAAACTGTATTCGGTGTGACAGTGAAGATGTACAAAACGAGAGTGTTCCATTGCGGTAATCATGACTTAGCACAAACGGCATGGACCCGACAATTCGATCACGCAATTTCGTTTCACGAATGGAGTCCGCGTTCCGGCCAGAGCCCGCTTCCGATAAAGTCTTCGAGGATTTGCGCGAGGATATTCGCAAACTTTACGCGATCTCGTTCTTCGAGTCCAATACTCATCAGCCTCTGTCCTTCGTTAAGCGTCAGCTGCGCGGCGGATTGATCGATCTTCGCCCAATAAATGTGTTTAAGATTGGGATAAGCGTCTCCTCGGGTGCAATGATAAAGCCGAAAAAATTTCCACTGCTTTAATTCAACTCCGAGCTCTTCTTTTACTTCCCGCACCAACGCCCGTTCGGGAGTCTCCCCTGCTTCCAGATGGCCGCCAAAGAAATCCCAGTGATTTGGGAACGGAATGGCCGGGTTATTGTCGCGAAGGTAGACCAATAAGCGGCGGTCGCTGTCGAACAGTAGAACCTGTGAAATCTCTTTCATCAACGAACGGACACCGGTCGCTCAACTCCATGCGCAATGAGTTGCTATTCCCATTCGATAGTGGCCGGAGGTTTTGAAGAGATATCATAGACAACGCGGTTCACTCCACGAACTTCATTGATGATCCGATTGGAAATTCTTGATAGCAAATCAGCGGGCAAAGGAACCCAGTTGGCAGTCATGCCGTCAAGACTTTCGACCACTCGCAGAGCAATGACATTTTCATAGCTGCGCTCGTCACCCATGACTCCGACAGTTTTTACCGGCAACAAAACCGCAAAAGACTGCCAGACTTTTTCATACAGCCGGGCGGCGCGCATTTCATGCCAGACGATGGTATCGGCAGCGCGAATAATCCGGAGCCGCTCTTCCGTTACGGGGCCCAGAATGCGGATCGCCAGTCCAGGTCCGGGAAACGGCTGCCGGTGAATCATTTCATGAGGCAATCCAAGCTCTTTGCCTAGAATACGAACTTCATCCTTGAACAGCTCGCGCAATGGTTCGATGAGCTTGAGTTTCATTGCAGCCGGTAAACCACCGACGTTGTGATGGCTTTTAATAGTAACCGAAGGACCGACAAACGAAACCGATTCGATCACATCCGGATAGAGTGTTCCTTGGGCGAGAAAATCGATTTCGCCTAATTTCTCGGCCTCGCTTTCAAAAACTTCGATGAATCTATAGCCGATTTTCTTGCGCTTTATTTCCGGATCTTCAATACCGCTCAAATCCGAAAGAAAAGCCTCACTGGCGTCCACGTATCGAAAGCTCTCGCCAAAGCGTTCGCTGAATAGTTGGCAAACGCGCTCGGCTTCTCCCTGCCGCAACAAACCATTATTGACGAAAACGCAGACCAACCGATCTTTGATCGCCCGATAAACTAAGCTAGCGGCCACCGATGAGTCGACCCCGCCGCTGAGGGCGCATAAAACCCGTCCCGTGCCGACCTGATCGCGAATCTTCTGTACGGAAGCTTCGATAAAATGTTCCATCGTCCAGTCGGGCTTGCAACCACAGATACGGAACACAAAATTATCGAGAATTTCCTTGCCTCGCGGCGTATGCGCCACTTCGGGATGAAACTGCACGCCAAAAAACTGCCGGGTGGGGTCGACGAAGGCGGCGATGGGCGAATTGCCGCTGTGGGCAAGGCTGCTCCAACCGGGAGGGATAACGGTCATCTTATCCCCATGACTCATCCACACCCGCACCGGATCATTTTTTTTAAACCCATAAAACAGGTCGGCGTTGCTGTCGATCATCAGATCAGCGGGTCCGTACTCACGATCATCAGCGCGCGCCACCTCGCCACCGGAGGCGAGATTGATCACTCCCATACCGTAGCAAATACCTAGAAATGGCACGGTTTGATCGAAAAGCTCAGGCTTAACTTTGGGTGCGTTTTCCTGGTAGACGCTGGCCGGTCCGCCGGAAAGAATGATTCCCTGAGGATTTAGTTCCGCAATTTTATCGAGGCCGACACTGAAAGGATGGATCTCACAGTACACGTGGGATTCGCGAATGCGGCGCGCGATGAGTTGTGTGTATTGGGAACCAAAATCAAGAACGAGGATCATTCGACGCTGTAGTTAGGGGCTTCTTTGGTGATGAAGACATCATGAACATGGCCTTCTCTCAATCCCGCCGCGGTGATCTGCATAAACCTGGCTTTAGCCCGAAGCGTGGCGACATCTCGGCAACCCAGATAGCCCATACCCGCGCGCAAGCCTCCAACCAACTGATGAATATTGAATGACAACGAACCTTTGTACGGCACCTGTCCCTCGATGCCTTCGGGCACTAGCTTCATGGCTTCTTCAACATCGCCTTGGCTATAGCGATCTTTGCTGCCCTGCTTCATTGCCCCCAACGAACCCATACCACGATAGACTTTGTAGGTTCGTCCCTGATAGAGAATCGTTTCTCCAGGACTTTCTTCGGTTCCGGCAAATAGGCTGCCGATCATGACGCTGTCCGCTCCGGCAGCCAAAGCTTTGGTGATGTCGCCGGAGAATTTGATACCTCCATCGGCGACAATCGGCACGTTATGGCGCGCCGCGGCCTTGGCGCAACTTCCAATGGCGGTCACTTGCGGCACTCCGACTCCGGAAACCACCCGGGTTGTGCAAATCGACCCCGGACCTACGCCGACTTTGACGACATTGACACCCGCCTGAATCAGAGCCGTGGTCCCTTCGGCTGTAGCGACATTGCCGCCGGAAAGATCAAGGTCCGGGTAGCGTCCCCGAATTTGTCGGATGGTATCCAGGACATTTTTTGAATGCCCGTGCGCCGTATCGATGGCGATGAGATCCACGCCCGCGCGCACCAGGGCTTCGACTCGCTCCTCCCAGTCCGCTCCTACTCCGACCGCCGCTCCGACCCGCAGGCGGCCGCGCGTGTCTTTGCAAGCGCTGGGAAACTGGGTCCGTTTCTCGATATCCTTAACGGTAATTAGTCCTTTGAGATTGAAGTTGTCGTCAACTACCAAAAGCTTTTCGATCCGATGCCGGTGCAAAAGTTCTTTTGCTTCATCAAGATCGACCCCCTCTTTCACGGTAACCAATTTATCTTTGGTCATCACTTCGGAAACCGTGCGGTCGAGCTTCTTTTCAAAGCGCAGATCACGATTCGTCAGAATCCCGACCAGCCGGCCGTCGCGCTTCACCGGCAATCCCGAAATGCCATACTTGTCCATGATCACCTTGGCTTCGGAAATCTGCTGGTCCGGCGCCACAGTGATCGGATCGGAGATCATGCCGCTTTCGAATTTTTTAACCTTTTCCACCTCTCCTGCTTGGATACCGACCGGAAGATTTCGATGGATAATTCCCATGCCGCCTTCCTGCGCCATCGCGATGGCTGTCTTGGATTCCGTCACGGTGTCCATTGCGGCGCTGACGAGGGGGATGTTCAGGGTAATGCGTTCTGTTAGACGGGTGGAGACATCGGTGTCTCGCGGCAAGACTGCGGATTCGGCGGGAATCAACAAGACGTCGTCGAAAGTTAATCCGACTGGCAAGACTTCTTGCTCTAACATCTCTCACCTCCGAGCAAGATTAATAACAGTGAGACCTGTGGTTGGTAGTGTGGAATGATCGATCGACCCGCGACAACCATAGAATCTTATACCAGGAAACCTTCTATCAGACAAACTAGTCGCTTCATTGTGACACGATTTTTAATATGCTAATTACCGCCAGCAGGATGCCGCTTTACGAATACGAATGTTCTCAAGGCCATCGCTTCGAAGCGATTCAAAAAGTCAGCGATAAGCCGCTCAGGAAGTGCACGACCTGCGCCGCCGCCGCCAAACGGGCGATCTCTCGCCCTACATTACTCCACAATCGTGGCGTCCACGTCTTCGATCGGGTCAGCAAAGATGACGCGCTTCGCACGCGGCCATCATCGCTCAAGTCCTTCAAGAAGGATAAATTCTAGTTGTTATCCTGTGGCGCCTTTGCTAGCGTAGCCGGCGGTTTATGCTAGCGAAGATCAACAGCGCGGCCCTATACGGCATCGACGCGTTGCGCGTCGAAGTGGAAATCGATCTGGCCTCCGGCCTGCCCCAGCTTGCGACGGTGGGGTTGCCTGAAGGCGCGGTCAAAGAAAGCAAAGATCGGATCCGCGCCGCCGTCAAGAACTGCGGCTACACTTTTCCCGCCAAGCGCATCACGATCAATCTTGCGCCAGCCGATATCAAGAAAGAAGGCTCGGCCTACGACCTGCCGATGGCCATCGGTATTCTTGCCGCGGAAGGTTCGGTCGATAAAAATCTAATCAACGATTATTTCCTCATAGGCGAGCTATCGCTCGATGGCGCGATCAAGCCTGTGCGTGGCGCGTTGCCCATTGCCATGGCGGCAAAAAGAGAACATGTCAAAGGGCTGATCCTGCCCAAGCACAACGCGCCTGAAGCCGCAGTCGTCAGCGAGATCGAAGTTCTTGGCGTCAGTGACCTTCCTGAAGTGGTAGAGTTTTTAAACGGTCGCCGCGCCATTGAGCGCACCCAGGTCAACCTTGAAGCTCTGTTCCGCCAGCAATCGCAATACAGCTCGGATTTCACCGACGTTAAAGGCCAGCAGCACGTCAAGCGCGCATTAGAAGTTGCCGCAGCGGGAGGCCACAATGTGATTATGGTGGGCCCACCCGGCTCGGGTAAGACCATGCTGGCAAATAAACTGCCGACAATCCTGCCAGACCTGACACTTGCCGAAGCGCTTGAAACCACCAAGATCCACAGCGTTATGGGCTTGCTCAACGGTTCGCCGATCATCGCCACCCGCCCGTTTCGTTACCCGCACCATACCATCTCCGATGCCGGTTTGGTCGGCGGCGGGACCGTGCCTAAGCCCGGCGAAGTTTCGCTAGCGCACAACGGCGTGCTCTTCCTCGATGAATTGCCCGAGTTTAAACGCAATGTCCTCGAGGTTATGCGTCAGCCGCTCGAGGATGGCAGCATCACCGTATCACGAGCAATCGGTTCGATTAATTACCCCGCCGGCTTCATGCTGGTTGCCGCTATGAATCCGTGCCCCTGCGGATTTTTCACCGATCCGCAAAAGGAGTGCGTCTGCACGCCGTTACAGATTCAGCGTTACCGTTCCCGGGTATCCGGGCCGTTGCTCGACCGCATCGATATTCAAGTCGAGGTGCCGGCGCTGCGCTACCAGGATCTCGCCAGTAAAGACGCCGGCGAAAGTTCCGATTCAATTCGCCAAAGGGTCAATGCCGCGCGCGCCATTCAGTTAGAGCGGTTCAAAAAGAGAAATATTCACGGCAATGCGCAAATGGGCTCACGCGACATAAAGCGTCATTGCCTGCTCAAAGAAGATGCCGAAAAGCTCCTGGAAAACGCCATCAACCGCTTGGGCCTCAGCGCTCGTGCGTACAGCCGTGTGCTCAAAGTCGGCCGCACCATCGCGGATCTCGCCGGCTCTGAGGAAATGCAGTCGAGCCACATCGCCGAAGCGATTCAGTACCGTAGCTTGGATCGACGAATGTAACGAATGCGGGCGATCATTTCCTTTGCAATAGCCGTTTACCTGGTCTGCCCAGGGTTTTTCTAGTCAATCTGGACGTCTTGCAGATCTCATGAACTAAACGCGCATCTCGTCAACCACATTATCGATGTTTTGCTGTGCGCCTCTGTCATGCATTCCGGGGAACCGTCGCCTTCGCTGAAGCGCCAAAACGTAAGCCATACGATCCTTCAACTCGTCGGCTGCGCTCCACACGAGAGTGGGAGGTCTTTCTTGATGCGACCTCTAAGGCCCCGCACCATGTCAAGTTTTTTGTGTTCGGCAAGACAACAACCCCCGCTAAGAATTATCACGCAGTCCCAGCACAATTGAAGGGGAGAATCCTGGTGCGTTTGACACGGTATTTTACCTGGCGTTAGAGTACCGAAGCTTCGGCGCACTTCAGCGGAGCGATAATTCGCTAAACAGGAGAAAATCCCATGAGCGACGGACATCCATTGGTTGAAACTCCCGAGCTGGCAGCTTTACACCGGCGATTGGCGGAATATTCGTTGGGAGGTCACTGGCAACCGCGCGAGAAGAACCCGGAGCTGGTCGCTCACGTCTGGCCTTGGTCGGTGATTTATTCATGCCTGATGGAGTCCGGTGAAGTCGTGAAGTTGGGCGGCATCGATGACGCTGCAAAGCGTCGGACCGTTCAGCTGGTCAATCCATCATTGACCAACAAAAAAGCCACCACCCGCACTTTGCAGATGTCGATACAACTGGTCAAAGCCGGCGAGCGCGCCGAGTGCCATCGACATACCGCGGCTGCGCTGCGATTCGTGGTTGAGGCAGACGGCACGGCGTACACCAATGTCGAAGGCGAACAGATGCTGATGGAGCCGGGCGATCTAGTGCTCACGCCCAATTGGACGTGGCACGATCACTTCAATCCTGGAGAGAAAAATGTTGTCTGGCTCGACGTGCTCGATATTCATTTGAGCAACCATCTTGATGCGGTGTTCCAAGAGAACTATGGCGAAGGTCCCGCCCAGCCTGTAGTCAAAGCCGATGGTTATTGCAAACAAAGCCTGGGCGCGGTCCGGCCGCGGATGAAGAGCATCACTAATAATGCGGCGCTGCCGTACACCTATAAGTGGCGCGATACCTTGCGCGCGCTGCAAGACATCGCCGGGGCCGGCGGCAACGACCCGCACGACGGAGTTCTCCTCGAGTACGTTCATCCCCTGACCGGTGGCCCGACCATGCCGACTATCGGTTGTTGGATCCAGTTACTCCGGCCTGGTGAAACTACCAAACCGCACCGCCATACCAGCAGCACTATTTATCATGTGGTTCAGGGCGAAGGTCTTACGACCGTGGGTCCGAAAAAAACCGCCGGAAAAGAACTGAGCTGGAGCGAACGAGACTGTTTCTTTGTCCCGTCATGGAAATGGCACCAGTTTCAGAATACGTCAAAGCGGGACCCTGCGATCATCTTCTCGGTCACGGACCGGCCGGTGTTGGAAAGCTTAGGGTTGTTCCGGGAAGAACACTAATGGGCAGCTGAAAAAGGCTCACAAACTCCGTTGCGCTTGCCCGCTTCGTTCCAATATCGGGTCCGCGCCATCGAATGTTAACGTTAGAGTGACTGCCGCAATTGCGGCATCGATGTCTTTCAGCGGCATCGATATACCAATCACCAACGCTTCGGTGCAATCCTCGCGGGATGATTATTTCTTCGCGATCGCTTGCGGATTGAGCACGTTTTGCGGCTTGCCTGCGGCGAAGGCAAGAATATCATCGACCACCACAGCGTAATATTCCTCGTAACCTTCCCTGGTGACATAACCTAAATGAGGCGTGCAGGTGACATTGTTCATTTTTAGAAGCGGATGATCGGCGCCGATCACTGGCTCTTTTTCGTAGACGTCCACGGCAGCCATACCCGGGCGGCCGGCTTTGAGCGCTTCGACTAAGGCGCCGGGGGCAATCAGCCCCGCGCGGCTTGGGTTGACGATCAGCGCCGTCGGTTTCATACGGCCGAGATCGTCGCGGGTGACAATCCCTTGGGTGTCTTTGTTGAGCGGCAGATGTAAGCTCAAAATATCCGCCCGGCCAAAAAAGTCTTCGCGGCTCTCGGCTACTTCAAACCCGGCGGCCTTGGCCCGAGCGGTGGAGCCTTCGCGGCCCCAACACACCACTCGTGCGCCGAATGCTTTGCCGGCGGCGGCAACGATACTGCCGATTTTGCCGTAAGCGTAAATACCCAACGTCTTGCCATTGACGCCGATGCCCAACGTCGATTGCCAATGACCCTCCTTGAGCCGTTTAACTTCAAGCGGAAGATTCCGCAGCGCGCTCAGAATGAGTCCCCAGGTCAGCTCTGCGGTTGCGTTCGAGTTGCCGGTGCCGCCCGCGGAAACCACGATCCCCTTCTCGGTGCAGGCATCGAGATCCACGTGAGTCGCGGCGCGTCCAGTCTGACCGATCAGTTTCAACTTTGGCAATCGTTCGATCAAGGCCCGCGGAAAACTCGATCGTTGCTGCGTGAGCACCACCGCATCGGCGTCTTTGAGTCTGTCGGCCAATTTGCCGATATCCGTTTCTGTATCGGTAAATACCACGACCTCATGGTCACTGAGCTTCGGGTAAGACTTCAATGTCCGGAATGCGTTCTGATAATCGTCAATCACGGCAATTTTCATCGAATGCAACCCTTTCATCTTATTTTATGAAGCTGGTAGATACTCTGAGGGTTTACTTTTCTCCCCAGATAGCGGCGATTTCGACCGCGGTGGTGATATCGAAAAAGCTCCCCTCCATCAGCTTCAGCGCCATCTCGTGTAAATCGCGACTTCTAGAGCCGACGCAGTCTTTCAGAATCACTACGTCATAGCCGAGATTGCGCGCGCTTCGCGCCGTGCCTTCGACACCGCCTTCGGTCGCGACGCCGCTAATCATAATCGTTTTGATGCCGTTACTTCTGAGCATCAGGTCGAAATCCGTCCCGACAAAGGCGTCCGGCCGCCGCTTTTGAAAAACGATGTCTTGAGGCTGGGGTTTCAACTCCGCAATGATCTCCCTGTCGTGCGGATCGTCCTTCTGGTTCAAGAGTTGACTCGGATCGCTGGCTTTCGCCCGCTTCATCCTGATGCGCACCCAAACTCCCGCTTCTTCTTTGGCCAGATCAAAGCCGGTCTGCATTGAATAGAAAACCGGCGCGCCAACCCGGCGCGCCAGGGAGGACACTTCCTTCAGCTTGGGCACCATGTCCTGGTAATTGAAAGCGTTGGGGCAGATGGCGTATTCCATATCCCAAATGAGCAAAGCTGTGTGCGCGGGCTCGACAATCTCTCCTAATGTGCTGGGAATTTTCTTTCCGGCGATGTCGTACATGATTCACCTCGGTTATCGTTCGACTGGACCAACTATCGCTGGAAGTTAGTCGAAAGCAAAGCTCGTCGTCAACAGGAGATTGCGCGGCGGGAATTCACCAATGTCAGAAGCGCAAGCATGAGATCGTCCTGGCGTCATGCGCATCACCTTACACGAAGCTGAAGTAAGATTTTTGAAACCTCATGGTGAAACACTTTGAGGCTCTCTACTCCCAAATCCCTTCCGGGAGAGGGAGTCCGGCAAGATCCTCGGCAGTTAACCGGTTGTCAGGTTCGATACCGAAGCGTTCGAGCACGGCGATCATTTGCCGCGCATGCTGTGCCGAGTGCCAGGTTGAGCGCTCAAACAGTTGGTGCATCGGCGGCGTACCATAAAATGTCCTGACCTTTTGCCGGCAGGATTTGTCTTCGAGTCGGATCCACCAATTCTCGATCCGTTCGATAATCCCTGCGCCATAAGCCGCAATCTCGACACCCGTCAGGCAGCTTCCGTCGGCGGGCGGCACGTTGGCATTGTTGGTGCGGTATTCGACATTCTCCAACGCGGTATCTAAAAAAGCTTCGCCGATGCGAAAGATGTGATGGCTAAGAAGCCGGATCGAGCGGTCGCGATTTTCAATGGCGCGCTCCGTCAGTCGCGGGTTGGGAATCTGAAGTACGTAACGTTGCGCTGCGCGCAGCACGGTGATCCACTTGTCGAACAATGCTTGCGGCGAAAGCGGGCTGTGTCCAGTACCTTGCAGTCCGACAAATTCAGCCACGTCTTCCATGTTCTGGCAGAAGATGAACTGACCATCCTTTGACAGCACCGGCACACTCTGCGCCCCCAAGCTGAGCAACTGCTCTCGCCCCGCCGGGTCGTTCAAAACGTCGATAGTGGAAAATTCGATGCCTTTTTTCGAAAGAAACTCTTTCGTTCTAAGGCAACTGCTTCAACCAGGCTGGGTGAACAGGACGAACTTGTCACTTGTGATTTCCATGGTCACGTCCTCTCCTTTCGGCCGGCTAAATGCGCGCAAGGTATCATCGCCAGCAGACGTGCAAATCCTTAGCTTGCTATTTGGGTTGTCTGATTAAGATCACCTTACTTCAATCCGAAGACAGATCTGAATTCCCGAACGACGCTCGCATTCGTCGGAATTGCCGGATCGAGCGGCACCAAGGGAAGCTTCTTGGGCTCCATGCTCGCCATCAGCGGCGGGATGTCGGTGCGCGCCGAGATCCGATGGCGGCTGTGAAGAATCATCTGCGCTTCTTTGGAAAGCACATAGTTAAAAAATAGCTTTGCCGCATTAGGGTGCGGCGCTTTAGCCGCAATTCCCATGATATCCATATTGACCAGAATCGGATCGGTGGTTTTCACCCATTCGACCGTCTGGCCTTTGGCCTTCAGTTGTTCGGCGCGTTCCGGGTAAATCACCACTGAAACGGGGTACTCGCCGGCGCCCATCAGTTCCACCAATAAGTTGTGTCCATTCCGCCATTGAATGCCCTGCTTGGCCAGGGCTTCCATGTATTTTTTCCCTTTCGCTTCGCCCCAATGTTTGAGCATTCCGGCATACCAGAAGTACTCCTCGTCATCCATGCCAAGCTTGTCTTTCCAACGCGGATGCAGCAGATCTTCCCAATTTCTCGGGGCTTCCTGAGGACTGACCAGCCTCGAGTTGTAGCCGATGACGTTGTAATTGTTCTTCAACGATACCCAGAAGTTCTTGGGATCCTTATAGGCCGCCGGATAAGCGGCCGCTTCGGAGGCGGCGTACGGTTGTAAAAAATTTCTTTCTTGCAGCACCTTCAAAGCGAAAGCATTGAGCACATCGGATGTGTTCTGTCCGGCGCCCGCTTCGGCAATCGCGCGATTGACAATCTGCTCGCCTCCCGCCCGGAAAATATCGACCTTGATGAACGGATATTTTTTCTCGAACCCGGCGGCCACCAAGCGTGAGTCATCCAACGCCATGCCGCTCCAGAAGGTGACTTTCGCCTCCTTCTTGGCTCCGGCTACGAGCTCATCCTCGGATTGGCCATAAGCGCTGCTGAAGAAAAATACC